>CAYFKL010000001.1:0-31987 GCA_964343565.1 uncultured Actinomycetes bacterium
GTTATTTTGTTACAACTTATCTGCTCTCCTCGAGCAATTATCAACTCTATTTAGTTAACCCAAAGTTAAAAGATATTTTAGGTTTGCCTGTTTATCCATCGCTTGCTGAAGTCCCTGTTATTCCAGACATCGTTGATGTGTTTAGGAAAGCCGAGGATTTACCCGGAGTTTTAGACGAAACGATGGCCAAAGAGAGCAAGGTTTTTTGGGCCCAGCTAGGAATTTTCGATCAAGCCACTGCAGATCGAGCCCACGCAGCTGGAATTACTGCAGTGATGGATAAGTGCATCAAGATCGAACATGCACGTTTTCACGGTGGATTGAATCTTGCTGGATTCAACACTGGTGTCATCGATAGCAGACGCCCAAATCCTAATCTTTAGCCGGTGCAAATTTGAATACCACGATTGCCGCTACGATCAGGACAATCGAAGTTGTCATAAATGCAGCGTGAACACCGTCAAGGAAAGATATTTTTGCTCTTTCCACCAGCGCAGATGCATCAAAGTTCATTTTTTTCAAAACGTCACTCTGGACAAATGCAATTGAACCCTTAACCCCATCTTGAATTTGCGGTGGTAGTTGAGTAAGTGCTGATGAAATAGAATCCCGATAGTGATTGTTGAGAATTGAACCAAGAATTGCTATCCCAAGTGCACTTCCAAATTCCCTGGAGGTATCGTTTACTGCAGAAGCAACTCCCTGCTTCGAATCTGGAAGAGAGGAAACAATAGCGGTAGTAGCTGGAGTTCCAGCGGCACCCATACCCATTCCAAAGAAAAGTAAACAAAGCATAAATTTCCAATAGACAAAATCAGTCGTTAGTAGTTGCGAGAAAAGATAGAATCCAAAAGCCATCGACGCCAACCCGAATCCGGCAACTCTATTCAAGCCCACTTTCGCCGCAATTCTTGGAGCATTTCGTGCAAGTGGTGCCATGGCTAGGGGCATCGGGAGCATGCACAAAGTTGCCTTCAAAGCCGAATATCCAATAACAAATTGCAAGTACTGAAGTATCGTGAAGAAGAATCCGAAGGCCGCGAAAAATTGAATAGTAAGTGATAATGATCCGATTCCAAATCCTCGTAGTTTAAAGAGTCTCGGATCAAGCATGGGCTCTTTAGCTGAGAGTTCAAACTTAACAAAACTTATTGCACCTACCGCCCCTATCACGAAACTAGTGATGACGTAAGTATTTGACCATCCTTTAACAGGCCCTTCGATGATGGCATATACCAAGGTTGTTACCGTGAGGAGCGAAAGAACCGCACCAACAACATCAAGGCGATGAGGTTGTGGGTCTTTAGAATTTGGTATCGAGGTAATAGTGCCAATTAAACCTAGTATCGCTAGGCAGACATTCAAGGCGAAGAAGGAACTCCAGTCAAAGAATTCTAAAAGAATTCCCGTTCCTATTAATCCGATAACGGCCCCTCCACCTACAACGGCAACCCAGACTCCAACCGCTTTACCTCTCTCATCGGGGGGAAAGGAGGTCGTAATAATTGAAAGCGTGGTTGGCATTACAAATGCCGCACCAACTCCCATGAGCGCACGTATGACAATTAATTGAACTGGTTGGTGGAAAATAAGTGCGAACGAGGCAGCCGCTCCGAAGACAACAACTCCCACGATTAAAATATTCTTGCGCCCAAAGCGATCCCCAACCGCTCCCGAAAAGAGTAAAAGACCGGCAAAAACTACTGTGTAAGCATCAACAATCCATTGCATTTCACGCTGAGTGGCTCCAGTAGCTCTAGCGAGGCTGGGAAGTGCCACATTGAGTCCACTCACCGCAGAAACCACCATCATGAGAGTTAACGCGACAACAAACAAAATCGATCGACGTTCTCTAGTACTCAAATTAGCCATCATCTTCTCCCTGTTTGACGAGCTATTAACCATAAGCCGATCGCACTTATCATCGACACAATTATGAGAAATAAATTTCCTCCAGCCGATCCTTTGAGACTTACGAAAATCGTGTTGACTGCGAAAATGATGGCAAATACTGCAGTGAATTTATCTGGACGCAGCACCGAACGAATCGCACCCGCATACAAGATGATTCCTACCAGCGCCGAGATTCGAAGTGACATCGTCACTTGACTGCCAGCAACTAATGGAAAACCGATTACAGTCGCAATATCAAAAAGTAAACCAATATAGAGTGAGAACAGAGTTAATCGTTTCAACGAGACTCCTTTCGCGATAAAGATCGAGTAGCGAACCAACCAATCAGCAAGAATGCAGAGGCAACATAGGCTGAAGTTCTACTGCCTTGAGTTAGAGCTTCCTTCGACTGCTCAACTATGTAGTTATTTTTAGGATCGCGAGAGAGAGCCTCGATCGCACCACCAGCCGAATTTACAATGGCGGAACTAATGCGTTGATCCGGGACCGCCGCTCTCAGAGTTGCACCAAAACTGGCGAAGAGCACCGTTCCCAGTATCGCTATGCCAAGCGCTGATCCAATCTGCCGGGTGGTACTGGTCATGCCTGATGCTTGACCGCTTTTCTCAACTGGAATTTGGCTCAAAGCAACGCCAGTTAGCTGTGCGGTTGCCAGTCCAACACCCAATCCATAAATAAAGAGCGGAATGATAATCAAAATTACTTTTGTGGTTGGAGAAATGATGAGTGCAATTCCGGCTACACCTAATAATTCTAGGAAAATTCCTATTTGAACGACGAAGACTGGGCCTCGCTTTGCACCCAAAGCGCCACCAGCCCCGCTAGCGAGAATTGAACCAACTGCCAAGGAGAGCAAAATAACGCCGGTTCCAAACGCCGAATATCCCAAAACATTTTGTAGCCAGAGAGGAAGTGAGAAAAGTAAACCGAACTCACCTAGGCTCACGATCCCAGCAGCAATATTTGCATTTCTAAAAGTTCCTATTCGCAGTAGATTCACATCAAAAAGAACGGGTTGCCCCTTCTTGCTTCGAGCGATCTGTGTTCGAGCAAAGATTGATAGCAAGACCAATCCGAGAATGAACATCATTGGAATGATTGAAATTCCACCCAAGTCAAAACTCTGATTGAGCGAACTCCACCAACCGTAATTTCTTCCTTCGATAAGCCCAAAAACTATGCTGCCAATCCCAAGCACCGAAAGTAGCGCGCCGAAATAATCAGCACCGCTCTCACTTTCTCCCCGTGATTCTTTGACAAAGATCAATAAGCCAATGAGAACGATGGCTCCAATCGGAATATTTATTCCGAACGCCCAGCGCCACGATTGCGAGGTCGTTAAGTATCCCCCAAGCAGCGGACCAAGCGCGGCGCTCGCGCCAATTGTGGAACCCCAAATGGCAAAAGCGATGCCTCGCTCCTTACCAAAAAAAGTTGAATTGAGCAGAGATAGCGAAGTTGGCAACATCATCGCGCCGCCTATCCCTTGAACTAGCCTGGCCATAATCAAGGCATCGCCACTTCCAACGTTTGCTGCCACCACACTTGAAAGGGCAAAAATCAATATCCCGATCACGAACATTTTCCGCCTACCGAATCTGTCCGCCCATCTACCAAAGACGAGTAACAGAGATGCGAAAACCAGAGTGTAGATTTCTTGAATCCATTGAGCTTGCGTCGTCGAGATCTTTAGATCAACAAAAATATTGGGAATCGCTACATTCACAATGGTGGCATCGACAATAATCATCGATACACCGAGTGAAATAAAAAGTAGCCCGATCCATCTCTTCTTATTTGGCATCTATCTACGATCCGATCTAATTGCGGCCAAAATCATCTTCGACCCTCTCGATATCGTCCTCACCAAAATAAGTTCCCGTCTGAACCTCGATAAAAACCACTTCCGAAGTGGTAGCTGCAATTCGATGGAGTTGACCTTGAGGGATATCGATACTCATTCCCGGACTTAATTCGATTACCGAGCCATCCAGCGTTACCTCTGCAATTCCCGAAATAATGAACCAATGTTCAGCTCGAAACTTATGCCGCTGATAAGACAAGCGTTTGCCTGGAGTCACCCAAATACACTTAACCTGATGAGACTCACTTGATTGCAGCACCTGGTACCTCCCCCAGGGTCGGTGCTCAGGCGAGAAGTCCATGCCCTCACTCTAGGCAATTGCAGGCCAGATGCCGCTTCATAGAGGTGCAAATTCAAGAAATTTGAGATCTGCTTTCCGTATGACGACTTTCCAAATTAATAATCTAGGATGGCCGTATGAGTGGCGCAGTTGCTCCGAATCTGGCAAAAGACAACAAGGCTGATAACTCCTTTCCGCAACCTCCAAAGCTGCGTGGAGTTATTCACCTCATCATGTCTCCGCTCTCGTTGGTTGCCGGATTGACGTTAGTAACCTTGGCTGCCACATTGCAGGGACGCATAGCCGGAGCGCTCTACACATTAACTGCAGTTGGACTCTTTACCTGTAGCGCTCTCTATCATCGGGGAAAATGGCGGCCAGAAATCAAAGCCGTGTGGCGCCGTATCGATCATGCAAACATCCCCTTATTGATTGCCGGAACCTACACACCTTTTGCACTCATCTTGCTCGAAGGCCGACCTCGCGTTTATCTGTTGAGCGGAGTTTGGGGTGGTGCCGTCCTCGCCGCACTTTTTCGCATCATCTGGATCAACTCCCCGAGATGGCTATACGTGCCTGTCTATTGTCTGCTCGGCTGGGTAGCGCTGGCATATCTGCCTCAGTTTTGGCGAGCTGGAGGCGTTGCAGTATTCGTGCTCATCCTCTCGGGCGGCTTGCTATACACCGTGGGGGGAATTATTTATGCCTTGAAACGACCTAACTTCTCCAAGAACTGGTTTGGCTTTCATGAACTCTTTCACGCATTAACGGCTGGAGCATTTGCGACCCAATTTGCTGCCGCGCTCATCGTGGTGCTAACCAAGTAACCCGGCATAGAGTGCTTAGATAACTCCATGGATGAAGAGCACGTTACCGAGGAAGATCTCTGGGAAGAATTGCCCAATAGCACCGGTGCCCAGCGCGCAGATATTCTCTACCGGATCAGCGCTCATCTCTACAGTCGAAACAAGTATGCAGAAGCATTGGCATGCGCTCAGGAATCAGTAGATATTTTAGAACGAGAAGAAACCACAGATAACAGTTCATTAGGCAGATCACGAGCTGGCGTAGCTCATAATTTGAAAGCAATTGGCGAACATCAGGCTGCGCTTGATGAGCTCATCCAAGTAAGCGAACTTTTTCACCGCGAATCACAGCCAGAGGTTGGAGAAATAGATTGCATGATCGGTCGTTGGGCTTACGACACTAAAGATTTTGCAATTGCGGCAAAGTATCTTTCATATTCAACAAGCGAAGCCGGAGAAGGCATATCTGACAAACATGTAGCGGCGCAAGACATGTTCTTCTTGGGACGTGCTCTTCTCCAGATCGGCCAAGCAGATCTTGCTTTGGAAAAATTGGAGACCGCAAGAGAGAGTTTCAAGAATCTCGAGAGCACTCTCGATTTGGCGATTGCCGATTCAGGCGTAGCCGAAGTATTTGTGTCATTGAATCGCATTCCAGAAGCACACCGCGCCGCCCAAAGAAGTCTGGATTTATTCACAACTCTAGGGAAACGAATACATAGCACCGTGGCACTGATGCCCCTCGCTCAATGCTTACTCCTGGAAGGCGATTTCGAGGAGGCTCTCAAGTTAATCACGGAAGCAATTGAGATCGAGCAGGCTTCTGACGAATCAGAGTTAGATGAAATTGTTAAGTTTGAGCGATTACTTATCGAAATATTGAACAAATTAAATCGAAGTGAAGAGGCTGCAGAGATCGAACGCCGACACGAATCAATCCACGAATACCTGAGGTGATACATGATCGCAAATTTCAGTGATGGCTTGCGCATTTTTTTACATGTTCTTGGCGCAACCGTCTGGGTAGGTGGACAACTCGTGTTGGCCGCTTTGGTACCTGTACTCAGAAAAAACGGTGAAGACTTACCGAGAAAAGTTGCAGCTGCATATAACCGAATTGCTTGGCCAGCCTATTTCTTGCTCATACTCAGCGGTATGTGGAATCTCAGTAATCTCCCAGCAGATGCTAATGCTCAGTACCACGCAGTTCTTGGAGTCAAGTTTATTCTCGTTGCGATCTCGGGTATTGCTGCATACGTTCACACCCGTGCAAAAAGCACAGTTCAAATCGCTCTCTGGGGAGCGCTTTCTGGAACTAGTGCTCTCGCCGCGCTCTACGTGGGAGTCTTGCTCGCCGGTTAACGAAAAATGTGCAACGATGAGGGCATGCGCTTAACCATTCGAATTTTTCTCTCCTCATTGCTTTTAAGCACGCCGATCTTCACAACTGCCATAGCGCAGGCAGATGATTTAAATAATCCTGGAACGCCACCAACAAATCAGGTTATGGCACCAAATCAGAATGCACCCCAAAACGATCGTCAACGACCTCGTTTGGGTGATGATGGTCCCGGTGGCTGGCGAGAGCACGAGGAACACGAACATTTCGGTGATGAAGTACTAACCGGAGGGTTAGCACTTGTTGGCGCATTCGCATTAGGTGGAGGACTAACCTTCGTTGTGCTTCGACGTCGAAAGAATGATGTCTAAAGATATTTAGACGAAGAAGAAGCTGTTAATTCGCTGGCGCGATCACAGTCCAATTTCATCTGAATTAGAAGTTCGGAAATCCCATCGAACTTCAGAGTCTCACGCAACCTCCAACCGAATGAAATAGCAGCACTCTTGCCGTAAAGTTCCAAATCTGTTCGCCCCAGAGCATGTGCCTCTACTCGCCGATCTGCACCATTGAAGGTGGGGTTAGTTCCAATCGAAATTGCTGCTGGCCAGCTCTCTCCATCGGCATGTAACCAACCGGCATAGACTCCATCCGCAGGAATTGCGGCTGGATAAGTAAAACCAAAATTTGCAGTTGGATAACCTAATTCTCGGCCTCTGGCATCTCCATGCACCACGGTTCCCTCAACAACATGAGGGCGAGTCAACAATTTCCACGCATGTTCGACATTGCCCCGGTGAACATATTTTCTTATCAAGGTTGACGACACGGTTTCGCCGCCAAAAACTGTCAGCGGTTCGCCATGGACCTCCCGATTTGAGAGTAATTTGGACTCTTTGAGGGATTCAACAGTTCCAAGTGCCTTGTGTCCATATGTAAAATTGTCACCGACGTAAATTGCTTGAACATCGAGTTGATTAATCAAAATATCTTGTTCAAATTCGGCTGGACTCAGATTTGCAAATCTTTGATCGAAGGTGAGCGCAACCATTGCATCGATTCCGATTGATTTAATCAATCGAGCACGGTAATTCAAGGTCGTGAGCTGATTTGGTCGATGCTCTGGCGCCAAGATTGCTGTGGGATGGGGATCAAATGTCAATGCGATCGCTTCGACTCCCAATTCTTTGGCTCTGAGTCTGGCTTGCTCCAAAATTCTTTGGTGACCAATGTGAACTCCATCGAAGATTCCAATGGCAACGACTGATTTTCCGGTACTCATCGATTTCCTCTACTTGTTACAGCAAATAAAGGGATGGAACGTTTGTGGTATTTCTTCACCGCTAGTTCCTTCCTTGAAATACTTTGATTGGATGAGCTCTCCCAGAACGATTCTCCAACAATGCTACTAACTCTGCATCACTTTGCATCCCAGGCGCTAATCCAGCAGTTAAGGCATCAGTAGAATTGGAGGCGATGCCCCTTCCATAGGCAATTTCAAGGTGCTCGGCATCACTCAAAACTCGTACCGGAAATAATTTCCGAGCAACTTGGCTCATAGGAAGAATTTTGAAGGGTTCGCCGACTTTATGAGCATCCGTGACGGCGAATTCTCCAATGGATTCTCGATCCAATTTGATCAAATGCCCCCCGACGCCCAACAATTCACCAAGATCCCTGGCAATAGCACGAATATATGTCCCCGAAGAGCAAGAGACTGAAACTTCGATATCTACTCGATCTTCAAATTTTTGAATTTCTCCAATTTTTATGTCGTAGATAGTGACTAGGCGAGAAGGCAATTCAAATTCCTCCCCCGAGCGAGCCCGAGTGTAAGACCTCACCCCATTTACTTTGATAGCTGAATATTTGCTCGGGATTTGTTGAATCTCGCCGATAAAATTTTTTAAAGCGTTCAGAATTTGATCTTGAGATAAGTCGGAAGCGTCTCTCACCTCGGTGATCTCTCCATCCGCATCATCAGTTTCGGTTGCAACTCCCAACCGGATTGTCGCCTTATAAGTTTTCGGTTGGTTTGAAAGATAATTGAGCAATTTGGTGGCAGAACCGACGCCAAGTATCAATAGACCTGTTGCCATCGGATCTAACGTGCCAGCATGCCCAATCGCCCGAGTTTTGAGAATTGATCTAGCTTTTGCGACCACATCGTGGCTCGTCCAGCCAGATTCTTTATTAATAAGTACGAATCCGGTCGGCTCACTCATCAAACTTATTGATTCGTTCACGATGCTCTTTATACGGATTAGCATCACCTGCAAAGGAAGAATTGCTTGAGGCTGCTGCTATCTCTGCATCATGTGCGGCAGTCTCTGCTAACAGTTTTTCCATGTGCGCCGCTGTTTCTGGAATGGCATCGGCTATAAATTCCAGAGTTGGGGTTACTCTGGCGCCTAATTCTTTTCCAACCGCTGATCGAATTAAACCTTTAGCACTCTCAAAGGCTGCTGCAGTTCCCGCACGAGCCTCGGCATCTCCAAAAACCGTGTAAAAGATGGCAGCGTGCTGTAAATCTGGGTTAACCCTGACTTCGGTTATGGTCACAAAACCTAATCTTGGATCTTTGATCTTGCGTTCACACATTTCTGCAACCACTTCGTGGATGCGATCTGCGACTTTACGCGATCGTTGTGAGCCAGCCATTGTTAAGCACGTGCCTTCTCTCGCATCTCGAAGGTTTCGATCACGTCACCCTCTTGAATGTTGTTGAATGAACCCAGTCCAATACCGCATTCGTATCCATCTCGAACTTCGGTGGCGTCGTCCTTGAAGCGTCGCAAACTTTCAACACTTAAGTTGTCTCCAACTACGACACCATTACGCAGGACTCGAGCTTTCGCGTTTCGCTTGATAATGCCATCGCGAACAATACTTCCCGCGATATTGCCGAATTTGCTCGATCGGAAAATTTCTCGGATTTCAGCTGAACCAAGTGTGACCTCTTCAAATTCTGGCTTCAACATGCCCTTAAGAGCCTTCTCCACTTCTTCAATAGCTTGGTAAATCACAGAGTAATAACGAACATCTACTCCCTCGCGGTCTGCCAATTGTGCAGCTTGTCCATCTGGTCGGACGTTAAAACCAATAACGACAGCGGAAGAAGCCGAAGCAAGAGTTATATCGTTCTTGGTGATAGCTCCAACACCTCGGTGAATGACTCGAAGATCAACTCCCTCGCCAACTTCAATCTTGAGTAGTGAATCTTCAAGAGCTTCAACCGAACCCGAAACATCGCCCTTAAGAATGAGATTAAGGGTTTCAATTTTGGATTGTTCGAGAAAGTCTTCAAGTGAAACTTTCTTTCGAGCCTTCGCAAGTGCAGCATTTCGCTCAGCAGCTTGGCGCTTCTCAGCAATCTGCCTAGAAGTTCTGTCATCTTCAGCGACCAAGAATTTATCGCCTGCGTTTGGAACAGAGGTAAACCCGAGTACCTGAACTGGATCAGAAGGCCCAGCCAACTCCACGCTCTCGCCCGAATCATTGAGCATGGCACGCACGCGGCCGAAAGCCCCTCCGGCAACGATGGAGTCTCCAACTCGCAATGTTCCACGTTGAATGAGCATCGTGGTTACCGGTCCACGGCCACGATCGAGATGAGCTTCGATTGCTACACCACGCGCATCAGTATCAGCAATAGCGCGTAGATCTAATGCTGCATCAGCCGTAAGAAGCACTGATTCAAGCAAGTTTTCAATACCTTGTCCGCTCTTCGCTGAAACATCACAGAAAATTGTTTCCCCGCCATACTCTTCAGCAATCAAGTTGTACTCGGTGAGTTGCTGACGAATCTTTGCCGGGTTTGCCCCTTCTTTATCAATCTTGTTCACAGCAACCACAATTGGAACATCTGCTGCTTGAGCATGATTCAATGCTTCAATTGTTTGAGGCATGACACCGTCATCCGCTGCAACCACGAGGATCGCAATGTCAGTGACTTTCGCGCCTCGGGCACGCATGGCAGTGAAAGCCTCATGGCCTGGGGTATCAATGAAGGTGATTGCTCGATTGATACCTTCGTGCTCCTTGTGAACTTGATATGCGCCAATATGCTGAGTAATTCCACCGGCTTCGTGTCGAACGACTTCAGTCTGTCTAATAGCATCGAGCAGGCGTGTTTTACCATGATCAACGTGACCCATCACTGTAACGACCGGTGGTCGGGAAACTAAATCGTCTTCAGTAATTCCAGCTAATTCAGCCTCAAGATCAATATCGAATTCTTCGAGAAGTTCTTTATCTTCATCTTCAGGCGAAACAATTTGAACAACGTAACCAAGTTCGGCTCCCAAAAGCGTAAACGTATCTTCATCTACCGATTGGGTTGCGTTGACCATTTCACCTAAATTAAATAATGCAGTCACAAGCATTGCTGGATTTGCATTGATTTTCTCAGCAAAATCAGTCAGCGATGCACCTCGAGGCATACGCACAACAGTGGAACCATCTCCACGGGGAACAATGACGCCTCCCAATTCGGGGGCCTGCATATTGTCAAACTCTTCGCGCCTGATTTTTTTGCTCTTTCGCGATTTGCTCGACTTGCCACCTTGCTTACCGAAGGCACCAGCCGCATTTCCACGGCCGCTTCCACCGCGTCCGCTTCCACCTCTGCCGCCCGGTCCACCAGGTCCACCCGGTCCGCCCAGTCCACCCGGTCCACCCGGTCCACCGCCAAATCCGCCGCCGCCAAATCCGCCACTAGTGCCTCGATTGGCGCCGCCAAACCCGCCGCCACCACCAGGCCTAGATCCTGAGTACCCACCAGCGCCACTACCGCCGCTACCGCTTCCGCCAAATCCGCCACCAGGGCGAGCGCCACCGCGATCGGAGGGCGCAGATTGCGGACGAGGTCTGGCCGCAAAACCTGGACGCACACCACCAGGGCCGGCAGGCCTGCCACCGGGTCCAGATCTACCTGGTCCACCTGGTCCACCTGGTCCACCCGGACGAGTTCCACCTGGTCCACCGGGTCTGGCAGGCGGGCGCGGTGCTCGATCACCCGGTGAGGAGAATGGGTTATTGCCAGGACGTGCCGGAGGTCGTGGCATCCGATCACCCGAAGGTGAAGAGAACGGATTATTGCCACCCGGGCGTGCTGCTGGTCGAGGCATACCAGAAGGGCTTGGTGGTTTTGGAAGATCTTCGCGGGCTCGCTCTTCGCGGGCTTTCTCTTCTCGGGCCTTCTCTTCACGAAGTTTCAGTGCTGCTTCGAGAGCAGCAACTGTCTCAGCTTCCAAATCTTCAATTCGAATGTCATCTTCGGGTTCCTTCTTGGCAGCCGCCTTCTTAGCAGGAGCTTTTTTTGCTGGCGCCTTAGATTCAACAGGAACTTGCGCTGCACCTAACTCTGGATGCAATTCTCGAAATCTACGAATAACTGGGGCTTCAATTGTTGATGAAGCTGAGCGGACGAATTCGCCCATATCTTGTAGGAGCGAGAGCACTTTCTTGCTATCAACTCCGAGCTCTTTTGCGAGCTCATAAACGCGGACCTTGGCCACACTTCTCCTTCAGGGTTTGAATTCGCGTTGGCCCGCATCCCTGCCGACCTTCGCTAATTCACGGACGTACTCATAGTGCTAATTCCAACTGAGTCATCAGCTGGGAAATCATCGGGTGCTCATTCGCTTTCGCTCCCTAAGTAGGACGGACATCGCCTACTCTACCCCCTGTCGGGAGTACTTTCCGAGCCACTTCCGTCGGAACGGATGTCGATCTTCCAACTGGTCAGACGAGCGGCCAACCGGGCATTTTGCCCCTCTCGGCCAATCGCTAGCGAGAGTTGGAAATCGGGTACGACGACCCTGGCTATGCGGGCCTCTAGATCGACGATCTCTACAGAAACCACCCGGGATGGAGCCAACGCTTCCGATAAAAATTTAGCGGGGTCTAGCGACCATTCAACGATATCAATTTTTTCACCATTCAATTCGTTGGTGACGTTCTGAGATCGCTGTCCCATAGGACCAATGCAAGCACCTTTGGGATTAACTCCATTTCGGTGTGACAGGACGGCCATTTTCGATCGATGGCCCGCCTCTCTTGAAACCGCTTTAATTTCCACTAAACCAGAAGCCACTTCTGGAACTTCTAACTCGAAAAGTTTCTTCACCAAATTTGGATGCGTACGAGATAACGTAATTTGAGGTCCTCTCGGGGTCATCTTCACTTCGACAACCAATGCTTTTATAAATGCCCCATGTTGATACTTTTCACCCGGCACTTGCTCTGACGGCGGAATAGTCCCTTCAGCCTTGCCCAAATCAACATAAACCAACTTGGGATCACGCCCCTGTTGAATTACGCCCGTAACGATGTCACCTACCGCGGCTGAGAATTCGCCAATGACTGCACGATCTTTCTCATCCCTCATGGCTTTCATCACAACTTTTTTAGCTTCCTGTGAAGCTACACGTCCGAATCCGCGGGGGGTGACATCTTGCGTGCCCGTTTGGTTACCTTCTTCATCTTTCTGCGCAATTTTTATACTTACGCGACCGCTCTCCTCTTCAATTTCAACCCAAGCGCCGTTCTGTGCATTTGGCATCGCTTGATAGGCAGCGAGCAATCCACTACGTAATGCTGGCAACAAAGCGGACATTGATATTCCCTTTTCAGCAATTAACGCACTTAAAGTTTTAAGGTCAATGTCCATGCTGCGACTCCCGATTGAATTCGATTTCAATTCGCGCCTTGGAAATTTCAGCAAATTTATACTTTTTCAAAGGACCTTGAGCGGTCTTTCTCCCCTTTAACTTTTCCCGATCGGCTTCAAGAGAGAGTTCAACTTCACCATCACTAACAGCAATTATTCTTCCAATCAAAGACTCTTCGTTTTGGAAGGTGAACCTTACTAATCGTCCAATATTGCGCTTCCAATGCTTAGGCAAGGTTAGCGGCCGATCCGCTCCAGGAGATGTGACTTCTAATAAGTAAGAATCTAGATTCGCAACAGACTCAGTCGTATCCAGAATTTCAGAACAGCGTTGTGAGACTTCAGCAACGTTATCCAGGGATACGCCACCATCTCTATCAATCACGATTCGAATGATGCGCTCTTTAGCAATTGATGAAATCTGCAGGGATTCAATCTCAAATCCCATTTCTGCCACAGGAGGCTCTAGAGCGGCTATAAGTTTTGTCTCGATCGAACTGTATTCAAGGTCCGACACTTGATCCTCCTATGAAGTTGTAATACCAGAGTAGCCCATCGCTCTAGCCAATCAAACTACGGCGAGTTATTAAATCTGAAAGACATCCCAAGTCAATCGAACAATTAGCAAGGTAACCACAACCAAAAAGAATCGACGAACCAGTTTGGATCCGCCCTTAATAGCCAGCCTGGAGCCGACCAGAGCACCCATCACGTTAAAAGCAGCCATGCATAAACCCAGAACAAAAATAATGTGGGCGTTAAATCCAAACACCACGATCGCCGCAAAGTTTGTGGCCACGTTGACAACTTTGGCGATAGCTGATGCTCTCAGAAATTCATAGCCAAGCAGACCAACGAGGGCAAAAACTAAGAATGAACCCGTTCCAGGTCCTATCGCACCATCATAAAATCCGATTACTAATGCAATGATCGATCCCAATGCAATGAGTCGAGATCTCGAATGTCTATGAATTTCCTTAAGCCCTAAGTTGGGATTTTTCACGGTGTAGATGCCGACAATGATTAAGAAAAACAAAATAATCGGTTTGAAAATTGAAACTGGAATAAGTGTTGCTATCCCCGCGCCAATTGCGCTGCCAACTCCGGCCCAAAGAGCCATCGTCAAAGCCATACGTAAATCCAATTTGGTGCGTTTCGCATAAGTAATAGCCGCGCTAGAGGTACCAAAAATCGCCGATAGTTTATTGGTGCCGAGCACGGAGGCTATCGGTGTCTCTTTGAGGCCGATCATCAACACTGGGAGTTGAATTAATCCACCGCCACCGACAATGGCATCAAGTGCGCCAGCCGTGAATGCTCCTAAAAAAATAAAAAGCAAAGTTAAAAGAGGAATCGAATTCACTTATACAAAGCCATCAGATGAGTTACTACACCATCTACTGGTATTTCCTTTTTCTCTGAGCTCTTTCGATCTCTGACTTCGACCACGCCGTTTGCAAGTCCCTTACCCACCACAACAATCGTGGGTACCCCAATTAATTCAGCATCCTTGAACTTCACGCCTGGACTCACATCTTTTCGATCGTCGAAAAGCACCCTTAATCCTTTTGCTTCGAGTTCGGAGGCAATCTGATCTGCTTTTTCGAACACATGATCTTCTTTTCCGGCTGCTACAAGATGGATATCGGCAGGGGCAATCTCTCGTGGCCACACTAATCCCAGTTCGTCATGCCACTGTTCGGCAACGGCTGCTACCGCCCGGGATACTCCGATTCCATAAGAGCCCATAGTCAGAACTCGTTGTTTCCCATCGGAATCCAGCACCGTCAAATTCAACGCTTCAGCATATTTTCTTCCAAGTTGAAATATATGACCAATTTCTATCGCGCGATCAATGATGATTTCAGAATTACATTCAGGACAAGCATCACCCTGTTTAACTTCTGCCGCTTCAACATATTTCTCTACCTTGAAATCTCTTCCATTAACGACGTTTCGCGCGTGCCTATCTTTAATGTTGGCTCCAGTAACCCACGAAGTATTAAGTGCCACACGTGGGTCGGCATACAACTTCAAACCGAGTTTGTTGGCATCTTGTGGTCCTACATATCCCTTCACCAACTCAGGACGAGACAAGAAATCACTTTCTTCAAATAACCTGAGATCTTGGACTCCGGGAAGATTAGCTTCGAGTCGTTTTAAATCTACTTCTCTATCGCCCGGGACTAATACTGAAATAGGTTCACCATCTGCCATGAGCAAAATATTTTTCAAAGTATCGCTAGCTGCAAATCCGCCACCATAACGAGAATTTAAAACATCCACCAACGAATCGATAGTAGGAGTATTTGGAGTATCCAGAATCTCTAACGCAGGAAAATTTTGCTCTGCAATTGCGGGGACAGTGGTTGTCATAGCTTCAACGTTGGCAGCGTATCCACAGCTTGGGCAAAGGACATATGTATCCTCCCCCGTAGAACATGGGGCTAAAAATTCTTCAGAAGCCGACCCTCCCATAGCGCCAGACTTGGCACTTACTATGGAGTATTTCAACCCTAAACGATCAAATAGTGATATGTAAGCAGCTCGATGACGATCGTATGAGACTTGCAACCCCGCATCATCTAAATCGAATGAATAGGAATCCTTCATAACAAATTCTCTACCACGGATAATTCCACTTCGTGGCCTGGCTTCATCCCGGTACTTGGTTTGAATTTGATAAATAACCAGGGGTACATCTTTATACGACGAGTACTCACCTTTGACCATCAAAGTAAACATTTCTTCATGAGTTGGACCGAGCAAATAATCAGAATCTCTGCGGTCCTTCAGTCGAAAAAGATCGTCTCCATACTCTTCCCAGCGTCGCGTTGCCTCATAAGGCTCTTTTGGTAAGAGTGCGGGAAAGTGAACTTCTTGAAAACCTGCTTTGTTCATCTCATCTCGAACAATGCTTTCAATATTTCGATACACCATGTAGCCAAGCGGCAACCAAGAATAGATTCCGGCTGCGATTCGTCGCACATAGCCTGCGCGCACCAAAAGTTTGTGACTAGCAACTTCGGCATCCGCGGGATCTTCACGCAAAGTCCGCACAAAGAGAGTAGTCATTCGTAGCACGGTCTGATTCTACCCAGCCTAAAACAGGATCGATGCCATCTCTGAGTGTTGGTGGAATCCAACTTTTTGATACGCCTTGAGCGCAGGGGTATTGAAATCGTTGACATAGAGGGAGACCGTGGGAGTGCGTAACAAAATCAGATCGATCACTGCGGCAATTCCAGAAGTTCCAATTCCCATTCCGCGCAGATCTGGACGAGTCCACACCCCTTGGATCTGAGCAACCTGAGGCGTCAGCACTCCAATCTCAGCTTTAAAGATCAATTCACCTTGCTCAAAGCGTACGAATGATCTTTGTTGCACAATCAACTCTGCCAACCTACTCCGGTAACTAATGCCTCCATCATTCAGTGTGGGTGATATTCCGATCTCCTCTTCAAACATTGCAACACATGCGGGAAATAGCAATGGCAAATCTGTCGGCTCACTTTGTCGCACACGAGCATCTGCTTTTACCATTTTTCGCTGAGTCAACGTCATCAGCGGTTGAGATTTTCGAAACACCCGGGGTGGTTCGAAGTAAGGTGCAAGCACGCTCCACAACAGATCGACTGAATATCGATCTCCCACGATGGATGCAAATCGGCGCTTTGTTGAATCTACTAACTCGATAAATGCGCGAGGATCAGTGTTGGGGCTTAGCACTGGAACTAAATTGGTCCCAAGATAGACCAATGATTCACTATCTTCAGCAACAAAAACATCGGTGCGTAATTCGTTGCTGGACATTCTTCCATCCAACCAAGGCGTTAATCTTTCCAGAAGAAACGCATTCGTGATGATGTCTTTCTCAAGAATGAAGCGAACCAAATCTCTATCTGAGTCTTGGATTACTTTTGCCGTTTGCACAAGATTAGGAAACGGTTACCGAAGGAGCTCCTGACGCTGCCCCTTCTTCCTCCATTATTTCGGCAAGCCGCATCGCTTCTTCAATCAAGGTTTCAACAATCTGCGATTCCGGGACCGTCTTAATAACTTCACCCTTTACGAAGATTTGACCTTTCCCATTTCCTGATGCGACACCGAGATCTGCTTCTCGGGCCTCACCTGGCCCATTAACGACGCAACCCATAACTGCTACACGTAATGGAACAGTCATGCCTTCCAAACCTGCTTGTACTGATTCTGCCAAAGTGTAAACATCCACTTGCGCTCGGCCACACGATGGGCAAGAAACAATCTCTAGTCGACGTTGGCGCAAATTTAGAGATTCCAATATGGCAATGCCAACTTTGACTTCTTCAACTGGCGGCGCTGATAAGGAGACTCGAATGGTGTCTCCGATACCCTGCGATAAAAGTGCTCCGAATGCCACTGCGGATTTGATCGTCCCTTGGAAGAGCGGACCCGCTTCTGTCACTCCCAGGTGCAGCGGATAATCGCACCTTTCAGCCAATAATTTATAGGCATTCACCATGACAACTGGATCGTGGTGCTTTACAGAAATCTTTATATCCCGAAAGTCGTGTTCTTCAAATAACGAACATTCCCATAATGCAGATTCAACCAACGCCTCTGGCGTTGCTTTTCCATATTTTTGAAGTAGGCGAGGATCCAGTGATCCTGCATTAACGCCGATACGAATTGGAGTGCCTGATGCGCTCGCCGCTTTCGCAATCTCTTTTACTTTGTCATCGAATTGCTTGATGTTGCCTGGATTTACACGAACAGCAGCACAGCCAGCATCGATTGCTGCAAAAACATATTTAGGTTGAAAATGAATGTCAGCGATCACTGGAATTTGAGATTTTTTTGCAATTTGTTTGAGTGCATCTGCATCATCTTGACTTGGAACTGCGACTCGCACGATCTGACAACCAGATGCAGTTAACTCAGCAATCTGTTGCAACGTAGAGTTCACATCCGCAGTCAACGTGGTAGTCATCGATTGAACTGAAATTGGTGAATCTCCGCCAACTTCAACTGCCCCCACACTTAGTTTTCGACTTTTCCGTCTGCTCGCCAAAACCGGCAAAGGCAGTTGAGGCATTCCAAGGTCAATAGCGGTCATATTCCTAGTCTGCCTTAACTTAGAGATTTAGTCGCACTGGATTGAATATGTCGGCCGCCAACAAGAGCAGAGATAGGGAGATTAATGCCGTTAGCACGACGATCGTGATGGGAGTTAATCGAGCGATATCGATTGGCGACGGCTCAGACTTACCCCTAAATCTTGCCCAGCGCCGTCTTATGCCATCAGCAATAGCAACTGCAATGTGACCACCGTCCAATGGCGGAATTGGCAATGAGTTAAATAATCCAACGAAAATGTTCAGACTTGCGACCATGAGTAAGAATGTTCCTATTTTTTCACTTACCGAATAGTTAGTCGCGGAAAAAGTTTGTCCGCTGGCACGTGCTGCTCCAACTACTCCAACTAAATCTTCAGCAGTACGAGTCTTATGATCAACCACTTGACCCCATAGCGTTGGTATTTTGCTTGGAATAGAAAGCAATCCTTCGACACTTGCCTTCGTCAGAGTTCCAAATATAGTGATAGATGTTGTGGTGGAATTCCAGAAGGTGAGACGCTGTGGTTCTATTTTGGGGCCAATACCAATAAATCCTCTATTGCTTCCATCCTCAAGTTTCAGATTTGCTGGAGTTAAAGTTAAGGAAATCTCTTTTCCATCCCTCAACACGTTCAGTTGAATTGGAACTCCTGCATTAGATCTAAATATTTTTGTACCGTCTTCCCACTTGGAAATTCGATTTCCATCAACCGCCACTAATTTATCTCCAACCTGAATGCCTGCCTGCTTTGCTGGTGAGATCAAATCGCTAGATTGGCAACCGACAAGCACATTCGATGGAACGCATGGTGAAATTTGGGCAATTGATGTCGTAGGAGTATTGACCCCGATCGTGAACAAAAAGAGAAAAAGTAGAGTCAAGCCAATGAGGAAATGAATAATGGAGCCTGCCGCCAAAGTAATAATTCTGTGAATGATGCGAGCCCGGTAAAAGGCTCGTGGCTGATCCTCCATCGAGAGTTCTTCTGCTGGAGTCATCCCACTAATACGAACGTAGCCACCGGCAGGAATTGCTTTGATCCCGTATTCCGTCTCTCCTCGAATGACTGACCATATACGTGGACCAAATCCGACAAAAAACTCTGTCACTTTCATGCCAAATTTTCGCGCGGCGAAAAAGTGGCCGGCTTCATGGAGCATCACCGATAGCAGTAGCGCTACTACAAATGCCAAAATGCCTAGTGCAGAATTCATTTCCCTAAGCCAATCTTTCCGAGATCAGTATTTGACTCTTCAAATGTGCCCACTCCTGAACCTTTGCAACATCCAAAATGGTATCAATACTTTGCGAAGGGGCATTTTTTGCATCATTCAAAACACGCTCTATAACCTTTGTTATTGAAGTAAAGGGTAATTTTCCGGATAAAAATGCTGCAACTGCAGATTCATTGGTGGCATTAAAAATTGCTGGAATTACACCGCCGCGTCTGCCTGACTCGAAAGCTAATTCAAGGCCTGGGTATGAGAGCGTATCAATCGGCAAAAACTGCCACGTATGAGATTTTGACCAATCAACAGGCGCTGAAATTCTGTAGCCTCGATCGGGCGTAGTCAGAGAATAGGCTATAGGAACTTTCATATTCGGTGGGCTTAATTGAGCAGTGGTAGAGCCATCTTCAAACTCAACAAGTGAGTGAATGTACGACTGCGGATGAATAACGACTTCTATTTGATCATAACTGATATCAAAAAGTAGATGTGCCTCGATGACTTCGAGCCCCTTGTTAACCAATGTTGCCGAATTTATTGACACCACTGGGCCCATCGACCATGTTGGATGTGCGAGGGCTTGTTCTGGAGTGACATCATGCAATTCTTCAAATGCGCGCCCTCGAAATGGTCCGCCACTTGCTGTCAAAATCAATTTACTTACATTCGCTACCGCTTCGCCTTGAAGGAGTTGAAAGATTGCTGAATGCTCGGAATCTACTGGGATTAGTTGCCCTGGTTTAGCGGCTGCCTTTACGAGTTCGCCACCTGCAACTAGAGATTCCTTATTAGCCAGTGCAACTTTTGATCCAATATCCAATGCCGCGAGAGTTGGTGCTAACCCAACCGCCCCCGCTATGCCATTGAGAACGGTGTCACCACCAGTTCGAGCGAGTTCGCTAACTCCTTCAATACCGACCAAGACCGGACGATTAAGTTGTGTCGAAATCTGCTCTGCCGCTTCAGGAGAAAAGACAGCCAATCTTGCTTCTGGGTAGCGAAGTGCTTGCTCAATGAATAAGTCAATGTTGGAACCAGCGCTTGCTAACCCAATAACCTCTGCATCTACCTGGCTGGTTGGATCTTCAATCACTTCCAAAGCCTGTCGTCCAATCGATCCTGTGGAACCAAGAACGATTAACGATTTAGCAGGCATGTTTAGCCCTTACCTCTTCTAGGGCGTTTTCGATCGCCTTTGATAGCAACTGATTTTTTACTTTCGACTTTTTCTGCGAATTTAGATTCACCATTGGATTCAGCTGCAGAATCAGTTACAGGATCAACACTGGTATTGTCGTCATGCACATCTTCATAGTGGTGATGAGTTTTAGTTCGATGAAAGTCTGGCTTATCAACGGGTTCCAGTGAAACGTGAATTCCTCGACCTTGACAGTGATCACAGGTCGTAGAGAAGGCTTCAATCAAACCTTGCCCCACTCGTTTTCGTGTCATTTGTACCAAACCAAGAGAAGTTACTTCAGCCACCTGGTGTTTTGTTCGATCGCGTCCAAGACATTCCACCAACCTACGAAGAACTAAGTCGCGATTTGACTCAAGCACCATGTCGATGAAGTCAACAACGATGATGCCTCCAAGATCACGAAGTCTTAATTGACGGGCGATCTCTTCCGCAGCTTCCAAATTATTTTTGGTGACGGTCTCTTCAAGATTTCCACCTTTACCGGTGAATTTTCCGGTGTTTACGTCAACCACGACCATAGCTTCGGTACGGTCAATGACAAGAGAACCACCTGAAGGAAGCCAAACTTTTCTGTCGAGCGCCTTCGCAAGTTGCTCGTCTACTCGATATTCCGAGAATAGATCTTTTTCAGATGTCCATCGATGAATTTTGTTCACAAGATCTGGAGCTACGTGACCGAGGTAAGCATTGATTTCGTCCCATGCATCCACACCTTGAACATGCATCGTAAGAAAATCCTCATTAAATATGTCACGAATAACCCTGACCGCAAGGTCAGGTTCCCCGTAAAGCAAAGTTGGCGCTGTTGCTGAGGACAATTGCTCAGATTTCTTTTGAATATCTTCCCACTGCGCCTTGAGTCGAGTTACGTCTCGAGAAAGTTCTTCTTCCGTCGCACCTTCTGCAGCAGTTCGAACGATCACTCCGGACTCTTCTGGTACTAGATCTTTCAGAATCGATTTCAATCTTGACCGTTCTGCATCTGGCAGTCGTCGACTTATGCCGCTCATGCCACCGCCCGGAACATAAACCAAATATCTGCCGGGGAGTGAGACTTGACTGGTTAACCGAGCACCTTTCTGCCCAATCGGATCCTTGGTGACTTGAACGAGTACTTGTTGACCAGTTTTAAGCGCAAGTTCGATTCTGCGTGGAGTGCCATCAGCTAACCCAGCGGCATCCCAATTGACCTCGCCGGCATAGAGCACTGCGTTGCGGCCTTTTCCAATATCAACGAATGCCGCTTCCATCGATGGCAAGACATTTTGAACTCGTCCCAAATAAACGTTGCCGACGTAGGAGGTATTCGATGAACGATTTACGTAGTGTTCAACCAGAATGTTATCTTCGATCACACAAATCTGCGTGCGATCTCCACTTTGTCGAACCAACATTTTTCTTTCCACAGACTCTCGTCGAGCCAAGAATTGAGATTCAGTCAAGATCGGAGCTCGACGTCTTACGTGTTCGCGCGAATCGCGACGGCGATGCCGCTTTGCATCGATTCGAGTCGAGTTCTCTTGAGGGGCAGATTCTTCCTCGCTAGATCTCCTCGCTCTTACTCGTTTGCGGTGAGAACTTCCTTCTGAAGAATTACTCTCCTTTTCGGAAGTTTCTTCCTTAGCTAAATTTACAGTTTCTGGACCAACACGTTTGCGACCTCGGCCACCACGACGTCGACGTCGTCGCTTAGAAGCGGAATCGGATTCACTGTCGTTGAAATCTCGATCGACTATTTCTGTTTTGTTCGCACCGGTCTTTGTAGTGCTGACTTTCTTCGGATTCTTATCCTCTTTGATCGGTTCGACTTTCTTGGCGTTCACTTTATTTGAGTCCACCTTTTTGGAGGACTTCTTTACGTCGGCAGCGGTGGATTTAGCTGGTTTTGAAGTTCTTGCTGAAACAGGAGAAATTTCAGGCGCTTGGAATATTGGAGCGAGTGCACTCCTTTTAGCAGTTGGTGCAACTGACTCTTTTTTCGACTCAACAGCTTCGACCGATTTACGAGTTCGCTTTGAGGCAACTTTTTTCGTGCTTGGTTTCTCAGCGACATCCGATTTAGGAGCCCCACTTGGGCGTTTTGCTACTCGTCGTTTTTTCGCGATTTCACTCATGCGGTAACTACTTCCTGTGCCGTCGAAGAGTGCGCACCTCACAATGGAGTGCGCCGTCTACCTCGAACAAAGTCTGGTTCGACTCACTTCTGACCGATCGGATCGGCCGCCACGCCTGCCAGCTCGTCGAGTGGTCCCTGCGCTAACCGAGTTGATCGGCTCGCGAGACCCTCAATCCGCAATGCGGCGAGAAGATCGTCTGGTCGTACCGTGGGGGTCCCATGGCTTACGACCGCTTTGAGTATAGCCTGCTCTGAGGTGCGAGAATCAATGACCAGGCTCGCCACCGCCGGTCGAACGTCGATCTGACGCTCACCATCCTTGCCTTTGCGCGTGATGATTCGCTCACTCGATTCCAAAAAGGATCGAATTTCAGCCTCAATCTCAGTGTGATCTCCCGAAATTTCGATCATCCATAACGAGGCGGTGAGCCACGTTGCCAGGTCTACTCCATCCACCGGACTTGATTCAACAATATCCAAACCTTCAGGCAAGGCGGCATCAAGTCGTTGACCCACTTCAGCGACGTCCATTTCCGCTTGCAATCCGATCTCCAAATATTCCGCCTCACTCGCCATTCCTGTTGGCGCTGCCCCCATATACGAAATTTTTGGATGAGGAGAAAATCCAGAAGAGTAGGCAATAGGAATTCCGCTGCGACGTAATGCGCGCTCAAATGCGCGCGCAAAATCTCGGTGTGAAGTAAAACGGAGTCGACCCCGCTTTGCATAACGAATGCGGATCCGCTGAACAACAGGATTTTGCTTATGCGGCACTTTCACTTTGAGGTTACCTTCACTCCCTGAAAATCCGTCATCTGCTGAAATTACTTAACTACTTCACAAGTAAAGGAATAGTTTTGCCGGTTGGCCCAATCTGAATTTCTGTATCCATGGTTGGACATACGCCGCAATCAAAACAGGGAGACCATCTGCAGTCTTCAACTTCTCCACCATTAAGCGCGTCTTGCCAATCCGCCCACAGCCACTCTTTATCCAGCCCAGAATCTAAATGATCCCAAGGCAGCACTTCGTCCAAAAATCTTTCTCGGGTGGTGTACCAATCCAGTGATAGCGATGTGCCTGAGAAAATCTGTTCGCAAGCTTGCACCCATCGCTGGTAGGAGAAATGTTCGCTCCAGCCATCGAATCTTTGGCCGTTTCTCCATGCCTCTTCAATGACATCTGCCACTCGTCTATCACCGCGCGAGAGCAAACCTTCAATTTGACTTGGTTTACCATCGTGATATCGATAACCAATCGCCCGTGAGTACTTCTTATCTTGTTGAATCGATTCCTTCAAGATACGTAGACGATGATCTACAACGTCTGGATTTTCTTGGGCAGCCCATTGAAATGGCGTATGTGGTTTCGGTACGAAAGCGCCAATCGAAACAGTGCAACGAATATCGTTTGAACCGGTGGCTTTGCGACCTTCGGCAATCGCCCGCTTCGCCATAACTCCGATTTGGAGCACATCTTCATCAGTTTCCGTTGGTAGCCCGCACATAAAATATAATTTGACCTGCCTCCAACCATTCGTGAAGGCTGTGCGTACCGTGGAGATTAAATCCTCTTCGCTCACCATCTTATTGATAACTTGTCTCATTCGATCGCTTCCGCCTTCCGGAGCAAACGTGAGACCCGACCTACGGCCGTTTCTAGTTAATTCATTTGCAAGATCAACGTTGAATGCGTCTACTCGAGTAGAAGGCAGCGAGAGACCAATATTCTCCCCGTCGTACCTATCTGCCAACCCTTTAGCGATATCGCCAATCTCTGAGTGGTCTGCGCTTGAGAGTGAGAGCAATCCAACTTCTTCATAACCAGTTGCCTTCAAACCTTGCTCAACCATCGCGGCAATTCCCGTGATCGATCTCTCTCGAACAGGGCGCGTAATCATGCCAGCCTGACAAAAACGACAGCCGCGTGTGCATCCACGAAATATTTCAACGCTCATTCGCTCATGAACGCTCTCAGCAAGTGGAACTAATGGCTGCTTTGGATATGGCCATTCGTCCAAATTCATAACTGTATGCTTCGCGACTCGGAACGGTACGCCAGATCGATTTGGAACAACTCTCTTTATCTGCCCGTTTGCCAAATATTCAACATCATAGAATTTTGGAACGTAGCAACCAGCTTTTTGAGCAAGTTGGAGAAGTAATCCATCTCTGCCACCCGGAAAATCCTGCGCTTTCCAATCTCGAACGACATTGGTAATTGCGATTACCGCCTCTTCCCCATCGCCAAGAACTGCAACGTCAATAAAATCAGCAACAGGTTCTGGATTAAAAGAAGCGTGTCCACCTGCAATCACAATCGGATCCGACATTGTTCGCTGTTGCGATCGAAGCGGAATATTTGCCAGTGAAAGCGCTGACAGCATATTTGTGTATCCAAGTTCAGTGGAAAATGAAAATCCAAGAAGATCGAAGTCGCCTAGTGGTCGATGTGAATCGATAGAGAAATGCGGAACATTAGCCGCCCGCATCAATGCTTCTAAATCTGGCCAAATTGCATAACTTCTCTCAGCGAGCACATCCTCAATTTCATTAAGTACTTCATACAAAATCATGACACCTTGATTAGGTAGGCCCACTTCATATGCATCCGGATACATCAGCGCCCAACGAACACTCGCGGAATCCCAATCTTTTACGGTCGAATTAAGTTCACCACCAACGTATTGAATTGGTTTCGCCACTTTGGGAAGCAGCGGCTCAAGAATGGGCCATACAGAAGTCACATGGAGAAGGATAAATCAATTCCAACTTCGGCGCGCGTAAACATTCTGCAGTAGCCCTACTCCCATGAGCGTCGCAAAAAGACTCGTACCACCAGAGGAAAGAAACGGAAGCGGGACTCCGGTCATGGGCATCAAACCCATTGCCATCCCGATATTTTCAAAAGTTTGGAAGGCGAACCATGCCATTACACCTGTGGCGACCAGGCGACCAAATAGGTCATGGGTTCTTCGCGCAATGCGTCCAGCTCGCCACAAAACTATTCCGAATAGTGCGATTATCAATCCTGACCCAAAGAAACCCAACTCTTCGCCGGCCACAGTGAAAATGAAGTCGGTCTGTTGCTCAGGGACAAATCTGCCATTGGATTGAGGTCCGTGATAGAGACCTTTTCCAAAGTAACCGCCCGATCCAATCGTGATGCGAGCCTGCTGTAATTGATAACCGCTCTCTAACGGATCAGCCGACGGATTCACGAAAGATTGCAAACGCTTCAATTGATAGTCGTGCAAAATATTTGCTTTCACTGCAACTACTCCGCCAAGAACCCCAATCAGCAACAGCCCGGCGATCCATCTAGCAGGCGCTCCTGATACCGCAACAATCGCTACGACTGCGCAACTTACGATCAGAATACTGCCGACATCTGGTTGCAGAAAAATGAGTAACACTGGAAGAGCTGCAACTCCAAGTGCCAAAAGTACATCTATGTGCCGAGGATCTTTTTCGGCATCTCGTCGCTCAGCCAACAACATCGCCATTCCAATGATGATGGCAAGTTTTGCAAATTCAGCAGGTTGAATACTCAATCCACCTGGTAAAACGATCCAAGCCCGCGCGCCATTGATTGTGGATCCTATGCCTGGAATCATGACGAGTATCAACCCGATTACTGCAAGCCCCCACAAAATTGGCGTATATGCACGTAATAATCGATAGTCAACCACTGTTATCAAGACCGCCAGAATCAAACCGATCACAATGTTTATGATTTGTTTCTTTAAATATCCATGAGGATCTAATCCTTGAGCGGCGTACCAATCCCGAGTCGATGCAGAGACTAAGAGAGCGCCAATAAACAGCAACAATAAAACTGCACTAGCTAAAACCCAATCAATTTCTCGAAGAAACCCACCGCGTTCAACAGACCGTCGCAAGGTTCGAGTAACTCTAGTTGATGTATACATCTCTCCTATTGACCCCCTGCGTTCGAAGGCATGGGAGGCAGCACGCGACCATCGGAAGTAAGCATTGGAACAGTTGTTGGAGGACCACTGGGATAAATTGATTTAAGTGGATCCACCTTGTTGCCAACCACTCCAAAAAGTGATTCATAAATTTTTCTCACACTAGGCCCTGATGTGAGCGATCCAGTTCCACCTTGACTGACCATCATCACCACCGCGTAACGCGGCTTTTCACTGGGGGCATATGAGACCAACCAACTTGTGGTGTCCTTCGGTGAGCCGTCGAGATTCTTTCCAAAAACCTCACCCGTGCCAGTCTTAGCGCTAACTGAAATCGGAAAACCAGAGAATGGGTATCGGGCAGTACCTTCGGTAACTACTGCTCGAAAGGCATTCTGCATGAAATCGAGCGTCTTCTTATTAACCGGCAAAGTGCCCAATTTTTGTGGCGAAAATTCTTTTATGATTTTCCCCTTTGGATTCAAAATCGCACGAGCAATTTGGGGTTTCCACATGGTTCCACCATTGGCTACAGCCGAGTAAATCACAGCCATCTGCAACGGAGTCACTGTGGTGTCGCCCTGACCAATTGAAAAATTGACTGCATCACCAGCGCGAATGCGCATGCCATCCACGCAATTCTCTTTCGCTATAGCAATTAATAGCGGGGTCCGCTGAGCAGGAATTGCCTTGCTTTCATAGTTACAGAAGAAATCTTTATTGGCTTCATACCATTTTTTCTTCCAAGCACGGTTGGCTAAACGACCCGAAACTTCGGATGGAAGATCTATTCCAGTCTGTTGTCCAACTCCAAACGCAGCAGCGGCATTAAAAAAATAATCTTTAACATTGCTCTTTGGTGAAAGGCCGCCATCTTTCACCCATTGGTCATACGCGATTTGATACCAAACCGTGTCACATGAGAGCGCGATCGCCGTTCGCATCGGAATTACTCCAGCTTTCTCTCCTTCAAAGTTCGTGAATACTCTGTCACCAATTTTGACGGATGCTGGGCAATTATATTTAGCGTTCAGGTCATAGCCTGCTTTGGCGGCAGCAGCCAAAGACACAACTTTAAATGTTGAAGCAGGCGCATACATTCCTTGAATTGCCCTGGAGAGCGCTGGTACACCATTTTTCTCGTCGAAAAGATCAGCCGCCTGTTTGAAACTTAATCCATCCAACCAAATATTTGGATCATAAGTTGGCCACGAGGCCATCGCTAACACTTGACCATTTGTTACATCAAGAACGATGGCCGCACCAGCATCAGCCTTATGAGCTCCTCGTTTATCACCAGGAGCGCCACCCCTTGCTCTATAAATTGCTGCTTGAAGTTGTTCTTCAACAACTTTTTGTAAATGCGAATCGATTGAAGTTACCAAGTGATTTCCAGGAACAGGCGTTGTATTTTGCACTGTTTTCCTAACACTTCCACCACGATCAACAGTGACACGTTTGACGCCATTTTTTCCCCGAAGTTCGGCGTCATATTGATATTCCAAACCAGCCTTCCCAATCAAATCATTTGCATGTAATCCGGCAGACAAATTCTTCTGAATTTTCATATCGTCAAGCGTGACAGGTCCTAGATATCCCAATACGTGTGCGGCATTCACTCCATCTGTTGCTGGGTAGTACCTAAATCCTTCGGCACGCGCGCTCACGCCGGGATATCTCTCTGCATGTTCAATGATTTGCAGCGCAACTGAACTAGCGGCAGCTTTGCTCACTGGAATTGGTTGGTAAGGAGAACCAGCCCAGCAACCTATTTTCGGCGCACCTTTCTCACCGCAGAGACGAGTCTTAGTCCACAAAGTTTCGTAATCACTTTTCAAAAGCGTTGCTAGTTTTGTGAGCACTGCTTTGCCTTTATCCGGTTGCTTCGCCAAGGCGGTGTGATCAACCGTTACGACTAAACCCGTTCGGTTTACCGCCAACGGCACACCACGCGAGTCCAAAATCATGCCCCTGACAGCGGGAGTCACAATATCTCGGCTCTGATTATCTAAGGCAAGTTGTTGATACTTCGGCCCAGAAATAACCTGCAGGTAATACAACCTACCGAACAACGCCACAATCAAAGAGGAAACTAAGATCATAATGACAAGTAAACGGCGATCAGAGCGTTCACTCATTTGCGCATCCTGCGGATTCCAAATTGGCTTCTAATCAGTGGGATGACGATTGGGGCGAGAATTGCATTCCATAGAAAAGATTTCGGTAACTCATTTCCAAAAAATTGAATTCCCGCTCTTGAATCTCCCATGATGATTCCACTAAAACCCCAAATGAGCAGTAGCCCCAGCAAACCGGCCAGGTAAACACCGGTTTCAACCAACGGAGAGTTTTCAATATCTCGAGAGGCTTCTGCATAACGCGAGAGAGCATAGGCTGTTATGGCACAAGTCAAACTCCAGTGACCCAATATCCCATCAGCAGGAGGCAAAATATCTAATGCAACCCCTACAGCAAAACCAATGATCGTTGCTCTTACAGGAGATTCCTTCAACGCCCATGGAATAAAAAGCAAAAAAACTAAGTTTGGTCCTCCAAGAGGCCAATGAATCCTAGTTATAACAGTTGATTGCAGCAGCAGAGCAAGCAACGCCCACAGAGTAAATTGCAATGACCGAAGTGTTGGTGGTGCTGCAATTGAACCAACACTTGTTCGACCACCTCGAATACCTGCCATCGCTACGGCTTTACCTTTGCATCAGAGGTTGTTGTTGGAGATGGAGTCGCCGTTACTGTTACCGTCACAGTTGGCGTTGGGATTGGTTTAGGAACCAGAGAATCCCGAGGATCTCGATCCGCACTTTTCAGTACTACTGCAACAGTGTCCAATGTTGACAGATTTACATACGGCTTTACTTCGGCAGTTCGAGTTAATGCACCTGGAGTTTGTTCAACTTTCACAACTCTGCCAAGTGGCACGCCAGGTACAAAAGGTTTACCACCCTCGCTACCTCTTGTTACAAGTTGATCGCCGATTCGAACTTCGGTCTGCGCGTCAAGCAATTCCAACTGAAGTGAATACCCGCCAGTGCCTGAAACAATTCCAAGCGCCTGAGTGCCTGCAAGTCTTGCTCCCACTTTAAATGTGTCATCGTTAATCATGAGAACAGTTGAATAGGAAGACGAAACATGAATTACCCGGCCTACTAAACCACCAGCCGAAATTACCGTCATATCAATCGTGACTCCATCTCGACTACCCACATCAATCCCCATGGTGTGCGAAAATCCACCAGCTTGAGAGAGTGAAATTACTTTGGCCGGAACTACTCGATAACCTGCGTTACCAGCGAGGTTTAGAGTTTGCGCAAGTTGAAGACTTGAACTTTGATTGCCTTGATCGGCGATTGCTTTTTCACGCAAAGTTGCTACGTCTTTCTTAAGTTTTGCAATAACTTCTCTATTGGAATTGATCTTGGTCAAATCTGTAATAAATCTGCCGATTGGAGAGGTCACATTAGTCACTAATCTTTGGAGCGGACTAAAAAGATCAGATGCTACTGATCTGGGTGCATCAAAAGTTGAACCACCTCTTAAATCCAAGGTAATCGCTAGCAAAGAGATTACGACCAATGTCCCGAGTGTGAATCGGGCCTTGCGTCGATCTCGGTTCACTTTTAGTGACGAGGTTCAGAGATGAGAACTTGTTGAAGTGCCTCAAACTCTTCAACACATTTGCCCGAACCATTTACAACAGCATCTAATGGATGCTCGCTGATGTGAATCGGCATTCCGGTTTCATGTCGAAGTCTTTCATCCAAGCCACGAAGCAATGCACCTCCACCAGTTAGAACAATTCCTCGATCCATGATGTCGCCTGAAAGTTCCGGTGGACATTTGTCCAAAGTCGATTTAACTGCATCAACTATCGCGTTTACTGGCTCATCGATCGCTCGACGAATCTCTTCTGCGGATACCACAATCGTCTTTGGCAGACCACTGACTAAGTCACGCCCTCTAATCTCGGCATCCGCTTCATTTGGGGTTGGGAATGCTGACCCGATCGCCATCTTGATTTCTTCAGCAGTTCTCTCTCCTAGCAGAAGCGAGTACTCCTTTTTGACCCAAGTGATAATTGCCTGGTCCAACTCATCTCCACCAACACGGATACTTTGTGCAGTAACAATTCCACCGAGTGAGATGACAGCAACTTCTGTTGTGCCACCGCCAATATCAACGACCATATTTCCAGTTGGCTCATGGATGGGAAGTCCGGCACCGATGGCAGCCGCCATCGGTTCTTCGATGATGTACACCTTACGTGCACCAGCAGCGTAGCCAGCATCTTTCACTGCTCTCTGTTCCACACCAGTGATTCCGGAAGGGACACAGACAACTAATCGCGGTTTGGCAAGGTGGCGACGCTTGTGCACTTTCTGAATGAAGTAACGAAGCATTCTTTCGGTGGTATCGAAATCCGCAATGACACCATCTTTAAGTGGACGAATTGCCACGATATTTCCAGGAGTCCTTCCGATCATTCGCTTGGCTTCTAAGCCAACAGCCAAAATTCCACCGGTGTTTTGATTGATAGCAACAACACTCGGTTCATTCAAAACGATGCCGCGACCTCGAACATAAACAAGGGTATTGGCGGTACCAAGGTCGACGGCCATATCTCGGCCGATGAAAGAACTATTTGACATTAAAAACCTTCGTTTGAGCGGGGACGGCTAATGGTAACTGCTATCCGAAGAAGAGTGCGATTTCCCGTTCTGCACTCGCTTGGCTATCCGAGCCGTGGACCAGGTTTTGCTGGACTTTTGCTCCCCAATCTCGGCCCAAATCCCCTCGAATCGTGCCTGGAGCTGCTGTGGTGGGGTCGGTGGTGCCGGCCAATGACCTGAATCCTTCAATCACTCGCTCGCCTTCCGCCACCATGGCTACGAGCGGCCCCGAGGACATGAACTCCAACAATGGTTCATAGAACGGTTTCCCGTTGTGCTCTGAATAATGCCGGGCCAGCAAATCTCGCTCAGCCAACATCATTTTTAAGGCAACGATCCGATAACCCTTACGTTCAATTCGGGCGATGATCTCCCCTGTTAAGCCACGAGCCACACCATCTGGCTTTATCAAGATCAAAGTTTGCTCTTTGCTCATAACCCCATTCTAGCGGACGTATTTTCTTCCAATAACTATTGCAGCAATCCACAACAGTGCGAACACGCCACCCAAGAAATACATTGAGGTCACTGCGATGCCCATCAATATGGCAAGTACCTGAACGATCGAACCAAGATAAATTCCCGTTGGTTTTCCCAACATTCCGGCGGCCAAAATCGCCAATACGATGATGATGCTTCCAATAAGAGTTGCCGGAAACTCATGAACTTGAGTCAAATCTTTTGCAACTAACATTGCAAAGCCGGTTACGAGTGCCTCCATAATCAACACACTTGCGCATAAGGTTCTCATCAAGATTTTCTTTCTTTTAAGAATGTCCGAGCCTGTCCAACAGTAGTGACAGACCCCGTAATGAGTAGCGCCCTTCCTGGAGCATCAGCCAACTCCAAACC
>CAYFKL010000002.1:0-6572 GCA_964343565.1 uncultured Actinomycetes bacterium
GTGCAACTCTCCAAGAGTCGATTTGCATGGATTATTGCAACTCTGGCTGCCGCACTGATCTTCCAAGCAATATTCTCGATTCGATTTGTCGGCGATACCTTGTCCTTCAATCCGCTTATAGATAAATCATTTCAATTTGGAAAAGCCATCATAAGTATGCAAATGATTATTTCGATCCTCGTATCGCTTCTTATAATCATCACATATGATCAATTTTTGCAGCGCTCGATTCATGGAAGAGCGATGCGAGCTACTGCTCATAATGCTGACACCGCAATCATCCTGGGAATTCCTACGAAAAGAATTGTCGTTGGCGCTTTCGTAGCCAGCAGCGTCATTGGCGCGATTGCTGGCTTTCTCTGGGCACCAGAATTAGGCGTTAACCCCGCATCTGGACTCAACTTCACTATCAGTGGATTTATCGCCGCCATTATCGGTGGCGTTGGTAGTCCTCGTGGTGCGCTACTCGGTGGCATTATTGTCGGTTTGCTAAATACATTTGCTAACAATATTTTTGGCGGAGTTGCGGCCAATATCGCAGTCTTTATTGCGCTTGGATTAATTTTAGTAATTCGCCCAGCAGGTCTCTTTGGCAAACCAGTAGGAGCGCACTAATGAAATTAATTAATCAGTTGACCAAAGTTGGCATTGCAGCATTACTCATAGTGCTCGCCCTCTTCCCGTGGTGGGCGGCCGGCACTTCAAAACCTGATTCGTACATGAACGTGATGATCATTGCAGCCTCCTCAGGAATTTTGACGCTCTCCCTAAACATTTGTATGGGCTATGGCGGCCTCATGTCATTGGCCCATACCGGGATGCAAATGCTTGGTGGTTATGCCATTGGGCTAGCCATGTTGAATTACGACATCAATCCCTGGTACGGAATTGTCATTGCAATTATTGCTACTTCTATTTTTTCGGTTTTAATGATGCTTATTAGCTTGCGAGCGACCTACCTCTATTTTGGAATGATTACCTTGGCCGCAAACTTGGTGGCAATGGAGGCATTCCGGAACGCATTGGGTAACGATGGTCTGATAACCGATATTTATCTTCCACCACTTGGCGGACAGGATATGTCATCAACTCAGTTTTACTACCTCACCATGATTTTGTTGGTACTTGCCTACCTCGTGCAACGGAATGCGATTCTGAGTGGATTTGGCCGGGCAACGATGGCGTTGCGTGAATCAACTGATACGGCAAGCGCGCTTGGAGTCTCACCAAACATGCAGCGATTGAAAATTTTTGCACTTTCGGGAGGCATGGCAGGAGTTGCTGGTGCAATCCTCGCGATGCAAGGCTCCTTCATGTCACCAGAAGTTGGCGATATGGGTGGCGGGTTGATCTTCTTCGTTGGCCTCTTTATTGGTGGAATCGGCACTTTGATGGGTCCACTCACAGGAGTTGCATTAATTGCCATCATCGATTTTTGGATCCGCTTCTCAGGCGCATATCGCACACTCATTCTCGGTGGCATTTTATTGCTCTGCATGGTGGTCTTACCCCGAGGCATTGTGGGTACATTCCGAGCTTCGCGTTATGGTTCGCCGCAAGAGTTGAGTGAAGATCCTGTTATCGCCCATGAAGAAGTGCACACTGCGATATCTGAACCGGTTGGTACCGTTGCCTTAGAAGCGAAAGGCGTTAAAAAACATTTTGGTGGTATCAAGGCTATAGACGGTGTTGATATTCAAATCAAAATGGGTCGTATTCACGGAATTATCGGTCCGAATGGTTCTGGAAAGTCCACGTTAGTTTCGATGTTGACGCGCTATCACTCTTTGACCGAAGGTGAGGTTTTGCTATTTGGAGCTCCTGCTCCAAAAGCCCCACATCTGGTCGCCCGAAAAGGAGTGACGCGTGTCTTCCAGATTCCTCATCTCTTTGAACGAGTTTCGGTCTCGGATAATGTGCTGACTGGCATGAATATGCATGAGCGATACTCATTGACTGAGGCAGTTTTGAGGTTGCCGCGCTACGTTAAGCAGAATAGAGATCAGCAGCATCAATCTGATGCGCTATTGAAAATTGTTGGATTACAGCGCAAACGTGATATCGCGGCAGCAAATTTGAGTCACGGTCAGAAGCGATTACTTGAGATCGTGCGAGCCGTCTCCGCCCAGCCAAAAGTTTTGATTTTGGATGAGCCTGCGACTGGCCTTACTCAGAGTGAGTTGAAAGCTCTCCACGATTTAATTCTCTTTCTCAAAGCCAAAGGCATGGCTGTCGTGCTTATTGAGCACAACGTCGATTTCTTAATGGGATTAGCAGACTTAGTTACGGTCTTGGAAAGCGGCAGAGTTATTGCTGAAGGCGAACCTGAAGCAATCCGAAATAATCCAAGGGTTATCGAAGCTTATTTGGGCCGAACTGATATTTCGGAATTGGTGAGCGAGTAATGCTTTCAATCAATAATTTAACTGTCGCCTACGGCGGAGCAAAAGCACTTGATGATCTCTCCATCGAAGTTAAGCAGGGCGAGTTTGTGGTGCTACTCGGAGCAAATGGAGCGGGAAAAACGACCACGCTAAAAGCAATCTCTGGTTTGATCTCGCCTGCTTCAGGCGAAATTCACTTTGAAGGGGTGAACTTAAGGAAACGTCAGGGTTTCCAGCGGTCAGGTGACGGTATTGCTCACGTACCTGAAGGAAGACAAATATTTCCCGATCACTCAGTCGAAGAGAATTTGCAACTTGGTGGATTTATTCACCGGAGAAATCGCGCAGCAGTTGAAAGACAAACCGAAGAAGTTTTTCAACTCTTTCCACGTTTGGCAGAAAGACGAGAGCAGAAGGCTGGGACGCTATCCGGTGGCGAAGCCCAAATGCTTGCTGTTGGAAGAGCGCTCATGGGTTCGCCAAGACTTTTAATGCTTGATGAACCAAGTCTTGGTTTGGCTCCACGTTTGGTGATTGAAATGTTTGGCTATCTCAAACGTCTTCATAAGGAGCAAGGTCTAACAATCCTTTTGGTAGAACAACAAGCTCGGTTGGCATTGCAAATTGCTGAACGAGGTTATGTACTCGAGCGTGGTCGCGTGAGCATTGCTGGAACGGCAGCTGCGTTAAAAGATGATCCTGCTGTCATTGCGGCCTATCTCGGGCATGCGTCGTAATCTCAATGGATGCACGATTACTCGATAGTCAACTGGTCGATGCATTGACGTTGTTGGTCAAACCTGGCACTTGGGTTCATTTGGGAACTGTTGGAATTAGCGGCGAACCACACGTAACACCGGTGGTTGTGGGTTGGGATGATTCGGCGCTGTATATGAGCGTGACAGGAAAACAGAAGAACAAAAATCTTGAGCGCGATCCACGGGTTTGCATTTCCGTTTCAAGGCCAAGCGACTTGGCTCACCTGACTATTTGGGGAGAGTGTCAATTGCAGGTTGGTGCTGATGCTCAACGTAAGTGGGAGTGGTTGATCCGGAGTTCCCTCGGTGAGGGAGCACTCAAGCAGATGCAGCGGGAGTTATCGGAAACAGGAACGAGGCTTGGAGTAATTTCTCCGAACCGATATCGAGTCTATGGATTGGAATCATGACACTTATCAGCGGAGTTACTGGTGCAATTGTTGGCGTAAATAACTTTCAACCTCACATTGACTTTTGGTGTGGTGAGTTGGGATGGGAAGTATTGCGCGAAGGTTCCATTTCAAATGATGTCGCTCATAAAGTCTATGGAGTTGCCGGCCAAGTTGAAGTTAAGGTGCTCTCAGTTGCCGGCAGTAAATCCGGTCAGATTTATCTCTTCAAAACCGAAGATTCACACTCCTTGGAGGCTCGGTATCCGCACACAAGTGAGCTAGGTTTTCACGCTCTCGATCTATACACCAAAGATATTTCAGCAACGTACAAGCAGTTGAGTGCTGCAGGCATTAAGTGGGTACGAGAGCCAGAACCTTACGCAGTTCCGCTTGGCGATAAAGTCGTCGAGATAGTAGAAGGTTTTTGTTTCTCACCTGAAGGCACGGCAGTTGTCTTTGTTGAAGCAAAAAATGCCAGAGTAACTGCCGCTTGGGAAAAGAATCCGGACTTGCCATATACCGAGTTGACATCCGTTGTCACCGGAGTGCGTGATGTCGATAAATTGGCTGCTTTTTTTGGTGAACAGGGGTTGGGATTGTCGCAGTGGTATGACGTTTCGTTCTCCTCGCCCGGCCTTTCTAAGATGGCACAAATCCCTGAAGACTCTGTAGTTCGATTGATATTTATGGCAGGTCCTGAAACTGCTCGAATCGAAGTGATTAAAGTTGAAGGTTTAGAACCTCCAGCAGATTTACGCGAATTTCAGCGACCAGGAAAATCATTGGGACACGTTGGTTGGTCGTTCAAAACCAGCAACCTCTCCTCGGCGCTGGCAAAAGTTCGCGAACATGGCGGCAAGGTACTTGGAGAGATGGTTTCGACGAATGATCCAATTCATGGTTCATCGAAAGTAGCCGCGGCTGAGACTCCTGAAGGTGCCTTTATCGAACTCTGGGAAGAGGAGTAGAAAATGGAACATCATTCTTGGTCTGGAAGAATTGATTATGTTCATGATGATCGCGGAGAACGCGGTCGTGAATGGTTTACCGTTTCAACTCATAACGATGGCCATCGAGTCGTTCGAGCAATCTGCGAAATGGATGACTCAGAAATTTTACGAGATGTTACATACAGCATGAATGGATTCACTCCCGAGGAAGCCTATATTCGAATCGTAATTAAAGGTCAGCATGAGGGAAGTGGTTGGTTCACGTTTGAAGAGAATCAAGCACGATGTGAAGCCATGATTAATGGTGGCGGCAGAGTCAGTCAGGTGATGAAAACTCCTCGTCGTGCGGCCTCCTTTGGAGCTCACCCAGTACTTTGCGATTGTCTTCACGCTTCTCTTTATGATTTGAAAAAGGGTGGTCGACAGAAAATGACGAACATTCTCAATTCATCTCACTCGCCTGATGGTTCCACAGGGCCGATGTTAGGAGAGTGGGAGTTCGATATTGAATTGGTGGGGGAGGAGAAAATTACCGTTCCCGCTGGAACCTTTGACACTCTGCATTTTCGGTATCACTTAGATCATTATGGCTGGGCTCCGGAAGAGGTTTGGGTGATGCCAGGTTCATATCAATTGGTGAAAATTTATTGGGATGTCTTAAAAACTTCATATGTCTTAGCCGAGTTGAATGGAGATCCACGATGACCATCAAGACCGTTGCACAGATTTTAGATAGCGTTCAAGGCGTATGGGAAGGAACCTACGCTCATCACAAGCCTGATGGAACTTTGATCGATAAGTATGCCTCCAGGCAAGAGACCAGACTGATTGGTGAAGATTGGTACGAAAGAATTATCTACAAATATTCAGATGGGCGAGAAGAGATTCTAGATTTTCGAGCTAAAGTCATTGGTAATCAAGTGATTTTCGATGATCCTAAGTTCATAGGTTGGACCACCGTTGTTGATGATAATACTTTGGTTTTCCCTTACTACTGGAAAGATAACCCGAGCAAAACCATTCTGGAAATTATTCATACCCCGTACGAAAACTACCGAACTCGGGTTTGGCAAACTTTCGAAAATGGCGCAATGTCAAAACTGACATTGATCGAAGAGCATCGAATCCTTCAAGGAGATCCGAAGTTCTCAATCACTGAATGGTTCTAAATCGCTCCAGTAATTCTAAATGCTCAGTAATTCTAGAAAGCCTTCATCCCTGGTTTTACGATCCCGAGGATTGCACAGACAGCAACGCATCCCCAGATTAAGTGAACCCATGGAAGTGATTTAGCCATTGAAGAGGAGAGGGCCGCTTCGTGCTCCGGAGTGGAATTTCCAGAAGCGATAGCGCCAAAAGCTGGGCCAAAGGGAACTAGTGCCTTTCGAATTCCAACTCCACCTGCAATCGCTAAACCATAAAAGGCCACCTTTGCTCCCAACCATTTTGGATTAGTGGTGACCCCGAATGGTTCGCTAGCGAAGATTGTGTAGAGCCCAGTTCCGATCAATCCCACGATCAATGTGTACCTCAGCCAGAGATCAAGTTTGGTAAGTAACTTATTTGCTCCGTGAGTTTTGTATTGCTTCACAACGAAGTAGAGCCAAATAAATCCAAATATCCAGGCAAGTCCAGCAAGTGGCCAGGATAGAAAAGTTGCTCCGTGTGGATCTGCGGTCATCAATGAGATGCCGCTAGGAAGAAAGAGAATTAAGCAGACTCGGGGTGAGAGATCGACGGCTTCAAGAATCTTGCCTACAGTTGCACGGGTCTGTGCTGATAGGTCGCTTCTTACTACGAACTTTGCCGAGTAGTAGACGCCAAGATCTGCGCCTAACCAATAGACGAGCAGAAATACGTGAATGACTATAAAAAATTTCAGCACTGTGACTACATTCCATCGCCATCCCAGCGGCCGCGAGATCGCGAGCGCACTGGAAGCGAGGAGATGATTGGTACTGGAATCCGCTGTCCGGTACCTGGTTTGTAGAAACGTCCAGTTCCCCAATTGTGGGCACGATCAGTGCGCTCATCTGGGTGCTCTAACGTTGCTGGATCGGGCCACTGGCTTGAAACATCATGCGAATG
>CAYFKL010000002.1:6672-22017 GCA_964343565.1 uncultured Actinomycetes bacterium
GCAATCAAACTTGGATCCGTACCAGTTCCGTGTTGTTGATACTCCTTATCCATTTGACCTTGTGCGTGTTGGAATCCAACGGACTCTTCAAATTTACGTAGGTCATGGGCTGATCTGTGGGTTGGTCGATTTGCTAGATCCCAGGAAGATTGTGACCAGACCATGCGTCCACCATCAGGACCATAATTTGTCCCCTCGCCACCCCAACGAATCCATTCATTTTGGGTGTACCAATTCGTTAATTCACCATCAGAACGAAGTAGCCAGGTTGCGCCACCTTCGAGTGAAACGAAATGCCCATGCTTCACTCGAGCTGGTCTGAAGAAGTACGTTCCGACATCGAGATCACCAAAGTTGTATGACATCTTTCCTTGCAAGGTGTATGCCTCTTCATAGCAAGGATGGTGTGCCAGACGGTGATCGGTCCAACCTTCTTTGGAGTGGACCAATCTGGTGTAAAAACCAGTCACGGGATCAATGTGAAGATACTTGATGAGCAAACCAGGTTGTGGACCAGCGTTAGGCACTTCTTTCCATTGCATCGCGTCGCTATCGATGACGATTATCTCTCCACGGGCATCTTTCCAGCGGCCAACATTTGCGTTATCGGTGCGATCAAAACCTGCATCACCGTATTCGCGGTAATGCAGAATTTGAGTTCCTTCAGCAAAGGTCATCGCATCGACTGGAACTCCCATGGGAGCGTGGACATAGCCACCAGCTCCAATTTTTTGATTGCCGTAAGTCATTTCGCCCGACATCACGTAATACTCAGTGTCAGCATGATGAACTCCCGGGCCGCGACCCCACGATGATGTGAAATTCACTCGTAGCGAAGCAGAACCATCCTCTTCGTCAACGCTGAGATTGCGCTGTTCAGCTTTCCCTTCACCCGTTGGCAATTCAGCTGCATGCCAGATGTAATCGTCTTCATGAATGAGTTCCACGTGTGGTCGCATAACGGTTCCTTCACTTAAAATCGGAATTGTTCCAGCAGGTGGAACGGTGTTTCAGACCCTACTCGCGCCGCTTCTCAGGTTCAAGACTCTGGCCAATCTTTTTGTCTGAGTTTTGAATCCACCCTCAGCGCGCACGCTATTGGTGCCAGCAAACAACTTAAGGCAGTAGATCTTTGATCTCACGCTTGACGATTTTTCCGGCAGCATTTCGGGGAAGTGCCGAAATGACATGTGTCTCTTTAGGCACCTTATAACCGGCAACTTTTCCTCGGACAAAGCTTTCGATCGCATTTTGATCGAGTGATTTTCCAGGTCGTAGTACGAGAACAGCGACCACACGCTCACCCCAAGTTTCATCGGGTAAACCGATAACTGCGCACTCTGCCACCGATTCGTGGGTTGCCAGCACTTCTTCAATTTCGCGTGGATACACATTTGAACCACCGGTGATGATTAAGTCCTTCTTGCGATCTACGATGCTAATAAATCCTTCTTCGTCGACAGTGACAATATCTCCACACGTAAGAAAACCGTCGGGTGTGGTGCATGCAGCTGTTGCATCGGGGTCGTTGAGATAGCCATTCATTAAATATGGTGATCGACTAAATAATTCTCCTGGTTCACCTGCCGGAACCAGATTACCTGCATCATCTACGACTCTAACTTGGGTCATAAACCACGGGTGACCAACTGAACCAGCTTTACGAAGTGCATCCTTGGGTCGCAAATTCGTGACAATTGATGCTTCAGTCGAACCATACAGTTCATGCACGCCGCTTTGTGGAAATAATTCTAGAACCCATTTCTTTAATGCAACTGGAAGTGCTGCGGCATTGAAATACAACGTTTTAAGAGTACTCAAATCTCTGCTTGTGATTGCTTGATCACCCAATGCCCGCATCATTTGTGCGTGCGTTGGTACGAGGAACATAGATTCAATTTTGTGATCTTGGACCATTTGCAATGTTTCATCCGGATCGAATTTTCTTTGCATCACTGTGGTTCCACCTGTGAAGACTGGCGCGTAACCAAACGCAAATCCAGCACCGTGATACATCGGTGCAACTGCAATTGAGGTTTTCCCTGGACCTAGACCCCAGTCAAGGGCGGTTGCAAAAAACGTTAACGTTCTGGAGCGGTGAGAGATGAGGACACCTTTAGGTTTTCCTGTTGTGCCCGAAGTGTATGCAATGCAAAATGGATCAGATTCCTTCACGTTAATTTCTGGATCAACAGCACGAGATTTGTGCAAAAAATTTTCATACTCGGGTCCTGCGCTACTGCCTTCGATCGTGAGAACTAGCGCGGGCAAGTCTGTGGGTAAATTTGACGTAAGGATTTCATCAACTATGAGCGCTTTGGCTCCTGAATGTTCCAACACATAAGTGATTTCAGCAGCCACTTGCCTTGGATTCAAAGGCACAGTTGGTAGTCCAGCCATTGCACAACCGGCGGCAATTTCTAGATATTCCATCCTATTTCCAAGAAGCACCGCAATGGGGTCTCCGGGATGAAGGCCACCAGCCAGCAGACCAGAACCTAGTCGGCAAGCTCGTTCATAAAGTGCGCTGAAAGTTAATCGACGGTCACCATCGATAATTGCAATTGAATTGGGTTGTGCAGCAGCAAATTCTCTGATTCCGCTTGCAATATTTAAATCTGCGCCACCGAAGTGAATTGCCATGTTGCGCAGGTTACTGCAGGGATTGATAGAGAGCCAATGTCGCCTTCGCCACTGATTCCCAATCAAATTCCAAACGTGCTCGTTCGCGACCTGCCGCACCATATTTCTGCGCCAAGTCAGCATTCAATCCCACCCGGTTTATGGCTTGAGCAAGGCCAGCTTCAAATTCTGAATCTGTATCTGAGTAGGAAACCAATTCGCCCGTTCCGCCGTGTGAAACAACTTCCGGAATTCCTCCGACCGCGGAGGCAACCACGGCAGTACCGCAAGCCATGGCCTCCAAGTTCACGATTCCGAGTGGTTCATAAATTGATGGGCATATAAACATTCGGGCATGAGTTAGTAACGCAGTCAGTTCTTGGTGAGGCAGCATCTCTTTAATCCAGACAATATTTTTTCTGCTTTGCTGTAACTCTTGAACGAGATCTGCAATTTCTTTGCCAATGACAGGCTCATCAGCTGCACCTGCTGCTAATACCAATCCTAGCGAAGGATCAACATCTCTCCATGCTCGCAGTAGATGTGCAACCCCTTTTTGGCGAGTAATGCGTCCAACAAATATGGCAAAAGGTGCATCGGCTGGAATTGATCCACTGTCAGAGGTGAGTAGAGGCTCAATTAATTGCGAATCGAAATTTGGAAGAAACTTTTCGGTGTCAACGCCATTGCGAATTGTGTGGACTTTACTTGGATCTAAATTCGGATATGCCTCTAGAACATCGGTTCGCATTCCATCACTCACTGCGATGATCGCATCCGCTGCATGGTATGCCGTGCTCTCTGCCCAAGATGAGAGTTGATATCCACCACCAAGTTGTTCTGCTTTCCACGGACGTCGAGGTTCTAATGAGTGTGCAGTAACGACGTGGGGAACACCCTGCATCACCTTGGTCCAATGCCCTGCCATATTTGTATACCAGGTGTGTGAATGAACGAGGTCGATACCTGAAATTGCATTTGCCATCATGGCATTGGTGATTAGAGCAGTTAATGCTGGATTGATGCTCGAATCGGGGGACTGGTAAGCCAGCGCGTCGCTTCTTGATTCACCAAAACAATGAACATCAACCTGGATGTCATTGCGTTCGCGAAGTGCAGAAACCAAGTTGACCACGTGGACACCGGCGCCTCCGTAGATGGCAGGGGGCCACTCCTTAGTCAGCATGGCTATTCGCACATTGCAAGAGTACCCTTCAACTATGGCCCGATTCCCTAACGTTTTGGGCATGGTTCTTGCCGGAGGCGAAGGCAAGCGACTGATGCCGTTGACGGCGGATCGCGCTAAGCCAGCTGTTCCATTCGGAGGCTCATATCGGCTGATTGATTTCGTACTCTCCAATTTGGTGAATGCTGAGTTTAGAAAGTTGGCAGTTTTAACGCAGTACAAGTCGCACTCACTAGACCGTCACATTACTCAAACCTGGAGAATGTCGACTCTGCTCGGTAACTACATCACCCCGGTCCCTGCGCAACAAAGGCTCGGACCTAGGTGGTACACCGGAAGCGCAGATGCAATTCTGCAGAATTTCAATCTAATTCAAGATGAGGATCCGGAGCACATTTTAGTTTTTGGTGCCGACCACGTTTACCGGATGGATCCGTCTCAAATGTTACAGGCACACATTGATTCGAAAGCAGGCGTGACCGTAGCCGCCATTCGAGTCCCGAAGGCTGAAGCTCACGACTTTGGAATAATTGAATTAGCTGCCGATGGTCTCTCTATCAAGGCGTTTCACGAGAAGCCAGTAAATCCGCCAACAATTCCAGGACATGATGATCTCTGTCTTGCCTCGATGGGTAATTACATTTTTGAACGATCCACAATGGAAGAAGCGTTGCAATTAGACGCAGAAGATTTATCAAGCAAACACGATCTTGGTGGCAACATTATTCCGAATCTCACCAAAGCTGGAAGAGCGAAGGTTTATGACTTCTCGTTAAATGTTGTTCCAGGAGAAACCGAACGCGATCGTGGGTATTGGCGCGATGTTGGAACTTTGGACGCCTATTACGAAGCACATATGGATTTGGTTTCTCCAATGCCAATATTCAATTTGTACAATCGGGATTGGCCACTTCTAACAAATCCGCCCTCATTGCCTCCAGCAAAATTTAGTGGGAGAGGATCTGCTCATGATTCAATTTTGGGATCTGGTTCAATCATCTCCGGTGGCACCATGAATAGAACCGTTGCTTCACACGATGTGTTTGTCTCGGATGGCGCAAGTGTTGAAGAGAGTGTTTTGATGCCAAACGTAAGAATTGGTCAGAAGGCCATCATTAAACGGGCAATTTTGGATAAGAGTGTTGTTGTTGCTGAAGGAGCTCAAATTGGAGTCGATCTCGCCAGAGATCGAGAGAGATTTACTGTGACAGAATCAGGAATTGTTGTTGTTGGCAAAGGAATGAAAGTAGGCCGCTGATGAATAAATATTCGCATGTGGAGATCACGATGTATGGGGCACAGTGGTGTGGAGATTGTCGCCGGTCGAAAAAATTTTTAGACTCCAACCAGGTTGCTTACGCATATATTGATGTCGAAAATGATCCAGCGGCTGCGGCAAAGGTCGTTGAAATCAACAAGGGAATGCAGTCGATCCCAGTCATCACTTTTCCCGATGGGACCCACCTAACTGAGCCAAGCGATATGGATCTGCAGGCAAAACTGGTCTCTCTAGGCGTGCTGCCAGCCTAAACCCGCGCAAATTGGAGCCTGCCCGGGCTCCGCTGGTACCTTTCTGGTTGGGAAAGCGAGTCGTCGTGAGTAGGTCCCGATGACCCCCACCGGAGTAAAGGAGCGCCAACATGGCACTTGAAAGTTCAGAGAAGAAGGCAATCATTGCTAAGTACGGCGCGTCCGCAACCGATACCGGTGGACCTGAGGCGCAAATTGCCCTCCTATCCAAGCGAATTGATGATCTAACTGAGCATTTGAAGAGCAATAAGCAAGACCACCACGGTCGACGTGGTCTCTTGCTGATGGTCGGTCGTCGCCGACGTCTTCTGCAATATTTGGCTAAAACGGATATCAATCGCTATCGCGCAATCATCGACAAACTTGGTTTGCGTCGCTAATTAATATTCACCACGTTTTGATGTGGTGCCCAAAGGTTTGTCGCCACAGGGGTGGCAAACCACCGAGAGTGCAGGTTGATCTGTCCTCGGTAGTGGCCTCCGGGAATGTAGCCCGTGGGCTTCGATCGAAGACTGCTTGATCTGCCAGAAGTGGAGAAGACCGTGGAAGGTCAAGTACATAGCGCATCTGCCATTCTAGATAATGGCAAATTCGGCAAAAGAACTATCAAATTTGAAACTGGCCGATTGGCTAAGCAGGCTCATGGTTCTGCCGCCGTTTATATTGATGAAGACACGATGCTGTTTTCAGCAACGACAGCTTCTAAAACTCCAAAAGATCAATTCGACTTCTTTCCATTAACTGTTGATGTTGAAGAAAAAATGTATTCAGTTGGAAGAATTCCTGGATCTTTTTTCCGCAGAGAAGGTCGTCCTAGTGAAGGCGCCATTTTGACATGTCGCTTAATTGATCGACCGTTGCGCCCTTCTTTCGTAAAGGGTTTGCGAAACGAAGTTCAAATTGTGGTCACTGTAATGGCTCTTAATCCCAATGTTTTGTACGACGTTGTCGCCATCAATGCTGCCTCTATGTCAACGCAACTAGCAGGGTTACCATTCTCTGGTCCAGTCGGAGGAGTACGAGTTGCTCTGATCGATGGCCAATGGGTGGCGTTCCCAACTCACTCTGAATTAGAAAATGCGGTCTTTGACATGGTGGTTGCCGGAAGAATTGCTGGCGACGATGTTGCCATCATGATGGTTGAGGCAGAAGCCACTACCAAGACAATTCAATTAGTTGCAGATGGCGCAAAGGCTCCGACGGAAGAGGTCGTTGCTCAAGGTCTAGATGCGTCAAAACCATTCATTAAGCAATTGTGCGAAGCGCAACTCGAACTTGCCGGCGTCGCTGCAAAACCAACTGCAGAATATCCGGTCTATCGGGACTACCAAGATGATGTTTACGAGGCAGTTTCTGCCCAAGTCAGTGCAGATTTAGCAAAAGCGCTCACGATTTCAGGAAAACAGGAACGTGAAACTGAAGTTGATCGAATTAAGGATCAAGTGAAGGCTGACCTTGCTGCGACTTTTGAAGGTCGGGAAGGTGAAATCTCTGCCGCATACAAATCGGTAACCAAGAAACTCGTTCGCCAAAGAATTTTGCGCGACAAGATTCGCATTGATGGTCGAGGTATTAAAGATATTCGTGCGCTTTCAGCGGAAGTTGAAGTGATTCCCAGAGTTCATGGTTCTGCATTGTTCGAACGTGGTGAAACCCAAATCCTTGGTATCACAACTTTGAACATGCTCAAGATGGAACAGCAACTCGATACTCTGGATCCCGAGACCACTAAGCGTTACATGCACAATTACAACTTCCCTCCATATTCAACGGGAGAAGTTGGGCGAGTTGGGACTCCAAAGCGCCGCGAAATCGGCCACGGTGCGCTCGCGGAACGTGCTCTATTACCAGTAATTCCATCTCGTGAAGAATTTCCATATGCCATACGACAAGTGTCGGAAGCGCTCGGATCAAACGGTTCCACATCGATGGGATCTGTGTGCGCATCAACCATGTCACTTCTTAATGCTGGCGTTCCACTAAAAGCACCAGTTGCTGGAATTGCAATGGGATTGGTATCTGACGAGGTCGATGGTAAAACTGAGTATGTTGCACTTACAGATATTCTCGGAGCGGAAGACGCTTTTGGAGATATGGACTTCAAAGTTGCTGGCACTAAGGAGTTCGTAACGGCTCTTCAATTAGATACGAAGCTGGATGGCATTCCTGCTTCTGTTTTGGCGGGAGCCCTAACCCAAGCTCGCGAAGCACGACTTCACATTCTTGATGTGATGTCGGAGGCAATCGATTCTCCAGATCCGATGAGTGATCTCGCACCTAGAATTATTTCAATCAAGATTCCGGTGGATCAGATTGGTGCTGTCATTGGTCCGAAGGGCAAAGTTATCAACGAAATTCAGGCGGAAACAGGCGCGGAGATTTCAATTGAAGATGACGGGACAATTTACATTGGTGCCACCGAAGGAAGTGCAGCAGAATCGGCTAAGTCCAAGATAAATGCCATCGCTAATCCGCACATGCCTGAGGTTGGGGAGCGATATCTTGGGACAGTTGTAAAGATTGCAACCTTTGGAGCATTCATTTCATTGCTCCCAGGTAAGGATGGCTTACTGCACATCTCACAGGTCAAGAAAATGCACGGTGGAAAGCGGATCGAAAACCTTGAAGATGTGATGAAAGTTGGAGACAAAGTTCAGGTCGAGATTGGTGAAATTGATCCAAAGGGTAAATTGTCGCTAGTTCCGGTCATGGAAGAAGAATCTAAGGCGTAATGTCGAATCGAAAAACGGTGCGTTCGGATATCCGGCGCACCGTTTTGCCTTCTGGGCTTCGAGTGGTTTCTGAAGCCATTCCAACATTGCGAAGTACCGCATATGGAGTATGGGTAAATGTTGGTTCGAGGGATGAAGGCCCAACCGTTGCGGGCGCATCACACTTCTTGGAACATTTACTTTTCAAAGGCACAAAAACTCGCTCAGCAATGGACATCTCATCAAGTATTGAAGCGGTCGGCGGTGAGACTAATGCATTTACTTCCAAAGAGAACACTTGCTTCTATGCCAGAACTTTAGACAATGACTTGCCAGTGGCGATCGATGTTATTTCAGACTTAATTACCTCATCAGTGATTCGAGAATCAGATGTCGTAGCAGAGAGAGGTGTTGTCCTTGAAGAGATCGCTATGAGGGACGATGATCCTGGCGATTTAATTCATGACCTATTTGCTGAAACACTTTTTGGACAAAGCCCAATAGGTAAGCCAATCCTTGGAACTGTGGAATCGATTCAAGGTATGTCTCGTGATGCTATCTATCGGTACTATCGAAAAAAATATCGACCAGAAAATTTGGTTGTTGCAGTTGCTGGTAATTTGAAGCATGACTTGGTTCTCGAACAGATCGAGAGCGCTTTCGATAGGGATAATTTTTCTGAACAAGAGGCGGTTCCTTCGATCAAGCGCGGTGCAAAGCGGATCAAGCCCAGTGGTGTTGGTGAGGTTCGTCTGGTTCATCGTAAGAGCGAACAGGCTCACATCATGGTTGGCTGTGAAGGTGTATCACGTGAAGACGACCGTAGGTTCGCACTTGCAATTTTAAGCACTGCTCTTGGAGGCGGAATGTCGTCACGTCTTTTCCAAGAGATCAGAGAGAAACGTGGTCTGGCTTATTCGGTCTACGCATTCCCGCAACAATTTGCTGGTAGCGGCATGTTTAGCATTTATGCCGGCACGACGCCTACCAAGGCGCTGGAAGTAGTGCAATTGATTCGAGAGAATCTTGAAAATATCAAGAACCACGGATTGACCCAAGAAGAAATCGCGCGCGCCAAAGGCCAAGCAAAAGGAGCCCTAGTATTGGGGCTGGAAGATACCGGTTCACGCATGTCGCGATTAGGAAAATCCGAACTTATGTATGGAAATCAAAAGAGCGTTGATGAGTTGCTGGAAGAGATCGATGCAGTTTCCAGCGAGAGCATCAAGGCCTTGAGTTCACAATTGCTATCGACCAAGATGTCTATGACGATAATCGGCCCTTTCTCCGGAAAAAATCAAGGTCAATTCGATCGAGCGCTGGCATAATCAGCCACATGATTAAAGTTGGGGTGCTTGGGGCTAAAGGAAGAATGGGCGCTGAAGTTGTCAAAGCAATCAACTCAGCACCTGACTTAGCGTTAACGTCAGCACTCGATCTAGGTGACTCGCTTAGTGATTTCGTTGCAAACCAGACTCGTGTAGTTGTTGATTTTACCCATCCAGATGTAGTGATGGAAAATTTGAAGTTTTTGATTGAACAGAATATTAACGTGGTCGTAGGTACTACAGGATTTACCGATGATCGCATTCAACAAATAGAAAAATGGCTGAATAAAAAATCAGTAGGTGTCCTCATCGCGCCAAACTTTGGTTTAGGAGCGGTATTGATGATGAATTTCGCAGAAAAGGCTGCCGCATATTTTGAATCAGTCGAAATTGTCGAACTTCATCACCCGCAAAAAGCCGATGCACCTTCTGGCACAGCCACACATACTGCGGAGCGAATTGCAAAGGCGCGTAAGAAAGCTGGACTCGGTCAAATGCCCGATGCCACGACATCCGAAATTTCCGGTGCGCGCGGGGCTCGCATCAGTGGTATTCCTGTGCACTCGGTTCGACTACGTGGGTTGGTAGCGCATCAAGAAGTAATTTTTGGCGATCCAGGTGAAACTTTCACCCTTCGTCATGACTCCATTGATCGAGTCGGATTTATGCCTGGCGTACTTTTAGGTGTTCGAAAAATTATTGACCAGCCGGGGCTTACATTAGGTTTGGAATCTCTGCTCGATCTTTAAATTCGATGCAGAATCGCTGAAGTCAAGGCCGAAAGTAGAACCATCACGATAAATGGTGCTCTGAATGCGAGCGCGATGATTGCTACTCCAAGACCAGCAAAACGGGTGTCGATAACGAGATCATGTTTGTTCGAAAAAGTTTGAGTTATAACTAATGCTGACAGAAGAGCAACTGGAATTAGGTTTGCAATCCGTTGGAGTCGTGGATGTTCGAACCATCGCTCGGGGAACGCGTAGCCAGAAAATTTCAAAAGAAAAGCTCCGAAACTCGAAATTAAAACTGTCAACCAAGTCATCATCGCTATCTTTTCCATCCTGCAAGGAGGGCAATTAAAGCGCATGAAATTACGGGAGCTCCTGCGGGCAGTATGGGTATGAGTAGGAGAGCCAAGATCCCAGAACTTATAGCAACGATCCGAGTTTGCTTATCTTTAATTCGTCCCCACACCAATCCTAAAAAGGCTGCTGGTACGGCAGCGTCTAAACCCCATTTAGAAGGATCACCTACTGCGTCGGCCCCGATTGCTCCGATGAAGGTGAAGAGGTTCCAAAAGAAGTAAACACCCAGACCGGTCACCCAAAAGCCATGTCGCATCCCCGCTAATCCCCACTCTTCTTGGGCGATTGCAACTCCGGTTGATTCATCGATGGTGAGTTGAGCTGCTGCGACTCTGCGGATTCCTCGAGCTTTGAGAATTGGAGCCATGCGTAACCCGTACAAGGCATTGCGACTACCGAGCAGCAAGGCACCGATGGTGGCGCTGATGGCTGTACCTATCGATGCAATCTTTCCTACGCCAATGATGGCGAATTGGGATGCCCCGCTGAAAAGCAGCAGTGAAAGCAGGCAGGTTTGGAGTACAGAGAGACCGCTAGAAACTGAAGCAGCCCCAAAAGCAATCGCGTATAACCCGACCGCAAAGGCCAAACTCAAGCCGTCACGAGTTATGCGTTTCTTTACTTGGCCGGTGAAAGGGGAACTCACTCGCGTGAGCGTACTCATGCATCTCGATGAATGTGAAATTCCTCCCAGCGTGTTACTACCTTCAAAGCAAGGTGACGCGGACTAGATTTCAATGCTGTGAGTGAGCTTATTTTCAGGTCGGACATGACCGTTGAATTGGTCAAAGCAAGTGCTAGTGATGCTGACGTGATTTGGGCTGCCCGAGTCTCAACTGCAGGCGAAACGTCGCTCGAAGATGTTGGGTCGGATCCAGAGCGCTCGAAGGGATTAATTAATTACTTGGCTAGAGAACGACATGGTTCACCTTTTGAGCATACGTCTATGACCTTCTTTGTTTCAGCCCCCATCTTTGTATTCAGGGAATTTATGCGCCACCGAATTGCCTCATATAACGAGGAGAGCGGTAGATATCGAGAGTTAAGCCCAGTTTTTTACATACCGGATCAATCTCGAAAATTGATTCAGATCGGAAAAACTGGCGCATATGACTTTGTCGATGGCACGTCAGACCAGTTTTCGGGTTCAGTTGCTGCAATGAAACGCGCATATGAAGCCGCTTATGTCGAGTACAAAAACATGCTGGATCTTGGAATAGCGCGTGAAGTGGCTCGCACTGTTCTGCCCGTCGGACTCTATTCCAGCATGTATGTCACGATGAATGCGCGCGCTCTCATGAACTTCCTATCACTTCGAACTAAACATGAAGGCTCGCACTTCCCCTCCTACCCTCAACGCGAGATTGAGATGGTGGCTGAGAAAATGGAAGAAATTTGGGCTGGACTCATGCCTCTAACGTACGCAGCATTTAATTCTGGTGGGCGAGTCTGCCCTTAGGGGGTAGTAGCCTTTCCTTCATGAGCGATATTGCGCCACCGTTTGGACGGCTATTAACGGCGATGGTTACGCCATTCAAGCAAGACGGCTCAATTGACTTTGCTGGTGTCGAAAGATTAGCCCACCACTTAGTTGACAATGGACATGATGGAATAGTCGTAAATGGCACTACCGGCGAGGCTCCTACAACTACTGATGAAGAAAAAGATGAGATCATCAAAATTGTTATAGCAGCTGTTGGAGATAGGGCAACGATCGTTGCAGGTGCTGGGAATAACGAAACTGCACATTCCGTTGAATTGGCTAAGCGTCACGCTAAAGCCGGTGCACATGCATTAATGGTGGTAACTCCTTATTACAACAGGCCACCGCAGGCTGGAGTCGAAGCACACTTCAAGGCGATTGCAGATGCAACTGACCTCAATGTGCTCATGTACGACATTCCTGCAAGAACTGGAACTCCGCTCGAAACCGAAACCATCGTGCGACTAGCAGAGCATCCTCGAATTGTTGCTCTAAAGGATGCCAAAGGAGATATCGGTGCAACCTCGTGGGTGATCCGAAGAACTAGTTTGCCGGTTTATTCGGGAGATGACATGAATAATTTGCCACTGCTTTCAGTTGGAGCGGTTGGTTTCATATCGGTATGTGGCCATGTGATTGGAAAACAGCTAAAAGAAATGATCGATGCCTGGTTCAGTGGTCAACGTGAAAGAGCAACCGCGATCCACCAATCATTACTCCCTGTTTACACCGGAACGTTCCGGACGCAGGGCGCGATTCTCACAAAAGCTTCTCTCAATTTATTAGGTTTGCCGGGTGGATTTACTCGGCTGCCGCTCGTTGACGCAACGCCAGATCAAATCGAAATCTTGAGAAATGATCTTCTGGCAGGTGGCGTAAAAATTTCCAAATGACAATTACTTTGCCGGAAGTACCATCAGGGGCGATTAGATTTATTGCCCTTGGTGGGTTGGGTGAAGTTGGCCGGAATATGGCGGTGCTTGAAAGTCAAGAAAAACTTTTAATCATTGATGCAGGAGTCTTATTCCCTGAGGATCATCAACCGGGCGTTGATTTAGTGCTGCCAGATTATTCGATGCTTCGCGGTCGATGGCAGGACGTTGTAGGAATAGTGCTAACGCATGCACACGAAGATCACATTGGCGCTCTTCCATTCATCCTGAAAGAGGCTGAAGACTTAACTCTCGTCGGTTCACAACTCACACTAGCTCTGGTTAGGGAGAAATTAAGAGAGTATCGAATTTCTCCCGACGTGATTGAAGTTACCGAAGGGCAAAAACTAGTCAGAGGTCCTTTCGAATTGGAATTTGTAGCGGTAAATCATTCGATTCCAGATGCCCTGGCAGTAGCTATAACGAGTAATGGTGTGCGCCTTCTGCACACAGGTGATTTCAAAATGGATCAGTTACCTTTGGACGGTCGACTCACAGACCTTCACGCATTTGGGCGAATTGGGCAGAGTGGTGTGGATTTGTTCATGGTCGACTCTACAAATGCAGAGGTTCCAGGTTTCACTACAAGCGAACGCGAAATTGCCCCCGTTATAGATGAAATTTTTGAGCGAACTACAAGAAGAATTGTGGTTGCATGTTTTTCTTCACATGTACATCGGGTGCAGCAAATTTTTGATGCAGCAGTCAAGCATGATCGGCAAGTCGCACTGATCGGTCGTTCCATGGTTCGAAATATGAAAGTCGCAAGTGAACTTGGTTTTCTGCGCATTCCGGATGGAGTATTAGTTGATCCAAAACAGATTGACGATATTCCTGATCAGCATCTAGTTCTGATTTGTACAGGATCACAAGGCGAACCGATGGCTGCCCTCTCGAGAATGGCCACAGGTGATCATCAAATTCAAGTTGGAAAAGGAGATTCGGTAGTTCTAGCGTCATCGTTAATTCCGGGAAATGAAAATCCTGTATTTCGAGTTATAAATGGTTTACTTCGTCGCGGTGCCGAAGTGATTCATAAGGGAAATGCTTTGGTTCACGTCTCAGGCCATGCTGCTGCAGGTGAGTTGGAGTACTGCTACCGAATAGTGAAACCTAAAGCAGTGTTACCAGTACATGGGGAGTGGCGTCATCTCAAAGCGAATTCCGAAATAGCACGCAAAAGTGGAATTGCCGAAGTTGTGACGATTGAGAATGGCGAAGTGATTGATGTTTCCAAGTCTGGAGTCGCAATAGTTGGGTCCATACCTATTGGCTTTATCTATGTCGATGGAGAGAGTGTTGGGGACATCACTGAAACTTCACTCAAGGATCGACGTATTTTGGGAGAGGAGGGCTTTATTTCTATCGTGGTTGCCATAGATGTTACGACGGGAAAAGTTCTCTCCGGACCAGATATTCATGCCAGAGGCTTCGTTGAAACTGAGGGAATATTTGACGAAGTTACCCGTGACGTTGAAAAGGTTCTCGCGAAAGCTGCCCTTGATGGTGTGAGAGATAACCATCAATTGAGCCAATTGATTCGTCGCACGGTTGGACAGTGGGTAAGTCGAACGCAAAAACGCCGACCAATGATTCTGCCGCTGGTGGTAGAGATCTAGTTCGGCGTGGCACCTAGTCCGATTCGCCCCATTCTCGTACGGTATGGGCGTGGCTAAGCAGAAAAAGTCTGGAGCGAAAAACATTCTCGCTCTACTTTGGCGCGGGCTGGCTAAGTCTTTGGGTCGCGCGGTTCGCTATCTCGGGCGAGGTGCTAGAGATTTAGATGAAGCTCAACGTCGCGATGGCGTGGGTCTGCTCTTAGTGATTGTTGCAATTGTGACAGCAGCGGGTGTGTGGTGGCACTTAGATAATTTTCTCGGACACCTTATGGTGGCAGTTTTTAATGGTTTGCTCGGTCGGTGGGGATTTTTTATACCTCTATTCTTTGCATTTTTTGCATGGCGAACTTTACGCAAGCCGCAGGAGAGTGCAGCTACAGGCCGCATCTTCTTTGGATTACTTTTCATGGTTATTGGTTTGACCGGACTTTGGCACACCATCGCGGGCGTTCCTCATCCGATAGACGGAGCAACCGCAATGCGCCATGCGGGCGGTTGGTTAGGTTACTTTGTTTCAGCCCCGCTCACCGCTTTATTAACAGGGTGGTTGGCAATTCCGGTTCTGCTGGTGATCATTTTATTTGCACTTTTAGTTATCACTGCAACTCCACTTCACACTATTCCAGCAAAAATTTCTGCCCTTTTATCTCCCGTAACCACTCGTTTAGCAGAGCGACGTGCTGATCGAGAGGAAGAAGAATTTGAAATTAGCGAAAACGAACCTTTTGAAAGTGCGTTAATTCAAGAAGAAGAGGAGGAAGAAGAGGAAGAAGAGGAAGAAGAAGAGGAAGAAGAAGAGGAAGAAGAAGAGGAAGAAGAGGAAGAAGAGGAAGAAGAGGAAGAAGA
>CAYFKL010000002.1:22117-31060 GCA_964343565.1 uncultured Actinomycetes bacterium
AAGAAGAGGAAGAAGAAGAGGAAGAAGAGGAAGAAGAGGAAGAAGAGGAAGAAGAGGAAGAAGAGGAAGAAGTTGCGCCGGTAACCTCCCTTCCACCACCGCTTCCTACAGTTGAGCCGGCGCAGCCTGAACTTGAAGCTGAGTATCAACTCCCGCCTCTTGAATTGCTCAAAGTAGGAACAGCATCCAAAGGCAGAAGTGCGGCAAATGACAAAGTGGTGGACGCGCTGGCGCAAGTATTTGAAGAATTTGAATTGGATGCGAGTGTCACCGGATTCACCCGAGGGCCGACTGTCACTCGGTATGAAGTAGAACTAGGACCCGGTATCAAGGTTGAGCGCATTACTGCCTTGGCAAAGAATATTTCCTACGCAGTTGCCAGTAGCGACGTTCGAATTTTAAGTCCGATTCCAGGCAAGTCGGCAGTGGGTGTTGAAATTCCCAATGTTGATCGCGAAACGGTTTTACTCGGTGATGTGCTTCGTTCCAGTGTGGCTGGCAATGATTCGCATCCAATGGTAAGCGCGCTAGGTAAAGATGTTGAGGGCGGTTTTGTCTGTGCCAACTTAACAAAAATGCCACATTTGCTTGTTGCTGGAGCGACTGGCGCTGGTAAATCCAGTTGGATCAATTCGATGGTGGTGTCGGTTCTTATGCGAGCGACCCCGCAGGAAGTTCGCATGATTCTCATCGATCCCAAACGCGTCGAGTTGAATGCTTATGAAGGAATACCTCATTTAATAACCCCAATATTAACGAATCCAAAACGCGCTGCTGAAGCCTTGCAATGGGTAGTTCGTGAAATGGATGCTAGGTATGACGACTTATCTGCCTTTGGTTTTAGACATATTGATGACTTTAATAAAGCGGTGAGGGTTGGAAAAATCTCCCCACCGCTTGGATCTCAACGCAAACTCAAGCCTTACCCATATCTACTTGTCATCGTCGATGAATTAGCGGATTTGATGATGGTTGCTCCAAGGGATGTGGAAGATTCGATTGTTCGAATAACGCAATTAGCTCGAGCTGCTGGGATTCATCTGGTACTCGCTACTCAACGGCCATCTGTTGACGTTGTGACTGGATTGATAAAAGCAAACGTCCCATCACGACTTTCATTTGCGACCTCATCGTTGGCGGATTCTCGAGTTATCTTGGATCAACCAGGTGCAGAAAAGTTGGTTGGACAAGGAGATGGACTCTTCCTTCCAATGGGAGCAAGTAAACCGGTTCGCATTCAAGGCTCTTATGTTTCGGAGAGAGAGATCGAAGCAGTTGTTCGGCACACAAAAGCTCAAAGAGATCCGGTTTACCGTGAAGATGTATTCACTGGAAACGCGGTGAAAAGAGATATTGATGGAGACATTGGCGATGATCTCGATCTCTTACTTCAAGCCACCGAGTTAGTAGTAAGTACGCAATTTGGATCAACATCAATGTTGCAACGAAAATTGCGCGTCGGTTTTGCCAAAGCAGGTCGGCTGATGGATCTCATGGAAAGCCGAGGTGTGGTTGGACCTTCTGAAGGTTCGAAGGCCAGAGAGGTCCTTGTTAAACCGGACGATTTGCCAGGTGTATTGGCCTCAATGCGCGGGGAGTAAGCAACTCACTTGGTACTTAGCGCAAAAGGCGCGTACCGTTCTCTCTAGGAGGTGAGTGATGTCAAATTCAATCGGTGCTCGACTTGCTGCTGCTCGTATTGAAAAATCTCTCTCCGTCAGTGAGGTCGCCCAACAAGTCCGTATTCGTAATTCTGTTTTACAGGGAATTGAACGAGATGATTACTCTCTCTGTGGCGGTGAAGTCTATGCCCGTGGTCATATAAGAAATATTTGTGCGATCGTGGGTTTAAATGCAGATGAGTTGCTCAAAGAGCTAGTTCCTGAAGTCTCCGACTTAAAATCAAACATTGACTCCATAGTCGAAACTAAATCACGTGACACGGATAAACAGCGCCGCTTCTTGATGGTGGCAGCTGGGGTTGCAGTTATCGCTCTTACATCATTTGCCTTACTTAGAAATTCGGGACAAACACCAAGTCAGCCTTTGGCATCTAAGTCTGTTGTGGAGAGTTCTAGTGCACAGCCAACCACGGAGAGCAGCCAAGCTGTCGCAACTTTCACTTCAGGAGTAAATGTGAAAGTTAACTCTGACAAAGCTTCGACATGGCTGGCGGTCACTAATGCTGCTGGGACTCAACTTTTCTCTGGAATTTTACCCAAGGGTCAAATAAAAACTTTTTCTGATGAGATGAGACTTCACTTAGTGATTGGAAATGCTGGTGGGGTCACTCTCACTGTTAACGGAAAAGATTTAGGCAGACCAGGCGAGTTGGGCCGCGTGCTTCATTTTGATTTTGTTCCTGGAGATCCAACCAAAGCCTGATCAAGTCGCTAGGCTTTCCTGCTGTGAAACGAGTCAATCTCATAACAATGGGCTGTGCCCGAAACGAAGTTGACTCTGAAGAATTGGCAGCCAGACTGGCAAGCGATGGATGGGAGTTAGTTTCCGCTGCGGAGCGAGCTGACATTGCACTTGTGAATACGTGTGGATTTGTTGAGAGCGCGAAAAAAGATTCTATCGATGCCATCCTTGAAGCGACTGATGGTGGCAAGACTCCAGTAGTAGCGGTGGGATGCATGGCGGAGCGGTACGGAAAAGAGTTGGCAACCGCACTGCCAGAAGCGAGCGCCGTGCTTGGCTTTGACGACTACCAAAACATCGCCGAGCGTTTAGAACTTATTCTCGCCGGGGGTAGTCATCTCTCTCATGTTCCTCGAGATCGACGTACCTTATTGCCGATTTCTCCAAGTGATCGACCTGTTGCGGCGCAAGATATTCAGACACCTGGACATTTTTCGAGTATCAGCTCTCCAGAAAGACGATTTCTCCGAAAGCGTTTGGATGGCGCACCTTATGCTGCACTAAAAATTGCATCAGGTTGTGATCGCCGATGTTCATTTTGTGCCATCCCAATGTTTCGTGGTGCATTCATATCTCGGTCGCCACATGACCTGATCGCTGAAGCTCACTGGTTAGCGGAAAATGGAGTTAAAGAAATCAATTTAGTAAGTGAAAATTCAACGTCATATGGCAAAGATTTGGGCGACCTAAGACTTCTTGAGTCACTTCTTCCAGCGCTTGCACAAGTTCAGGGAATTGAAAGAATTCGAGTCGCTTACTTGCAACCAGCAGAGATGAGACCCTCGTTGGTTGAAGTGATGACATCAACACCTAAGGTGGCACCATATTTCGACTTATCTTTTCAGCACTCGAATGCCGGAGTATTACGAAACATGCGAAGATTTGGCGACTCAGATGCATTCTTGAAGTTGATTGCAGATATTCGAGCAGCTGATCCTAAGGCTGGAATAAGGTCGAATGTTATCGTGGGATTTCCGGGAGAGAGCGAATCGGATTTTCAAGAATTACTAGATTTCTTAACGAAAGCTGAAATGGATGCTGTGGGAGTTTTCGGGTACAGCGATGAAGAAGGTACCACTGCTCAAGCGCTCCCTGACCAAATTGCCGAAGATGTGATTCGGGAAAGGGTTAATCGAGCCGGAGAATTAGTAGAAATAGTTGTGAATGCAAAGGCAAAGAGTCGTATTGGACAGCATGATTCGGTTTTAATAGAAAATGTGGCTGGCTCAACTATTGAAGGTCGAGGATTACATCAGGGTCCTGAAGTCGATGGGAGCGTTCTGATTCAAGATCAGATTCAGGTTAAGCCGGGGGACTTGATACAGGTTGAATATGTAGAGTCTGATGGCGCTGATCTAGTGGCGAGAGTCCTCCATGGCTGAATCACGAGTTGGAAATGCCAATATTGCAAATTGGTTGACGCTGATACGGATTGCCCTTGTTCCCGTATTTTTAACTTGTTACTTCGTTGACCACGGCAAGAATGATCTTTGGCGAGCAATCGCTTGGGCGGTATTTGCGCTCGCTGCTTTCACTGATCGACTCGATGGGCAGTTGGCTCGAAGACGAAATATTTCCACCCCACTCGGTGCCTTGCTTGATCCGATTGCAGATAAGGCTTTGATCGGCGGTGCACTTATTTCACTTTCTATCACCAATGATGTGTGGTGGTGGATCACCATTCTTATTTTAGTTCGAGAAGTTGGAATTACTTTTTTGCGGCTGACCGTGTTATCCAAAAAGGTAGTTGCTGCCAATCGTGGCGGCAAAGCAAAAACCTTGACTCAAGGATTCGCAATCGGATTCTATATTTTCCCAATGCCGCACTGGTTTGATATTCCGAATGCAATTCTCATGGGAGTAGCAGTCATTCTGACTATTTCAACGGGAATCTATTACTTCCGCGAAATTCTTTCGCTGCACCGATCATGAATCGCGTAGCCGTTGTAACCGTTGGAGATGAACTTCTCAACGGATCTGTTGTTGATACATCAACTTCGTGGATCGGTAATTCGCTTCGCGAGCATGGATTCGAATTGGTTTACTCGATTTCAGTTCTGGATGATGAAGTAGCAATCTCTGATGCAATTCTCACTGCGGTTGCCAGAGCAGATGCAGTCCTTATCTCAGGCGGACTCGGGCCAACGAGTGATGATTTAACGCGTGAAGGAATAGCGCGAGCGCTTCGAGTCGATCTAGTTTTAGACTCTGGCTTGCTTGAGATCATTTCTAATCGTTACGCACTGCGCGGAATTTCGATGCCGGAAAATGCAAAAAATATGGCATTCCTTCCGGAAGGTGCCAGTGGCATTTTTAATACAAGTGGGAGTGCTCCTGGAATTGCAGCACGAATTGATGGAATTCCGGTTTTTGCCATGCCGGGTGTTCCCCATGAAATGCGTGAAATGTTTTCAGAAGTATTAGAAAAATTGAGTCGAGATTTGAGAGCTCGTTCTGAATTCACCTACATCGTGAATGTGGCGCTTAGTGGAGAATCACAAGTTGCCTCGAAATTAGCAGCATGGCAAGAAAGTCACGAAAAGGTGGCTTATTTGGCAAGTATCGGCCTGGTTCAAGTAAAAGTAACTAAGTCATCGCTTGAAGAAGCGCGCGATGCGGCAGCAGTAGCTGCGGAAATCATCGGTGATGCTGTATTCGCAGTTAATGAACGAGCTATCTCGCTTGAGGAAATTGTTGTGAATGATTTGATCGCTCGAAAACAGACCTTGGCGATCGCCGAATCTTTCACTGGTGGGCAAATCTGCAACAGAATTACTGATATTCCTGGTGCTTCATCCGTGCTTCTAGCAGGTGTTATCGCCTACACCGAGGCCGCAAAACGTGAATTGGGTGTCGAAGGAATTTCACAAAGTGGGACCGTTAGCAGTGAAGTTGCATCTCAGTTGGCTAATGCCGTGCAGTACAGATATGGCTCAACGTGGAGTCTGGCTACCACTGGTGTGGCAGGTCCGGGTGAGCATGAGGGCAAGTCTGCCGGTACCGGCTTTATCAGCGTTAGTGGGCTCAGAAATCACACCTACGCCCTCAACCTTGGTCATTGGGCGAGTGGACCGAGCACGAGCGCTCGAACGCGCGTTCGGCAGGCTGGCTCAACCTGGGCTTTAGAGATTTTGCGCCGTTGCTACCTAGATTTACCCCACCCAAATGGGGTGGAGCCGGTAGGCTAGTCGTATGTTGCGAGTGGAGATTGGTGCTGCCCTACGGCGCATACGCATGTCCAAGCGACTAACTTTGCGCCAGGTCAGCGCATTGGCCAACGTCTCTTTGGGTTACCTATCCGAGTTGGAACGTGGGCAAAAAGAGGCATCTTCGGAGTTGCTCAATTCAATTTGTAATGCACTCGCCATCGATCTACATGTGCTCTTATATGACGTGGCACATGCCCTGGAAGCAACAAAGAGTGTGACCACTTTGACAACATTGCACCGCGCAACTGCACATACCGATATCGCAGCTTAATTTATGGCCGATAGGGCCCGCGCTGGCAATGGAATGGCACGAGCCCGCGAGGCATTAATAGTGGGGGCGCTTCGAGCAATCTCAGAGCATGGCGTAAAACGAACCACGATGAATTTAATATCTGATATTTCAAAGACAGCGCGAGGAACTCTTTATAACCATTTCAGAAATAAGGCCGAACTTTTACGTGCGGTTACGGAATATGAAGTGGAACGAATTGGAACACTTGGCATCAACGCAGCAACAAAACGAGATCCAGATGCTGGTTTGAAAGTGGTGCTAACTGAAATTTCAAATCATCCGGTGTTGGCATATTTGCGTGAACATGAACCGGAAGCACTCATTCCACTCATAATGGTGCAAGATAATGAACAATGGCATCGGGTCTTTGAGTTGGCGAAAGAGATTGGAAAGTACGGCGAAGAGCGATCTGAAGAGATTGTCCGAAAATCCATCGGTGCGATCCTGAACCCAGTGCGGTCATCAGAAACGTTGTTTTAATGAGGCTTACCGATTTTTGGGAACGAATGGAAGCGCACTTTGGGCCGGTCTGGGCTTACTCCTATGCCAAAGATGTCGTGATAGCTGAACTGGCGGGGCGCACCATTTCGCAAGCCCTTGCCGAGGGAGTGGAAACCAAAGAGATTTGGCGGGCGGTCTGCCGGCACGAGCCGACGATTCCAGCATCCTTACGCTGATTTGGGCGTGTCGTTCGACATTCGAACAAATGTTCGATTACCCTTCTGGCAGTGGTTGTCCACAGTAACTTGGTCGAACTGAGTGGCTGTCGGTGCTGCCCCGTAACCTCATCGCAAAACTGAGGGACCGACGACAGGAGAGATGATGGCACCAGAGAAGCAACCCGACCGATCTAAGGCATTAGAGAGCGCATTAGCCCAGATCGAACGCCAATTCGGCAAAGGCTCCATTATGAAGATGGGGGATGAGGGTAGAGCTCCAGTTGAGGTGATTCCTTCGGGCTCAATTGCATTGGATTTAGCTCTCGGTATCGGTGGATTCCCAAGAGGACGTATCGTCGAAATTTATGGACCAGAATCGTCGGGAAAGACCACTGTCGCACTTCACGCAATCGCAAATGCGCAACGCGCTGGCGGTATAGCGGCATTTATTGATGCCGAGCATGCGCTTGATCCAGAGTATGCCAAGAAACTTGGTGTTGATATCGATGCACTTCTAGTCTCACAACCAGATACTGGCGAACAAGCGCTTGAGATCATGGACATGCTAATCCGATCTGGAGCGCTCGACATTGTCGTTATAGATTCAGTGGCAGCGTTAGTGCCTCGCGCTGAAATTGAAGGCGAAATGGGTGACTCGCACGTTGGCCTGCAAGCCCGACTTATGTCGCAAGCACTGCGAAAAATCACCGGCGCGCTATCTCAATCAAAAACTACTGCAATCTTTATTAATCAGTTGCGAGAGAAAATTGGTGTTTTCTTTGGATCTCCAGAGACTACGACCGGTGGTAAAGCATTGAAATTCTATGCTTCGATCCGTCTTGATGTTCGTCGAATTGAAACATTAAAGGATGGCCAAGATGCAGTTGGAAATCGAACTCGTGTCAAAGTTGTCAAGAACAAAATGGCTCCACCTTTCAAGCAAGCTGAATTCGACATTCTCTATGGCGGTGGAATCTCTCGAGAAGGTTCGTTGATAGACCTTGGCGTTGACCAAGGAATCATTAAGAAGTCTGGAGCCTGGTACACCTACGATGGTGATCAACTTGGTCAAGGCAAAGAGAATGCACGAGTCTTCCTCCGCGACAATCCAGATCTTGCCAACGAGATTGAGAAGCGAATTAAAGAGATGATGGGCATGGGAGCTCGCATTGACCTGCCTGCCATTGACGCACCTATTGATAGTGCGGTTGATTTCTAAACCTTGATGGAAGATCCCCAGATTGAGTCTGAAGATCCGGCGAGCGTTGCTCGCCGGATCTCTCTCAATGCCTTGGCTCGTCGGGCCTATAGCACTGGCGAACTCACACGTTTGTTAGAAAAGAAATTAGTTCCTTCCGAGATAATTCACGAACTCATCGTCAAATTAACCCGAAGTGGATTGCTCAATGACAGTGAGTACGCCCGCGCTTTTCGCGATTCAAGAATAAGGACGAAAGGTCTCTCATCGAGATTGATCGCACGGGAATTGCAGGAGCGCGGAATTGATTCAGAGTTAATCCAAGAAGTTGTGGATGAGATAGCTCATTTAGATTTTCCAGATGCCGCGATAGTGGCGGCGGCAAAAAAATTGCGTTCAACTCAAGACTCTCGCAAAGCGAGGGATCGGGCAATTTCGCTACTAGCGCGCAGGGGATACTCGCTCTCACAAGCGGTAAAAATTGTGGAATTGGCTAGCAAGTAGGTTTGAATTCACAGTAGGGCCGCCGAAAGGCAGCCCTACTGGTCTCCGCTCTCCCCGCAGGGGAGATTCTGTGTGGGAGTTAGATTTGTGCGTCTGCTGGTGTCCTACGCAGATGCGCAAACCCCAGGAGAGTCAGGATTAACATGACGATCGCTGCCCCAAAGGCAAAGATGCCTGAGATAAAGGCGATCTGACCTACCTGCCAAAATGCAAAAGAAGTAAGTAATAATCCGCGTAATGTCTCACCTCGGAAAAGTAAATTTACTTTTTCATTGGCAGCTGCTGCGGCGGTTGCTGAAGCATCTGCAGCATCTACCAAGGTTTGATCTTCTGGCGAATTATTAGCTGCTACAGCATCTAACGATGCTTGATTCTGAAGTTTCATGGCATCAGCGCTTGTTTGAGCATAATTCTTTCCACCATTGATCGCCTTGAGATGGTGGGCAATGTAATCATTTGCATACGCTTTCGCCTGCTCACCAGTCGTCAATTGCTGGCCAGCCCATTTTTGCAATGTTGGATAGGTCTTTGCATCAAAACCAGCATCTCCCTTTGCAGGGAAGTAGACACCCTGTTCTTTTAGTTGGCTGCTGACTTGGCTACTCGCAAAATTAGCACCCCACATCAGCATGGCTCCGGCAACGATGAGGACCAATG
>CAYFKL010000003.1:0-30473 GCA_964343565.1 uncultured Actinomycetes bacterium
AATTCAATTTCGCTTGAATCAAACCAAAGTAATTCGTGTCCTTCTACTTGGCTTACAACAAAATTTGCCTCGCCATCTCCAGCGATGGCTTTTGCATAGAGTGAGATCGCACTTTTCACATCAGCCACAGCCTCATCGCCATCAATCATCGCTGCTTCAACCAATGACCACTCGATGGGATTACTTAACCGGATACCACCCTTGAGGTCGGGAATCTGTATTACTGAATCTGGTTTTACTTCTAATACCAAAACCACCCGACGGGGAGTCGCATCTTGGCGCTGCGCAATTTGTTCCAATGAGTAGCGTGCTGCTAAATCGGTTGCGGCATATTCGAATTCTTCTTCATCACCTTGCTCGTACCAGTCACGAAGTGATTCCGTCACGGCGAAACCATCTACGGCCGGAATCTGACCCGCGGAGAGCCATTGCGAGGTGAGATCGAACGTCGCGGGCAGATAGATTCTCACGGGAGGATTCTCTCACTTCGCCGGATTTGAGCCAAAGTCGTTCAGTTGTGAAATCAGCCAGTGGGCTGATGGCGCGTTTAAAAGTCGAAGCTCGATCTCGCTCGAATGCCAATCCTGAGCCAGAGAACATGGAAACCGCCTCGGATGAAAACTCTGGAATCCGAACATGATCTACCAATATTTCCTCCTGTTGAGTGGCATATCGGTTCAGTACTAATAGTGGCTTGGAGAGCGAATTCATCAGCTCTAGTGCTGAATTTAGATTCTTAGCATCTTCTAAAGTAAAGAGAATCTGTCTCCGTGATAATTGCAAAACCCTATTAGAAATCTGGGCTTGCACTCTTCGTTCGAACTGATTTTGACCAGGCGCAACTGCTCCTACATCTATCAAGATCAAGTCAGATTTTTCTCGCAATTCTTCAATCATCTCTTCTAACTGACTGAGATCTTGAGGTAATTGCGAACTTAGAAAGCCATTTGAAAATACTTCTATGGTTCTTGTCGTCGGTGGAATCCGAAGTATTCGAAAGATTTCGGATTGATCTTTATCAAATGACCAGTAAGCCACTCGATTACCAGCACTGACTAACTCGGCCCAAAGGTGTAATCCAATGAATGTTCTGCCGCAGTTTGCTCGAGCAGAGCAGAGCGCTGTTATCGGCAAAGTCGAGGCGGTCGGAGTAGCAATTAAACGTGCAATATCTGCACCATTTGCATATTCAATTTTCTTTGCATGTCGGGGTAAGAGCAGAGGTTCTGAATCTTTTGGTGAAACCACGATGAGGGGAGATTCTTGAACATACTCTCTGATGGAATCCAAGAAATCAGCAGAACATACGATCAGTACTTTCTCTTCTGATGTATGTAAATATGCAATCATCTTTTTAGGATCCTCAAACCGAGCAATTAAATTCCAACCAACCTCGATTAACGCTTCAAGGGTTGCCTCTTCTTCTATCCCTGGTTTTAGTAACGTGATATAACTGGTTACTCCTGTGCTAATCACCATTTGGATAACCCACCAAATCTAAATGACCTCGCTGAGTCGCTTCTACCAGACTAGAAACTTGATTATCTAATACCGAAATGGAGACACCACCATTAAGTGCCTTCCGGTCTAAACTCGTAACTATTGCCTTTTCGACAACAATCTCAGGAAGTCCCATAACATCATTTTGACTAGACATTGGAGTCACGTAGACATCGACTGCTTGGCCGACATTTAAATTTAATGGCATGTGATTCGATTCAACACTGAGAGCCATAATTCGACGGAGTGAACTCGAATCATCTTTGACCACAGATTTGGAAGGTAAAAATTCACCAGAGTGAATATCTACCAAGGTAATCCAATTAGAAGGCCTACTACCTCCCAAATACTTAGAAGCCGTGCTTCCAAGTGAGACGCGCTTGAGTGTTAAATCGCCACTACTCAGAGTGGTACCACTTGGTAAATCACGAGTTGCCGTCCATACCAGTGAACCTGAGCTCATTCTTATTAAGAAAAGTGTTATGGAAATTATTGTCGAAATAGTGATTGCAATAATCTTATTTCGAGATGACCTGGAGAATTTGCGTTTGAACATAGGATGAGATTTTCACTTGTAATTGTGCCCAAAGGTAAAGTATCAACAGCCACAGAAAAAGTATGAGATGGAATAGGCCAAAGGCACGATTCGGCAGTTCGCTTGATTTATGACGATACTTGCATGTACCCAGAGACCTCGCACACATCCCAGATCAAGCCGGTATTTAGACCGATTGGTTCTCAAATCTTTCCGCTACCCACACTTGAAGTCATTCACCACTATGAAAGTGAATCCACTTTTTCAGCAAACCATCATTCGCCTTCCCTCTACCTGGTGGATCCAGATAGCGATCCATATTTTGAACCCCAACCCACATCATTAAGCGCCCTACCAGCCCCGCAGGATTGGTCACTTAAGTTCACCCAATCTGCTCTAGAAGTCCTAGCTGGAAGAAGATCAGTGAATCAACTCATTAAGTGGAGTAACCGGCCGGTTTATGCGCATTTACAGCGTCGTGCTGGATTGTTAAGTGGCAATCCAAGAGTTCGTAAGTCCCACATTTGCATACCAACAGATGGCGTAGTTGAAGCCAGCATCACCTTCAGCCTGAGAGAGCGAATCCGAGCAGTTGCCTTGCGATTAGAGGGGCTAGATGGTCGTTGGCTAACCACCAGTTTTATCGTTGGTTAGCACTCCCATGACAACGCTTATATTTTTTACCAGAGCCACACGGGCATTGAGCATTTCGTGCAGTTTGGTCGCCATCGCCTTGACTACCGGCTATTTGGGCATCTCCACTCTCAGAGGGAGATGAGTAATTCATCGGGCGTTTTGGCTTTTCAACTTCTACCTGAACTTCAGCATGAAAAACATATCCAACTGATTCCTCTTTGATGCCATCCATCATGGCAGCGAAGAGGTCATAGCCTTCGCGTTGGTATTCCACTAATGGATCTCTCTGAGCCATCGCTCGCAGACCAATACCTTCTTGCAGATAATCCATCTCATATAAGTGTTCACGCCATTTTCGATCGAGAACCGAAAGCACAACTCGTCTTTCCAGCTCGCGCATGACATCCGGAGTTAGATCGCTTTCACGTTTTTCATATTGCTCGTGCAAATTTTCAATTAACTTTTCGTTTAAGAAATCTGCATTTAATCCACTGCGTCCGCCGGCAGACTCTTCCAAGTCCGAGATAGAAATTGAAATTGGATATAAGTTATTTAGAGCAGTCCACAACTGTTCTAAATCCCAATCCTCTGGAAAGCCTTCGGCAGTTGCACCATTGACATAAGCCGTAATCGTGTCATCTGCAAAAGATAAAATTTGCTCTTTTAACGCTGCACCATGAAGTACTTCGTTTCTTTCCGCGTAAATCACGGTTCTTTGGCGATTCATTACATCGTCATACTTCAATACATTTTTACGAATTTCAAAGTTTTGTGATTCAACTTGAGTTTGAGCTGACCGAATCGCATTTGAAACCATCTTCGATTCGATTGGCACATCATCTGGAATACCTGCGGCTCCTAAGAACCGCTCAACTAACGCTGAATTAAATCTGCGCATCAATTCATCTTGTAGCGAAAGGTAGAAGCGAGACTCTCCAGGATCTCCCTGACGGCCTGATCGACCGCGCAGCTGGTTATCGATACGGCGAGACTCATGGCGTTCAGTTCCCAGCACGTAGAGCCCACCTAATCCAATGACTTCGTCATGCTCTTGAGCAACTGCAGCTTGCTGTTTCGCTATTTCATCGCTCCAAGCCGCTTCATACTCCTGAGGAGTTTCAACGGGTGAGAGTCCGCGCTTTTGCAATTCGTAATCTGCTCGAAATTCCGGGTTTCCACCCAACATAATGTCGGTACCGCGACCAGCCATGTTGGTGGCAACGGTTACCGCACGTTTACGACCTGCTTCGGCCACAATTGCTGCTTCACGTTCGTGCGCTTTCGCATTGAGCACGTTATGTGCGATCCCCCGTTTACGCAGCAAATCACTTAAATATTCTGAGCGTTCTACGCTCACCGTTCCCACCAGTACCGGCTGACCTTTCTGATGCTTCTCCACTATGTCAGCTACGACCGCTTCAAATTTTGCAACTTCAGTTTTATAAACTAGATCGGCTTGATCCAAGCGGCTCATAGGTTTATTGGTAGGAATTGGAACTACGCCTAATTTATAAATTTGATCGAACTCAGCGGCTTCAGTTGAAGCAGTGCCCGTCATACCAGAGAGTTTTTTATAGAGCCTGAAGTAATTCTGCAAAGTGATTGTCGCTAAGGTCTGATTCTCATTCTGAATCTTGACCGCTTCTTTAGCTTCGATCGCTTGATGCATTCCTTCGTTATAGCGCCGACCTTGAAGCATACGTCCGGTGTGTTCATCAACGATAAGAACTTCACCATTCATAATGACATAATCTTTGTCCCGCTTATAAAGTTCCTTCGCGCGTAATGCATTGTTTAAGTATCCGATTAGCGGTGTATTCTCAGACTTGTAAAGGTTATCAATTTTTAAGATCTCTTCAACCTTACTAATTCCCTCTTCGAGAACAGAAACAGTTCGCTTCTTAATATCAACTTCGTAGTGAACTCCAGCGACTAAGGCCTTCACCAAATTTGAAAATTCTGCGTACCATTCAGTTGGTTGATCTGCAGGACCACTAATGATGAGTGGGGTTCGAGCTTCATCAATTAAAATTGAATCGACTTCGTCGACAATCGCAAAGTTATGTCCTCGTTGCACACATTCATCTAGTGACCAAGCCATATTGTCGCGAAGATAATCAAAACCAAATTCATTGTTTGTTCCATAAGTAATATCGCAGTTATACGCTTCTCGTCGCTTTGCAGGGTCCATATTCGCCAAAATAACGCCGACACTTAATCCGAGGAATCTATGAACTCGGCCCATCCATTCGGAATCGCGCTCAGCTAAGTAATCGTTGACTGTCACGATGTGCACGCCATTTCCTGAAAGGGCGTTCAGATAGGCAGGCAGAGTTCCCACCAGCGTTTTACCTTCACCGGTTTTCATTTCGGCGATATTGCCAAAATGCAAAGCAGCACCACCCATGAGCTGCACGTCGTAATGTCTTTGACCTAGTGTTCGTCTGGCGGCTTCTCTGACCACCGCAAATGCCTCAGGGAGCAGATCATCTAATTCTTCTCCATTGCTCAGGCGATCCTTGAACTCCGCAGTCATTCCTCGAAGCTCTTCATCGGATTGTGCTGCAAACTCGCTTTCAAGCAGATTGATTTGAGATGCAATCTTCTCCAACCGGCGCAAAGTTTTGCCTTCTCCGGCACGAAGGATCTTGTCTAGCAGAGCAACCATGAACACCTCTCATTGAATGCTTGTATCGTATCGGAGCCCGCCTAGTGCTGGTTCCCAAGATTTGGCGGAAATTGAGTGGGCAAGGGTGGTGGCAGCCAAAACCTCGCCTCCGCCAGCACGTACCGCTGCAATGCCGGCGCGAATACTGCTTCCAGTGGTGATGACATCGTCAATAAGCACATATTTTCGAGTTCGTGGAAGTAAGCGCGGTCTGAACTCGTAGGCGTTTACTAGGTTCTTCTGTCGATCTTTCAAGGTCAATTGTTGCTGATCCTTCACTTTACGAATGACCTGCAATGCTCTGGGATCAAATTCGCAGAATTCTTTAGGTGAATCTTTGGGAAGAATCAGAGATAAGTGATCGAATCCTCTCAAGCGACGCGAATTCTTGTTAGAAGGAATCGGTACCCCGATAAATTCAGCCTTTAAATTTTGATGCAAATCGAGAAGATTGCGTGTCAAAATCTCCCTTAAATATACAGCCAAAGCTCTCAACCCACGCTCTTTCATTCCAATGATTGTTGACCTGATGACTCCGTCATACACGAGCGAGGAATAGATTGGAACACCGTCAATGTAGCGAGCAATTCGAGTTGGCTGTGTCAATTCTGGCTGACATAAATCGCATAACGAACTCTTCGAAATTGAATGGCAATGAATACATTTTTGAGGAAGTAGGAAATCAAACATCCTGAATTATCGAATTATCCACCTGGATAACTGGGGTGATTCCCAATACCAAACTCGCTCCAACCAAAAGTTGAACTTGCTCGGATTAATTTTCCACCACGCTCAGTAACAACTAGCGGGGCACCAGGGGCGGCCGAAAGTTCGAGAGGATTGTTTACGCCAGAAATTATTTGTTCGATTCCTGACTCTAAATCCAACTGCCAAATACGATTCTCTTTTTGATCTAGCAAAAATAATTGCCATGGTGAACTCCAAGACATATCCGAAACTCGTCCTCCGACCCATGGCGGAGTGGCTGCTACAAAGAGTGTGTCCTTGCCTTGCGAAGGTCGGAATAAGACTGAGAAGAGCATGTTTCGGTTACCACCGCTTGTAGCCACTAAGCCGCGAACTCCTTCCCGGTTCATTCTGAAAGACGAGATTTCAGCAACTTTCGGAATTGCCAAAATAATTCTCTCAACACTTTTCCCATCAACAATCCTTAAAATTTTGCTAATTCCATATACATTTTCGACTAACCACAAATTATTCAGGCAATCCCAATGGAGTGAAGAAAAAGAACCCGTAGTAGCAAAGGAGAAGAATTTCTTTCCATTTCTATAAATGTTCAAATTACCATCATTTTGAACTGATGCAATCATTCGCTCATCGCAAGATATAGCGAAGTCTTTCGAAGGTATTTTCACTTTTTCAATCAGAGGCGAATTCCCAGAAATTTGATATCGCTCTATATCGTTTTCATTCAAAGCATAAAAGTTAGAGTTTTCCGATAATTCACTCACATATCTCTGATAATAAGTAAAATTCTGAGTTTGAATCGAATTATTTAAAGATTTTCCATTTAAGTAAACTTTAACAGATTTAATTTCATCGACATTCTTTAAAGTCCAAAGTATTTGAGCGAGAAACTTAGGTAAATCCGCGGATGAAATATTTGAACCAGTTAGATTTACCACGGCTCGACCTTGTGCATTCTTCGTAACCTGACTGGCCTGGCTTATATCCTGAGGTAAATAGGATCGAACTGAAAGGCTTAACTTCTGAGAAGGACCTTGAGTTATGGCTTTAATAAGCGGATTCGCCAGTGATTGCAAAACTGATAAATAAATGCGATCCGGAACTAAAAATGTTCCAGTCGGATCAAAATAGTAAATATTTTGGGGTCGATAAGTCCTGTTAAAATCGTTGTAATTCAAAGCGATACCATTACTCAAAGAAGCGATTCGCCACTCACCTGCTACTTTTCTGAAGGTAAATCGTTCAATTGCCTGGCGATTTTCAATTGGATAAAGCCGGCCGGTACCGTCCAAGAATGCATCTAAAATTCCAGCAAAGGTTGAATACTCCCTTTCTCGATCATTTTTTGTATTCTGCAAAATGGGAGTCTCACGATAAATTCGAACATTTTCGTTGGGATTCCAAACATTACGAATCTCTGGTGTGAGATAAGAACGGCTTGTTAAATATGCGCCTTGATCACCCGCCGCGGTGATAAAAAAATCTCTGATCAGATCGTTGGGAGAACTCCCAGGTTTTGGAGGGGATACAACTGTCCGGGCAAAACCTTCCGGGGATGTTCCAAGTTTATTTCCATAACCAACCTTGCCAGAGTCTGGAATCGAGAGAGTACAACCCGTAAGCACAATGCTGAGCAATAAATTTAGAAGTTTTTTCATCTGATTTCTGCCTTTAGAGGAGCTTCAATGATGCCTTCCTCTTGATTTAATGGCACGGTCATAACAAATTGGGTTCCAACTCCCAATTGGGATGCAACTTCAATGAAACCGCCGTGCAATTTAACATTTTCCGAGGCAATCGATAATCCCAATCCAGTTCCACCCAGAGTTCTGGCCCTACTGGAGTCTCCCCGATAGAAACGATCGAAAACGTGAGCAGATTGTTCATCCGTCATTCCAATTCCAAAATCTCTGACTCCAATCGAGGCGCCAGATAAATTAAAGGCGGTCTGGATGAGGATTGGTTTTTCATTGCAATGTTCGATCGCATTTACCAGCATGTTGGTAAGTGCACGTTCAATTCGTCTTTGATCACATAAGACATCGACTTCGTTTCCCGCAAAATTAGTTTGAATCTCAATTGACTTCTCATTAGCTATCAAAGATACGGAGTCGATTACTTTTCTGACCAAATCAGATAATCTAATTCGAGTTATCTCCAGTTGCGCAACACCAGAGTCAAAACGAATCATTTCCATTAACTCAGTTAGTAACGCTTCAAATCGATCGAGTTGCGCATGTAACAGTTCTGCACTTCTTGCCGCGGCTGGCGATAATTGCTCACGAGCACTGTATAGAACTTCAGAAGCCATCCGGACCGTCGTAAGAGGGGTGCGCAGTTCGTGAGAAACATCAGAAACAAATCTTTGCTGCACACCCGAAAGTTCTTCGAGAACCGTAATTTGTTTTTGCAGTGATTCGGTCATTTCATTAAATGATTGCGCCAAGGTAGCCAGATCGTCTTCGCCTTGAATTTGCATCCGCTGTTCTAGGTCGCCTGCTGAAATTTGCCTAGCGATCCTTGCAGCGACTCTCACAGGAGTCACAACTTGTCTTACGACGAGCCAAGTTATGAAACCAACAAGCAAAATCAATATTCCGCCAACAATGACCAGGGCATTGGTGAGCAGGGAAAGCGTTTCACTTTCACTTGTAAGTGGAAAAAGCGAATAGAGTTCAAAACTTCCTAAACCAGTTAGCACTAATGGACTACCAACGACAACAGCGGCTTGACTTGAGCCATTCGCGTACCTGATTCGACTGTATGCCCAGGTTTGTCGGTCGGATTTCCGAGTTGCCTTACGTAAATCCACTGGGACCGAAGAGACGTCAACGAAGTTTGACGTCCTATCAAGCGTGACGGCAGTTCTAACTGGATTATCAGGTGTTTGTAAAATCACGATCTCTTGCCCTCCATTGGCCGCATTTGCCGAAAGTGTGGCAACAATGCGATCAATCGAAGATGCATATGAATTTGATACTTGTGTTGAATCAAATTGCTTTTCGACTTCCAGTCGCGTACTGGCCGCAGAATTTAAGGAGAGCTCAACTCGCGATTTCAACAACCCATCAGTAACTCTGGATATGAGTAAAGAACCACTGAGCCATATAACTAAGAGTGAAAGTACTAGTGAGGTGGAAACGACTCGAAGAGCGATTGATCGTTTCCAACGATTTTTCATGCGATCGCCCTGTAGCCGACTCCACGAACTGTCAAAATGATAGCCGGCTCATCAGCATCTTCTTCGATTTTCCCTCGCAATCTCTGAATATGCACATTTACTAAACGAGTATCTGCTGCATGCTTATATTTCCAAACAGAAATCAGCAATTCCTCTCGAGAGAATGTTTTACCAGGGTTCGAGGCCAACTCGACGAGAAGATCAAATTCAAGTTTGGTTAGGTTTAAGGTTCGATCTTGTTTTCTGACTATTCGTGCATTTAGATCAATGGAAATATCGCCGATATTGAGAAATGTACGAGATCCTAAAGTCTCACTTCTTCGTAATCGTGCCTCAATACGAGCTAAAATTTCATCTCGTTTAGCAGGTTTGATTACATAATCATCTGCTCCCGCTTTTAGACCTTCCACCACATCATCTGTCTCGGATTTCGCAGTTAACATAATGATTGGCACCGTTGAAATCTCTCTAAGTAATTTACACACGGTGATGCCATCGATCCCTGGAAGCATCAAGTCAAGCAGAATTAAGTCAGGTTGGAATCTCTGAAATCCTTGCATGACCTCAGTACCACTGTGTATTGAGGTGGTTTCGTATCCAGCATCGTTGAGGACAATTTCCATTACTTCCGCAACAGAAAGATCGTCCTCAACGATCAGGATACGATTCATGCTTTAACTTCCGTGCTCCCAAGAATTCAAATACTTCTCTTGCGCTGGAGTTAATTCATCAATGCTCACACCCATGCTCGCTAATTTCAGTCGAGCCACTTCTTTGTCGATCTCGGTTGGAACATCTAGCACACCTGGCTCTAGAGACTCTGCATTTTCAACAAGCCACTCAGCAGTTAGTGCCTGATCGGCGAATGACATATCCATAACAGCAGCTGGATGACCTTCTGCTGCTCCAAGATTAACCAGTCGACCTTCTGCGAGCAGTAACAACCTACGTCCGTCACGAAGTACATATTCATCGGTTTGATGTCTGATCTTCGAATTTTTTGTGACCGCGTTCTCTTCTAACCACTTCACATCAATTTCAATATCGAAGTGACCAGAGTTGGCCATGATGGCTCCATCTGTCATCAGCAAGAAGTGCTCAGCAGCCAATACATCGCGATTGCCCGTTACGGTGATGAATACGTCACCAATCGTTGCTGCCAACTCCATCGGCATTACTCGATAACCTTGCATGGTTGCATCGTGGGCTTTTGTGGGATCAATCTCGGTAACAACAACATCGGCACCTAGACCTTTTGCTCTCTCTGCAACTCCCTTGCCACAGTAACCGTAGCCAGCTACTACAACCACTTTGCCAGCAAGCAGAGTGTTAGTTGCTCTAAATACTGCGTCTAAAGTCGACTGACCAGTTCCATACCGGTTATCGAACATGTGCTTGGTATCAGTGTCATTCACTGCAACCATTGGAAATGTGAGTGCTCCATCTTTTGACATTTGATGAAGTCTGATCACTCCAGTGGTGGTCTCTTCGCATCCGCCACGCACCCCAGCCAATAACTCTTTACGGGTGGTGTGGAGAGTATTGACCAAATCACATCCATCATCAAAAACTTGATGAGGAGCAATATCTAATGCTCGATTGATGTGATCGTAATATCCATCGCGATCGATTCCATTTTTTGCAAATACGCTGATTCCATACTCGTGAACGAGCGCAGCAGCAGTGTCATCCTGAGTGGAAAGTGGATTTGAAGCACAGAGTGCAATTTCTGCACCGCCTGCTTTTAATGCAATCATCAGATTGGCAGTTTCAGTCGTGACATGCATACATGCTGAAATGCGAACTCCAGTGAAAGGCTTATTTGCCGCAAATCTCTCACGGATCGAACGCAGTACCGGCATAGACCGTTCTGCCCATTCAATTCGCTTCTTTCCGGCTTCGGCTAGGGAAGCATCGGCAATGTCATGTAGCGGTGTTGTCACAGTTTTCTCCTCAAGATGGCTTCAACGTTTGAGCTAATTCCACTTCACATCCTCCAGCAAATGCGAAATAAATCCAGTTTTTGACAATTCTTGGTCATTTTCCGTCCGATTTGCCAGAATTGCCGTATGTACACGCTGAGCGAGCTCGCAGATCAGACCAACATGACCCCACGAATGCTTAGGCATCGAATTGCGGTTGGTTTACTGCCCATGATCCAACGTCGGCATAGAACCTTTACTGCACGCGATGCTGAAGCAATTCGAATCATTCGTAGGATTGAAATCGAGTTCAACGCCTCTCCGGATGAGATCGCATTTGCACTATCTCTCTTTCGTAATCCAAGGCTGTCACAACTTATCGAAAGGCTACGGGGGCTAACTCAAAATGCTGAACCTTTAGCTGCCCTCGATTTTGAAAAAGAAAAAGCCTTGAATCTTCTATCATCCTCTTCGACGGGCATCGCTAAGCAACATAATCGGAATACCACTTCGAATCGGAAAAACTAATGGGCATGAATTGCAAGCGATCTCATCATTGATTTCAGAAACCTTGGAATGGCATTCTGGACAAACCAAAATTTCAAGTAGTTTCTTTTCAACCATTGATGACTCCTAACACTTCATCCTTAATATAATTCATTAACTCCAAACTTTCTGCCTCGACGTTCAATCGTAGAAGTGGTTCTGTATTAGAAGCGCGAACATTGAACCACCAGTCACCTGCCGAAACTGTGATGCCATCTAATTCATCGATTGCTAAATTAGTTTGAACTTTATAAATCTCTTTGATTCGATTCATGACTTGTTTGGCATCTACAACTTTTGAATTTATCTCACCGCTTGCGGAGTATCTATCGAATTCCTGCAATAGCGAAGACAAAGTAGTACCTGGGTTAGTGTTTCCAAGAGCAGAAATTACATGCAGTGCGGCCAACATGCCAGAATCTGCGTTCCAGAAGTTTGCAAAGTAGAAGTGTCCTGAATGTTCGCCACCAAACACGGCACCTTCGCTCGCCATCAAAGCTTTGATGTATGAATGTCCGACTCGACTTCGTACGGAGACTCCCCCGTGTTCGCGAATAACCTCTGGGACCGCTTTAGATGAAATTAAGTTATAGATCACTGGAGCACCTGGTGCTTTAGCCAGTTCTCTTGCCGCAATGAGAGCTGTAAGAGTTGATGGTGAAACGATGTTTGCATTTTCATCCACCACAAAACAACGATCCGCATCTCCATCGAAAGCTAACCCAAGATCAGCCCCATGAAGTGAGACTGCGGCCTGTAGGTCCTTCAAATTCGCGGGGTCAATGGGATTTGCCTCATGATTCGGAAAAGTACCGTCGAGCTCGAAATATAAAGGAATTAAAGTTATGGGTAAATTTTCGAATGTTCTTGGAACAGTATGCCCACCCATACCATTCCCAGCATCTACCACGATCTTAAGCGGGCGAATATTCTTTATATCAACTAAAGATTGCAAATGATGCACATAATCTAGAAGCACGTCTCTGCTCGTGGTGGAGCCCAAATCAGAAGTGATTGCCGGTAATTCCTCTAGCAGTCCATCTCGGATTTGAGTTAAACCACTCTCTTTGCCAACCGGGGCAGCTCCAGCACGACAGAGTTTAATCCCGTTGTATTCAGCGGGATTGTGCGAAGCGGTGAACATGGCCCCTGGCAAATTTAAGTAACCGGATGCAAAGTACAACTGATCAGTGGAGGCTAGACCAATTCGAATTACGTCGAATCCTTGCTCCATGACTCCCGAAGCAAAGGCATCCGCTAATTGTGGAGAAGAAGGACGCATATCTTCTCCGATAACTACTGTGGATTTAACTTGTTGCACAAACAATGTTCCAACATCATGTGCCAACTTAGAAGATAGTTGTGAGTCAACCAGCCCGCGAATGTCGTAAGCCTTAATGACACTATCTAGAAATTCAGTGCTATACGGCACATCACTCCTGATTTGGTAAGACTCGTAGATGGCCTCGACGCCCAACTTCCGGCAGCGCTTCATTGGTTGGTTGTGATATCTCCGGTTTTGCTGCCTCTCGAACCGCATTTGCAATTGCTAACAAATCATCCTCGGAGTGTTCGCTCTCAAAACTCTCTGACTCAAGACGTACAACTTCCCATCCTCGAGGTGCGGTTAATCGTTCGCTATGTTTAATACATAAGTCATAGGCGTGTGGTTCTGCAAAAGTGGCAAGCGGTCCAAGAACTGCCATGGAATCCGCATAGATATAGGTCAGCGTAGAAACGGCGTTACCGTCGCAACCGCTCTTACTACATCTTCTATGAGCCACGTTGAGAAAATTAGCGGTAAAAGGATGGTCCGGCATTATTTCTTCGACCGTGTCTGGCTATTTTTAGCTACCTTGCTACCGAAAGCGCGTACTCCGGAGTAGATCCACTTCCAATTCTCACACGAGGTGATACGGCTAATACTGCAGTACCGGTTTTAGATCCCACTCCCTTCCAAATCGAAGCATGCACCGGACCTGCGGGAACCAACTGGACTTTAACCCACTGCTCTTTCTTGTTTATCCAGGTAAAACTAATACCGTCATTAAGTTCAATTTTGCCGGCAATCTTGCCGTCAGCAGTTAGTGCTACTTCATTTCCATCTTCTTCGGAAATCATTGTGAGTGCTGACTTCGGAGGCATGAGGAAATCAACTGGTTCATTAATAATGGGGGCTGCCGGTGACCAAGCATAATCCGCTCCGCCTATAAGCAAACTCGCAGTTATTGCTTGTTCCGATTCGATTCGAATGGAGTTAATTCCAGTTGGCAAACTCTTTGTGAGATCGAAAGCGCGCAGGGAATTTGCCGGCACTAACGTTTCATCTAATCCAATTGGGGTGAACCGACCATCCGGAGCGAGGATTTCGATTTTCAAAACTGCATCCTGCGAATTGGGATTCAACACCTGCAATATTCGGCCCGAGACTTGTTTTTGACCAGGCGCAATTGGAATATAGATTCGATTCGAGGGGATTGAACCTGCACTAATAAAGTCACTACCTAACTTCTTCAAACCACTTATCCTCGAAGAAAACAACATTGCCGCCGCACGTCCGATAACCGGCTTTATTCTTACTGCCACCGCTTTTGAACCAGTCAAAAAATTGTCTAGGCGAATAACTTGTTGTTTTCTTGGAGGGATGACAACTGGAGTCGGTTTGACTGCTCCTAATGCTGACCAAGTGGAAACTTCAACGGTGGCGGCACTTAATCCATCGTTTGCTAGGAGTAATTGATCTTGGCTGGAAACATCAGTGGCGCCTCCAACAAACCACGACGTCTCTGTCAACGATGAACATTTCGCCATGGCTAGACCAGGGCTATCCGCAATCATGATCGGTTCTGCACTTGCATCGCTTACTTCTAGCCAGCCATTTCCTTGCCAGGTGATCGACTGCAATCCTTTTTTAAATGTGACCTCTTTAAGTTTTCCCTTGATAACTCCAATCGCACTTATTCCGTCTCCTACTACATTGATTTGATTCTTTAGGTTTCCAGGAATACACAAATTCGGAGAAAATTGGGCAATAACAGATTTACGATTACCGCTTTTGTCTGGAGCAAGTGAAACTAAGACGCTTGCTGCTGCAAGTAGCGCGAGTGCGATGTAGGGAGCTCGTTTCACGCTACTTCCTCGTCTGGTTTATCAATCCACCTTCGGCCGGCTGGTAAACACATAATCATGAGTGTGCAAATTGCTAGAAACTCAACACCAAGTGCTGCTCGTCGTCGCGAACTCTCATGAACAAGAATCGCCTGGCCACTGGTTACTTTGAATTGGTTATTCCACGCCTTTCCGACTGACTGAATAACTTTGCCATCGATCAGCAATTGCCATCCCGAATCCTGCTTCTCACTCAATTTGAGAAGTCCAGGTTCATCAAAGACATGTGCTACAGAGATGCGATTTGAAGGAATGGTACTTACTGTGCCGCTTTCTGAAATAAAAGTTGCTCGCGCAGTTGGAGTGGTAATTTTCCAAAGAACGCCTCTTGAGGTTTGCGATATACGCCTCAGCCCGCCGACTCCATCTAGCACCCGAATGGTTGAATCCGGAACCGGGTTTATCACTAAAACATATCCAATGGCGTACTCGGCTAGTACGCCCGCAGTCTGCGCACTCCCCCCATTCAATAATTCATTGACCGCTTGATCCAACGGTGTTGGTAATGGACCTGATAATTCTGGATCGCCAAGTTGGAGATCGCGTTCTCTGATAACTGCATATTTAGTATTGGAATTCTCAATTGCAACAGTTAATACTCGTGGCCGTTCAGGTTCGGTCAGGGCAGCACTTATAAATGCCGGAAGCGGTGTGGTTTTCTCCTCAGATGCCGAGAATTGAGAAGCAGCAAGCCAAATCCCTCCTGAGAGTGCACAAACAAACATCGAAGTCGCTATGACGAGCGATTCAAAGTGAATACGCGAAAGCGGAGTTTGCTGTAATCGAGTAAGTAATCCATCTGCACCATCGGCAACAACTATGACAGCGATACAAGTAGCAACTACCAAAGTTGGACCCACCCACAGAGGTCTGGCTTCACGCTCTCCAAACGGAACCAATTCAAGGAGTGAAACGACCATTGAATAAACAAGAACCAATAAACCAATTACGCCGAATAGGCGAACTTGTGTTCGTCTGGTACGAAGCGTGACTAACACCATGCCAATAGCCAGGGCTATTCCAAACCACCAGGGAGCGGCCGTAAATCCTCCGTTACCAAGTGACAATATCTTCCAATGCTCACTTGGTTGTGGTGAAATTCCAAAACTTTGTAACCACAATGTGGGATGCAAAATCGCACTCAATGACCATGGAAAGAGCAACAAGAATGGAGTAGTTACTCCGATAATCAAGATTGAGAATCGCTCTATTAAGGTCTGCTCTTTAATAAGTAGAACCAAAGCCAAAAGCCCGATCGCATAGAGCCCGGTCAATTGCGGAGCTAATGCAATGAGGAGGGTAACCATGGCAAGCGCCCGCCAAACAGGTGGTTGGCTCCACGGTGTCTTCAAACTTATGGCTTTAATCGCTCTCTCTAACGCCACCAAACCTGGAGGAGCAATGATGAGTGCCAGCATTAAGGTTAATTGACCATCAGCAAAGCCGGTTAGCAGGATTGGTGAAACTCCATACACGATTCCAGCCGCAACAGGTACCCATGCCTCTTTGGTCCGTTTTCGGACTATCGCATATAGAGAAAGTGCGCTGAGTGCCGGGGTAAATAAAAATAGTAGCCAAACAAATGCATGCAGATTGCCGAGAGTGAAAAGTGAAAGCATTGCCACGAGAACAAACCACGGTGGTGCTGGATTTGAACTTCCGATCCCTATGGTGTGCCAAGAATCAAAGTAACCGGCCAACAAATCTCTAGCACCTTCAGGAGCCTTAAAGAGCGCTCCACCCGAAATCCCTCCCCATCGGCTTCGGGATGCAAAAAGGCTTAATAAGAACATGGCCAAGCCCAGTGAGAACCATGGAACTCGCACAATCCTTTTCAGCAAAGTAAAACTTCCAGATGGGAGTTCTTCTTCATCATCTCCAACCGCTCTTCTAGCATCATCAAATGAAGTAGAAGGATTAGCTAACGGAGCGCGGCCTCGGAATATTAGTTCCCGAAAAGAAGTAAACGCTTCTTGAATTTGTGATCGATCGGGCGCTAGATATGGCAAGACGGATGTGGGTTGAAGTAGTCGAGTTTTAGATCTCTGACGTCTTGCACTTCGAATCAGATCCAGCCGAGCTAAAAAGAGCGCGAGCGCTGCTACCTCATCACCAGCATAACCAGGCAATTTTGCAAATAGATATCCCACAGCTCTTACGATTGTGGAGACAATAAGTCGGGCTAGAACTGTTGGTAGTCTCCAACGCGAACAATTCACCAGAAGCACATAATTTGCATGTCGACGATCTAATAAATGTGGTCGATGCAGTGGTGCGCCATCGACATCGATTACGCGACGTTCGGTAGCGGCCGCCTCCGCATGCAACAAAATGGCTTTAGGGACCGAAATTACTCGGTGACCTGCCACATTTACTCGCCAGCCAAAATCAACGTCATCACGAAACATAGTTAAATGGGGATCAAATCCTGAAAGTTCTTGCCATACATCAAGGCGGATAAGTGCACCTGCAGAACCGACCGCCAAAACATCTTTGAGTCCGTGATCGTGTTGCCCCTGGTCTCTCTCCCGGCGTTCTAAACCAGTCCAACGAGCGCCATTTCCGGCAATAGAGACACCCATCTCCAACAAATGATTTCGATCATGCCAACCACGCACTTTTGGACCAGCAACGGCAACGCTTGGTCCGTTGCTCACCGCAACCAATAGCTCCTCAAGACACTCAGGTAGCGGAGCACAATCGTCATGTAGCAGCCACAGCCAATGATTTTCTGGCTGCACATCTTCGTTCTCTGTTAACACATCAGCAACGGCAAGTTGTACCGCTTCGCCGAATCCAGTATCTCGATCGGATAACAGTGTTTTTATCTGATCCTGTGCAAGTAATTCACGAGAGCGATCCAACGATCCGGTATCGACCGCACGAACACTATGTGGAGCAATGGTTAGTTTTTGCAACGATGAAAGTAATTCGGGTAACCAGCGCGCACCATCATGAGTAATAAGGATGGCGTGTACTTGAAAAGCGGAAGAAATTAAGTGCTGATTAGCCAGCGCGACGCTTGAGTCGTCGACGCTCTCGTTCTGATAGTCCGCCCCAGATACCAAATCGTTCATCGTGACTCAGAGCGTAATCTAGGCACTCGCCTCGAACATCACAGGAGAGGCATACTCGCTTTGCTTCTCTGGTAGATCCGCCCTTTTCTGGGAAGAAAGCCTCCGGATCGGTCTGGGCACAGAGCGCCCGCTCTTGCCAGGAAAGTTCCTCGTGCTCGTTCTGTCCCAGTTCACTCATCTACTGCTCCTTCAGCCCGGGGTCGGGGTAAATTACACGCGTGTAAGAGCCAGAAGTCAAGCCTGCGTGCGGCCAAACTTTGCCCTTGCTGGTTGGATGGGGCGGTGCCACCAGTTAATTCAGGCTTTAATCCGGGGGAATTCCCCCGTTCGATAGTAACGCTGGCTGGCGGTATCGGTGGTGCCCGATTCTTACGAGGGTTGAAAGCTTGCGTTGCTAGCCACCAGACAGAGATAACTGTCATCGGCAATACCGGTGATGATATTGAACTTTTTGGATTACATATTTCCCCTGATTTAGACACTGTGATGTACACCTTGGGCAATGGGATTCACGAAGAACAAGGTTGGGGGCGGCAAGAGGAAACATTCGTAGTCCGGGAAGAATTAAAGGCTTATGGAATCGAACCGCAATGGTTTGGTTTAGGTGATCGTGATATTGCAACTCACATCATTAGAACGCAAATGCTCAATTCTGGTTACACACTCTCAGATATAACCAAAGCTTTATGTGCTCGATGGAAACCTGGAGTTCAACTCATACCTATGAGTAATGATCGTATTGAAACTCATGTGGAAATCGAAGATGCAGACGGTAGACGCTTTATTCACTTTCAAGAGTGGTGGATCAAAATGCGTGCTCAAACTCCGGCAATGAGATTTGTGGCCGTTAACTCTGAAAATTCAACTCCTGCTCCAGGAGTAATAAGTGCAATAAATCAGGCAGACTTAATCCTGTTACCTCCGAGTAATCCCGTGGTCTCAATTGGAACAATTCTTCAAGTTCCAGGTATTCGTACCGCGCTCTTGCAAGCAAGCGCCCCCATCATTGGGGTTAGCCCAATTATTGGTGATGCACCAGTTAGAGGTATGGCTGATGCCTGTTTATCTGCAATTGGTGTAAGCACCAGCGCCCAAGGAGTTCTGGAACATTATGGTGCGCGAAAGCATGGCGGGCTCCTCGATGGTTGGCTTGTAGATCCCATTGATCAAGGAACGCAGTTAGCCGGCGTTGACGTGCAGGCCCTTCCCCTGCTCATGAGCGATCTGGAAGCCAGTACAGCAATCGCCGGTGCAGCAATCAAATTGGGCTGCAGAATATGACTCAACCATGACGATCAGCATCACTGGGCTATTGGGCCTTCCAGAAATATCTACCGGCGATGATTTGGCACAGTTGATCAGTAACCTCGATTTTGAGTTTCAATCTGGGGACATATTGGTTATTACTAGCAAAATTGTTAGCAAGTCTGAAGGCAGACTCATAGCCGCTGATGATCGAAAAGCAGCTACTCGAAACGAGTCAAAAAGGATTTTGGCACAACGAGGTGAAACGGTTATCAGTGAAACTCATCATGGTTTTGTCATGGCAGCAGCAGGTGTAGACATGTCTGATGTCCCAGCAGGATTTGTGGCATTACTACCCGAAAACCCCGATGAAAGCGCCAGACGAATTAAGACTTATTTTCAAAGCAATCTTGGAATCAATCTCGGCGTTGTTATCACAGATACATTTGGACGCGCCTGGAGAGATGGCCTGATTGATTTAGCGATCGGTGTCGCTGGGCTTCCACCGTTAATCGATCACCGCGGAAGAATTGATCAGGCAGGCCACACTCTCGAAGCTTCCATAACCGCCCTAGTTGATGAGATAGCTTCAGCAAGCGAATTAGTGCGCACCAAACTTTCCAGGGTTCCTGCTGCAGTGATCAGAGGATTGTCAGATTACGTCACCACTGAGCACGGAGTTGGAATTAAGCCACTGTTGCGAAGTCCACAAACGGATTGGTTTCGTTACGGTCATCGAGAATTGATCACTTCGCGTAGGACTGTCAGAAAATTCACGAATGAACCAGTGCCGCAACATATTCTTTCTATCGCAACGGCAGCCGGAATCACTGCTCCAGCACCCCATAGCAGCCACCCATATCGATTCATTCACCTTGTCGAAACTAGATTTGAAGTACTAAGTAAATTGCGGGAAGCATGGGCTTCGGATTTGCACGCCAGCGGTTTCAATGATGAAGAGATCGCTAAAAAACTGTTGCGAGGCGAAATTCTTTTTTCTGCACCGGAAGTAATTCTGCCATTCGTGGTGCTCGATCAAGCACATCAATATCCAGATCATCGTGCCGAGTACGAAAGAAATATGTTCATCACCGCAGGTGGTGGGGCGGTGCAAAACTTCATGCTAGCGCTACATGGCGAAGGTGTGGGAAGCGCCTGGATTTCTTCCACCATATTCTCACCGGAGGTCATAAGAGAGGCATTAGACCTACCTGCTACATGGGAGCCGCTTGGAGCGATTGCCTGCGGTTACGCTGCTGGTTCATCACCAGAGCGAAAAGCACCCAACATTGATGATTACCTAATCAAGCGCTAGCGATTCTGGTACCTGGCAAGATGACAGCATTAGGTTCAATAATTGCCCCATCGCCAATTGCCGCCCCAACAATTTGAGCGCCTCGACCTATCCGCACCCCTCGGCCAATAAAACTCTTTGAGATGCTGACTGCAGTTTCAACAACACTGCCTTCTAACAGAACGCTTGAAAGCACTCTTGCCCCACCCTGTACGGAAACGTTTGGCGCTACGTAACTACCGTCTTCCACTATCGCCTTTGGATTAACCAAAGCACTTTCAATTCTGTTAACGGCAGGTGGATGCAAATATGCAGGTGATTTTGCTCGACCGAGTACAAAGTCTGCACTTGTTTGAGTAAAAGCCTCAGGAGTTCCTAAATCCATCCAATAATCTTGACTTAGAAAACCAAAAACATTGCCCTCTTTTTTGAGTAATTCTGGGAAGACATCTCGTTCAACACTGATCACTTGATCGATTGGAATGGAGTCGATCACGTCTCGATTAAAGAGATAGCATCCCGCATTAATTAAATTACTAACGGGATTTTCCATCTTTTCTAAAAATGCTTCGACTCTATTTTCGCTATCGATAGGAACGCATCCATACGCCCGAGCATCTGCGACCTCGGTCAAATGTAATGTGACTGAAGCTCTCTTCTCCAAATGTAATGCCAATTGGTTTTCAAGCGAATGCCCGGAAATAACGTCACCATTAAAAATAAATACTGATGATTCACCTTCTAAATACTTGCCGGCATTTGCAATCGCACCGCCTGTGCCTAGCGGTTTCTCTTCAACGGCGTAGATCAATTCCATACCTAACGCAGCGCCATCCCCGTAAGTCGATTCAAATGTTTGCGCTAAGTAAGAAGTCGCCAACACCACGCGAGTAATGCCCGCTGCACGCGCCTTAAGCAACTGATGCGTCGTGCAAGGAATTCCGGCTAGCGGCAAAAGGGGCTTCGGCGAGTGATCAGTGAGTGGACGCAATCGAGTCCCAAGTCCGCCCACCAGCAAGATCGCCTCACGCACCATCAGATGGTATCGAGAACTAGGATGAATAGATGAATCCTTTTTATGGTTTCTACTCCGCATGGGAACAAAATGGAACATTTCCAGTTATCAATTACATTGATGAGAACGGACTTATAGAACTTTCTTACAGCACCACTATGAATTGGGTTGCAAAGTTTGGCCATTTCTTAATTTCGGAAGGAATCACTTCGCTACAGATTGACGTGGTGAATCATTGGCTTTCAATACCTTTATTTTTGACTGCCGCCGGCTTAAATGTACCAACTTCGCAGGGAGAGGTCACTATTGCATCCGATTCCAAAGGGGTCGATGCCGATTGGTATTTACCAACAGATACTTGGGGAATGCGAAGTAAGCGCGAACCAAATTTGGTTAATGAAATTAGAAATTTCCCAGATCAACTCCCGCAAGAATTAAGAGTAAAAGCAAGTCGAATCACAACCCAACGAGAGAGTTTTTTACACTTTGGCGAGACATTTGAATCTGCTTTGATTCTTCAAGAAGTATCTACTGGTGGACTTGTGACCTTGAAAAGAGAAAAGTTGTAATACTCAACTTGCTAACCGTTTGACTGCTGCAGCGACTCGCTCATCAGTGACGGTTAATGCGGCTCTAATGTACTGCCGGCACTTTTCCCCATAAAAGCTTCCTGGCGCGACCAATATCCCGCGTTCTGATAGCCAGGTTGCACTCTGCCAACAATCTTCATTTCTGGTCATCCAGAGATAGAGGCCCGCCTGTGAATGTTCAACAGTGAAACCAGCCGATTCGAAAGCTTGACGAAGCAAGACTCTCCTATTTCTATACCGCTCTCTTTGTACTTGGACATGTTCTTCGTCTGCCAGCGCTGCAATCATGGCTTGTTGCACTGGGCCAGGAGTCATTAAGCCAATATGTTTTCTTACCTCAAGCAATTCAGAAATCACTTCGTTATTTCCAGCGACAAATCCTGCTCTATAACCAGCTAAATTTGATCTTTTTGAGAGTGAATAAAGTGTAATAACTTTTGCAGATTCGGATTCAGGTACGGATAGTGCTGAAGTCGGCGTTACTTCCCAGCCCAATTCAAAATAGCACTCATCAGATGCTAAAACTGCATTGTTTGCTTTTGCCCACCGCACACTTGCGGCTAATTGTTCAGGTGAAAGCACTTCCCCGGTTGGATTTGAAGGAGTGTTCAACCAGACCAAATCTGCTTCTGGCCACGTCGCTGGATCCGCTGATACTGGAATTGCGGTTGCCCCGGCGATGAGCGCACCAACTGCATATGAGGGATAAGCGATTTCCGGATATAACACTCGCTTCGCCCCCAAGAGCATGGGTAGCAACGTGACCATTTCTTTCGATCCGATCGAAGGTATTACGGATACGGGACGACCACCACTCAAATGGTTCATTGACCAAGTTCGCAAAGAATCTTGCAATTGTGAAATACCAACTGTTGGCGGATAGCCAGGGGAATTTGCATGCAACTTCAAAGCCGCTTGTATTACCTCTGGAACAGGATCCACCGGAGTGCCTATCGAAAGATCAACGATTCCATCCGAATGAGTACGGGCCTTATCTCCGAGTGGAGCTAATTGATCCCAAGGAAAATCGGGTAATCGAATCAATGATCGTGCTCTTGAGGTGGCATCGCACTCACGATTGAATGATCCTTATCGATCAATCCATGCTTGGCAGCACCGCCAGGTGATCCGACACCATCGAAGAACTCTGAATTCGCTGCAGTGAATTCTTTCCACTGCGCCGGTACATCATCTTCGTAATAGATAGCCTCAACTGGACAGACAGGTTCGCAAGCACCGCAATCCACACATTCATCAGGTTGGATGTAGAGCATCCGAGCGCCTTCATAAATACAGTCGACAGGGCATTCCTGAATGCAGGCTTTATCTTTCAAGTCCACACACGGTGCGGCAATAACGTAGGTCATACATACTCCCAACTAAGGTCAAGACGAGCCTAGTATGAACCACCATGAAACGCCTTCGCATCGAGCCTGATGTCTTAGGCAAGCGATTATCAATTCGAACTCCACGAGGTGACTTTGTGGGCGAGTTAATAGTCATCCAGGATCAAAGTATTCAGTTATTGACTCGCACCGGTCCGACCCTGATCCAGGCTGCCGAGATCAGCGCCTGGCGTGTGGTTGGCGCTCCTCGCGGAAGTGGCATCCCGTTGACCGCTCGAATAGACCAAGTTGAGTGGGCTAGCCACCTCACCTGGGCTGCCCCAATTCAACAGGAGTACGACGGCTGGTGGTTGCGAGCGGCCAATGGTTTCAGCCTTAGAGCCAATTCGGTGCTCCCAATCCGAGCACCAGGCTTGGTGAGGGACTTATCGAAAAGTTTGCAAGTGGTGAAAGACTTCTACGACCAGCAAGGGATCAATCCATTAATCCAGATTCCACAGCCAAGTTATCAGCCTCTGCAGCAAGAGTTAATGGCGTGCGGCTGGCAACCCAAACACCATGTTTTAGTGATGACCGCACGAAATTGGAAATTTTCCCTCTCAGCAGAAATCAAGGTGCATAGAAGTCCATCACCTGCTTGGCTCTCACTTCATGACCGCAATCCTGATGAAACGGGCATGAAGGTACTCACCTCAGGCGAGCCGTACTTCCTTGAGTTATGCAAAGGCGAAGAATTGATAGCAATTGCTCGATTGGGTATCGCACATGAATGGGTTGGTCTAAGTGCGGTAAAAGTCAAAACAGAATTTCACCGAATGGGAAAGGGAGAACTAATCGTGACGCATGCACTCGCGCTCGCAACCTCTCTTGGAATTCATCAGGCATTTCTTCAAGTCGATCCCGGTAATGCTCCAGCGATCGGGCTGTATCAAAAATTAGGGTTTTCCGAGCACCACACCAATATATTTCTGACAGGTTCTCAATGATGCGTTTATATGACACGAAGACTCGAAAATTAGAATCAATACTGCAATCTGGTGATCAATTAAAAATTTATGCTTGTGGTCCAACTGTTTATCGATATGCACACGTTGGCAACATGAGAACATTCTTACTCTTAGATTTAATAACTCGCCTGGCAAAGCTAAATGGAATGCAAACTCTTGTTGTGCAAAACATTACCGACGTTGGGCACTTGCTTGAAGACGTAGATGACGATCAAGATCGAGTCGTCCAAGAGGCTAAGTTGCTCAACCAAGACCCATTTGCTTTAGCTAGATTTTTTGAAAAAGCATTCTTGGAAGATCTAGAAAGATTAAACATTCAACGTGCCGATCATTATCCAAGAGCTTCAGAGACTATTGAGGAAATGATCAAGATATGTTCAATCTTGCAAAAAAATGGCTTTGCGTATGTTGGTAAAGATGGTTCGCTATTTTTTGACGCCAAGAAGTCGATTGATTACGGAGCCATCAGTGGTAACAAATTAGCCGAACTTCAACCCGGACATCGATTCGGCGGAGAGAGTGATTCTTCCAAAAATTTTCATGCTGATTGGGCACTTTGGAAACTGGCACCCAATCGAAGTGAAATGGTGTGGGATTCGCCCTGGGGAGTCGGATTTCCTGGATGGCATATTGAATGCTCTGCCATGTCACTTCAATTCTTGGGTGATCACGTAGATCTCCACCTGGGTGGTATCGATCTTAGGTTCCCACATCATGAGAACGAGCGAGCTCAATCCAATTCAGTTGCCGGGAAGGAAGTTATTTCACGCTGGGTGCACGGAGAACATCTACTTTTTGACGGAAAAAAAATGTCGAAGAGCACCGGCAATGTGTTACTGGTCTCAGACCTTATTGAAAAGAAAGTAGACCCACTCGCCCTTCGGCTGGCATTGATGGAAACTCGATACCGAACTCAAATCGATCTCAGCTGGGATTCGCTCTTTGCAGCAGATCGAACATTGAAACGTTGGCGAAAATTGATTCAAGATGTTGGTTTTCGAGATTGCGAGCCCGAATTGAAACAACGTGGACTCGACATTCTCAATGAGGATCTAAATTCGCCTGCACTCATTCAAATGTTGAGAGCACTGGAAGGGCCAGAACAGGTAGCAGCATTACTCTGGTTTGATCAATTCTTAGCTCTAGATCTGGATCGAAAGCCCGAGGAAATTCCACCCGAGGTATTGCAACTCCTCGAGCAGCGAAATCAGGCTCGGTTAAGCGGAGACTGGAAAGCTTCAGATCAGCTGCGGGAAGAAATAAAGAAACTTGGTTATGAAGTTCGTGATACCCCTACTGGGCAGGAACTGGTGTAGTTGTTGTGCTCGTTTCGGTGCTTACCTTCGGGACCGGAGTCTTCTTTGGCTTTGGCGGCGGAGGGTTACCGAATACCGCTTCTGGATTCGTGCAAGTGATTCGGTCTTCGGGCGTGTAATGGGTTGCAAAAGTCTTTCTCTCAACTTCCGTACCATTTAATTTTACAACTCTTGTCACTGATATATCGAATCCTTCAACACCATCTTGATGAATACAAGTGGGTGAATCATCATCCAAAATTTCAAATGCTCTGATATTTCTTCTCTCACCGGTGATGGTATCTACCTCAAATTTTTTCTTTCCATAAATCGCAATAGTCAAAGTTGAGTTGGTGTAACTAGCATCAATCATTATGGGCGAATCCAAATTATTACGAAATTGCATATCAACTTTTGGCCACGCAACCGTAGATTCTCTACCTGCGGGATAACGTGAAATATAGAATGAATGAGCCATATGATTCACTAGTTCTAAACCAGCAAACCAAGCCGCATTCCAAGTAGTGGTTGCTACTTGAGAAACTCCACCTCCGAAATCTTTTTCAAATCTACCTCTATTGATAATGATTCCCTCTGCGAATCCGTTCGCTGCAGTGCGTTCACCAACAATTCTATTCAAACTGAATAACTCGCCTGGTTTTAGAACAGTTCCATCAATCAGATCCGCTGCTCGATGAATATTTTGAATTCGATATGCGGCAGGTGGATATTTAGTCGTAAAAGTAGATACCACTTCGGTAATTCCCAAACCTCCCGCCATTTCGGTGGTGATTTTTGGTTCCAATTCCGTAGTTGAGATTACTGCGCTTCTTGCAACGCCAGTGAGTGAAAAAGTTGGGACAAGTGCTGCGGTCAAATCGTCATCAGTTACGCCTCTGCCACGAACACTCGGTTGAAGTTTTGGAATTCCATTAAATAGCGTAAAGCGAGCATTTACTGGTGCAACCACAAACTTACTCCATCGAAGACCAAGAACTTGAGTGAGTAGATCAGCAGAAAATCTGGGCTTCAAATTACCGGTCGAATCAGGAACAAAAGTTAGGGAATATGCAATGTCACTCGTTTTGAGCTTAATTGGATGATTATCAACTATGAGGGTGATTGGTTCACGAGTTGCCGCCACTGCAGATTTAAGTGCAACTTTGGCTTCTGCAGTCGTAATTGTTGGCTCCACGATTTCAGCCGCGAATTTGAATGAATTCTCATCTGATAATTTCTTCTTAATCTCACTCATTGCTGGTTCTATTTGAAAAGTTTTCCCGGCAGCAGATGAAATGACGATAGGTCGAGTACCTTGAAAGACGATGTTGCCTTGGACCGGCTCATCATCTGTCTCATTCGCGATATCCGTCAAACTCTGCTTTAAAGCGCTCTCGCTAAATGAGTAAATTGGCAGATAATTCTTTCCCGACGTTAGCGTTTGGAAAAGACTTATCGGATTCCAAGAGCGCGGTCGAATCTGATTCAGTGTTGCTTCTGAATCAAGATAGATTCCTAATTCATTCCTGGTACGTTCAAATTTTCTTCCATCAACTGTGATGGTTATTTTTGAATTTTTGAGTTTTATAGATTGAGAAGCAAAAAGTTTTTCGATCGCCTGATTTGATAATCCACCAATATCCTGGCCTAAAAGCGTGGTGTTCTTAGGAATTCCTGAACCGGCAGCTAACCAGGCACCCACCCACATCAACGCAACGGCCGCGAACGCCGAGGAAATCCACACGGCTCGACGCAAAGTTTTAGACCTTCTTTACCAATGGCAGTAGTGCAAGTACCGGACCAGCAAAGAGTAGTAGATAGCCCGGTGTATTTGCTTGAACCAATAGTTCGTTTCCTCGAACACTCGCCCCTATCAAAATGGTGATGATCGTTCCAATTGCATAGACCAGATAGGCCGATTTCGTTTGGAGGTATATTCGCATCTCCAGGCTCAGGGCAACATACCCCAAGGTTGTCAGCACGAAACCCCAGATAGACCAAAAATTATGAGTGACTGTTAGGAGTGCACCTGCAATTAATCCCGATGGAAGCGCCACTAAATACTTCACGATTCACTCACTCCAGCGAAGAGATCGAGTTCTCTGCCCGAATCATCGAAAGGGGCGTGTGCCTGGCCATGAACTAATTGGTAGTACTCGATTCCAAAAACTTCTGGACCCATGGCATTTGATAGTGCGAAAAATGGTCCGTCTTCCGTAATTTGAGTCGCATGTGCGCGCAAAGCGTTTGCCTTTGCCTCTGAAAAATCGGGCGCAACCACGACGGATGTAATTTGCTCATCGGGTTTGGCCCAGGGAACATCTTCAACTGAATTTGAACCGAACATGGTCTGGCCAAACTCTGCAAGTTTTTCCATGGCTCGAGCGATTACCGACTTGGGTGTTCCATTCCAATAAATTTTTTGAATCTTCCAATTGCTCTGCTTCGCCGCCGCCATAGCAACTCGGTGGGCTTGGATATGGTCGGGATGCCCATAGCCGCCAAATTCGTCATAGGTGATCATTACTTGAGGTCGAACTTCATCAATAACTTGGACTAGATCACTCACCGCTTGCGAAAAATCCGCATTCCAAAAAACATCTGATCGCGTATTGCTCTCAGTGCCCATCATTCCGCTATCTCTGTATTTTCGAAATCCTCCACCTAAAAATCGATGATCTTTAACTCCCAAAATTTGCATCGCATTTGCCAACTCAATCATGCGACGTTCGCCGAGGGAATCATCATGTGCAGCACCCAGGTGCGCTAACTCAGGTATTAATACTTCACCCTCTTCGCCACGAGTGCAGGTAACCAAAGTGACCTCTACTCCGGCAGCGCTATAAGCGGCCATCGTTGCACCGTTATTGATCGACTCGTCGTCGGGGTGTGCGTGAACGAGCAGCAATCTTTTTGCGGACATGCTCTAAGGGTATTAGTCGGAGGAATTTGAGGCTAATCTGCCCCCGTGATTTCTTTTCCGCGTCTTAGCGCCAGAACCTTGCGTTTTTCGCTCGGACAGCCAAGATCATTTTCTATTTCATCTGACGGCCAACGAATTCTCTTCATCCGCAGCGGCTCCGGTGAAGATAGACGGGGTCTGCTCTGGCAGCTCGATCTGAATAGCGGTATCGAGAAACTCTTAACACCCCCATCTGAAAACGAAGAAAATTTGAGCGTAGAGGAACGCGCTCGCAGAGAACGACTGCGTGAAGGAAGTGCTGGCATCACATCATTTTCGACAGATGGATTGCAGCGAAAAGTTGCTTTCACACAATCAGGCAAGGCCCAAATTCTCGATGTCGAAACCGGGGAAATTCAAGAAATAGATTTTAATTCTGCCGTTGTCGACCCGAGGTTAAGTCCAGATGGAAAATACCTAGCTGCCCCAACCGTTGATGGCAGTTTCTCTCTCGCAGATGTCGAAACGTTACGAACATTAGGAACTCTACACATCGCCGAGCAGAGTTTGGGTCTTGCAGAATTCGTTGCGAGTGAAGAGATGAATCGATTCCGTGGCTATTGGTGGTCTCCAAAATCTGATCAACTCTTGGTGCAGGCTACAGACGAGAGTGAAATACAGACGTGGTTTATTTCTGATCCGGCACACCCCGAGCTCGCACCGCGAGCAGTGAAATATCCGCAAGTTGGAACCTCAAATGCCAAAGTGAGGTTGCACTTGGTAAATCTACAAACTCAATCCTTAGGCGTTATCGAAATTCCATCGGGATACGAATATCTGGTTGACATACATTGGAGTTCATACGGGCCTCCTTTGTTATATGTGATGAATAGAGAACAGACAAAGGCCTCAACATTTGCCCTCGACCTCGCTTCGCTCTCCCTATCAGAAATCGCTTCTCAAACTGATGAGCGATGGCTTGAAGTATTTCCTGGAACTCCAGCTTGGACCCCCGCTGGTGAATTGCTTCTAATGCACGATGGTGAATATCGAACTTTGACTCTAAACGGTAGAAGCATCTCTCCTCAGAGTTGGAATGTAAGAAGTGTGTTAGATATCGATACCCACGGCATAACTTTTACCGCAAGTTCTGAGCCAACAGAAGAGCAGATTTGGTGGTACGGGTTCGGAGGAGAACTCGAGCAACTCACAACTGATCCTGGAGTGCATTCAGGACGAGCGCACAACCACACCTTCGTTCATGTGAGTCGATCACTTTCATATTTCGGTCCAAAAGTCGAAGTTGAACGCGACGGCGAAAAATTTCACATCAAATCTGTGGCGTTAGAACCAAATGTTTCGGTGAATGTGAAGATGCTCGAACTTGGAGAATTGAAATTACGATCCGCTCTCCTGCTGCCTTCAACTGGTAATCAGAAAAATCTGCCGCTACTCGTTGATCCATATGGCGGACCTCATGCGCAACGCGTTCTCGCAAGCAGAAGCGCTTATGCCGAAGCGCAGTGGATTGCCGACCAAGGCTTTGCCGTCTTAATTTCGGATGGTCGAGGCACGCCAGCACGTGGACCAGAATGGGAGAAATCCATTCATCATGACTTGGCCTCATTCCCAGTCGAAGATCAGGTATCGGCCGTTGAAGCTTTGATCGCCACTCATCCTGGTTTGATTGATCGCGAACGGATCGCGATTCGAGGTTGGTCTTTCGGAGGCTATCTCGCTGCACTGGCCGTACTTGATAGACCAGATATTTTTGCTGCAGCAATTGCTGGAGCGCCAGTTGCAGATTTCCGACTCTATGACACTTTCTACACGGAAAG
>CAYFKL010000004.1:0-29698 GCA_964343565.1 uncultured Actinomycetes bacterium
CGCTTCTCTATTTTGTTTACCGATACATATCCCACCCGCGCTCCAACGGTGTGGAGTTAAGCGAAGGAATGAAATTTGGCTCGGAGCCGTGATGGCTAGGAGTGCTTCAGCATGTTGCAAGATGCCATTGAAGGCTTGGGATGCGAGAGATGAGAGGTGATGTTTGGTTTGGGGATCGTAGGTGATGGGTTTGCCGTCTCGTTGCAATGAGAGATGGATATGAACACCATTTCCTACGCCTTCTGGATGTGGTAGCGGAACGAAAGATGCTTTAAGTCCCTCTTGCTTTGCGGTATCGCGAACTATTTCTCGAAGATAAACGGCGCGGTCTGCTGCAACTAATGCGGATGCTGGTTCAAGAGTAATTTCGAATTGACCATTTCCATATTCTGGCAACCAATTCTCCGGGGCCAACCCAACTGAATCTAATGTTGTGAGTAGTTTTGTTCCAAATGGTTCTGCATTTCGAAGTGAGTCAAGACCAAAAGGATTTCCGACCTTAGAAGTAGCCAATGTAAATTCGTGTTCAAATGAAGCAATCACTTCTATGTTATGTCGCGATTTCAACTCTTGAATAGCACTTTGAAGATGTGCTCGAGGATCGCACTCCCACGGTTGGCCGTCGATTGTCGATTGATTGGAAAGAAAGAGATGCAAAGGATTTGAGGCGCTATCTGCAGGCGGCAAAATAATTTCAGTTTCTAAATCAGGTATCAGCCTTAAATCACCAAGCGAGCCAAAAGGATTTGGATCAGCTATCCCGCCAAATGCTGTGAGAGCTAAATCTGCTGGCACCCAACCAACTCCGGTGTTGCTAGCTAGCAAACTTTGTCGGCTCATGGCACGACCTCGAACTAAAGCAACTAAATCGCATGTGGCGACGAATGCGAGCGGCCATTCCATGTTATTTAGCCTTTCATAAAAGTTCGGTGTGCGACAGTAAAACGAGAGCCCACCTCGGGTGAGGTGGGCTCTCGAATTGAGTTACATCAGGGAACGAGCGCGATAACTCGAGCAGGACTACCCGAGCCGCCGATCAGCGGCAGGACTCCCACCACAATCCAGGCTCCTACGGCTGGCAGTTTCTTGAGGTTTTGCAGATTTTCAAGATGCCAGAGACCCTTTGGATGACTGATCTGCGAGTGCACCGGAAAAGTCGATGCACATCCCGGATCAATGCCCAAAGTGTCAGTGCCAAGACCGACCGCTTTTCGTTCTTCGACCAGAAATTTTGCTGCTTCAACGCCAAAGCCAGGGAAGTGAAGATCTCCCTCCGGTCCGGCATATCGATGTGAATCGCTATTGAACTCTTCCCAACCAGTTCGAAGCAGGATGGCAGCCCCATCGGGAATTCGACCATTTGCTGCTTCAAAAGCTTGGACTTCTGCAAGAGTTAATTCACCATCGGCGTCTGATCCAATGCGCTTGGAAATATCGATCACGACCGCTGGTCTGACCAATGTTTCGACTGGAACGTGTTCAACGCTCTTGCCACCTTCAATGAAGTGACATGGTGCGTCAAAGTGAGTTCCAGAGTGCTCAAAGAATGAAACACGTCGAGCAAAGTAACCATCGTGCTTAATCGTTACCAAGGTTTCAACCTCAGGCGATGGAGCACCCGGCCACATCACGATGTCAGGACCCAACGGGATCGTTAGATCGATGACCTTCGCGTTGTTCAGCATAAATTCTTCCTATCGATTAGATGTCAGATTCTCATCTGCCGTTAACTTATTTCCAATTTGGTTAGCAAGAGCTGGTCGAGCAAGTACTCCAACGATGCCGATCACTAACCAGATACCAGCAGCAATTGGATAAGCACGTGCAGCACCAGAAGTTGGGAAAGGAATCACATTTCGATACAAGGTGTATGCCAGTACCAGCAAACCTGCAATCGGAATGATGATTTCCCATTTAGCAGTCTTTGTTTTTCCGCTAAAGAAGAGGAATCGCACTGCGCCAATGGTTGCCAAGACATAAGCCACAATCAGAATCAAAGTGCCAATAACTCCGCTACCAACGAAGATATCGAATGCTCCAACGCCCCAAACTGCCTTCCACACAACCATGATCACAATGGCTGTAACAGTGATGTATGCAGTTGCGGTTGATGGAACACGGTTGCTACTGATTTTGGCTAGGCGTTGACTTCCACCATCGCGACCGAGTGCGAATGCCAGACGAGATGCACCTACGATGCAGGCGAGCGCACAACCAAACGCAGAAATTGCAGCACCGAGTGAAATCGTGGTTCCGATCCAATTTCCAATGTATTTAGAACCGAGATCGCCCATGAGCGAACCAGACTTCGTGAATGCTTCGACACCTGCTTGATCCGTGCCGAATCCCATCATTTCGATCGCGGTAACCGTTACGAAATAGACGCCACCGAAGATTGCGGTTCCCAAAATTGCGCGAGGAATATCTTTGCGTGGGTTATGTGCCTCTTCACCGAGAGTCGATGCGGCTTCAAAACCGGCGAATGATAAGAATCCGAAGACCACTCCAAGGAAGACTGTCGAAGCGTCAGTGCCTGATGGAATTGAGAAGACTGACCAATCTAAAGATTTTCCATCTGGAGAAGAACCGGATGCTAATTTCACAAAGACCACAACTGCGGTGATCAGAATGAGTAGCACCGTTATACCTTCAACGGTTAACAAGATACGAGTTCCTTGTCGGATTGGAACAACGGCCAACCAATAAACCAAGGCGAGCGCGATAGCACTAATAACAAATGGTGCCCAACTTGGTTGATCTGTCCAAAGGCCAATCTTGTTTAGAAAATCTGCGCCGAAAATTCCAGCAGCCATGGTGGTAACGCAGGTGTAGAAAATATAGGTGCCCATAAGGCCCCATCCAGCAACTACACCACTTCGTGCACCTAATGTTGCTCCAACAAATCCATATACGGATCCGGCGTGATTAAAGTTTTGGCAAAGACGCACAAAACCGTATGCAACGAGCAGCACGCCGATTGTTGCGAGCAAGAATGCCACCGGAACTGCTCGACCAACTGTGGTGGCGGTTCCTTGTGGATTGATGTTGGCAGCCATCGAAGGTGCCATGAGAGCGACGGAGATTCCGATCGCTTCCCAAATATTGAGGTTCTTAACCAGGCCGTGGCCCTGTTCAGCTGACACATACCCTCCTGAATCGTGGATGAAACGTGGAGTCCATTCTCAGGGGATGTTCAACTAATTGAAAGTAAATCCGGCAAATAAATAGTAAAAAAACAGTTAAATGACCGGTGAATTGAGGTCGTTATGCGTGATGTTGCCCGTTTTGCGATCGATTTGCAGCATTGAATAATTTGCGACCGCATTTCCAGCCCGCGCTCGCACGAATGTTGACCAAACGGAAGTTACCCCATTCTCATCCGTGTCCCATGAGAGGTCATAGTAATTTTCGGGTTGAGTAGCAGGTCGGTTCTCTGGGCGATATGCGGCGACAATAGACAAAGTCTGGCTAGTGAGCAGAAATGCATTGAGAGATGAATATTTCAATTCAGCGACAGAGCTTAAGAATGTGCGATAGGCAGAGACTAGATCTCCACCATTTTTTCTCATCAACGAAATGATCGCAGCAAAGTATTGTTCAGAATCTCCGTTGCCTTCTAAACCTTGGTATAGATCCTCATCGATTAATGAAGTAAGTAAATCTCCACGGGGTATTCCGCCATTATGAATAAAAGCCATTGCTCCACTTGGCGTCTCTTTAACGAATGGATGAGTATTAGGAATACAAACTGGAATTTCTTCCGTGGCCCAACGTAAGTGCAAAATTGCATCAGTTGATGAGCCAACTTCTAATGTTTGGGCGGCATAGGCTGGTTGTTCATCTCTAAAACTTCTAACTCGATCATGCTCGTCGCACCAAGCCATTCCCCAACCATCTCGATGTAACTCAGATAGCGAGATAAAACTTGGTTTGTCGCTGCCTAAAGCTTGGTCTGCATTGATTGGCTTGTCAGAATGCCAGGCGAAGAGACGACACATGATGGATATGTTAGGGCTTTTTAAAAGGTAGAGAACGTCGCTAGGCGCGCCCAATCATCTCCAAGTTCTTTCGCCTTGGCATTCTCTGCCCTTCTCGTGGCTAAGTATGCGCGCGTCATCATCTCGCCAAGGCCATCAGTTAGTACTTGATCTTTTTCAAGTGCATCAAGGGCTTCACTCTGGCTGCTTGGCAGCGGCCGAATATTGCAGGCTGCTTGCTCAGCTGCAGAGAGCAGCACGGGATCTCTATGTGCGGGAGCGGGTGCTGCAAGTTTTCGTTTCACGCCGTCAAGCCCGGCCAGAATTACTCCAGCAAGCGAGAGGTAGGGATTAGTTGATCCATCACAGGCTTTGAGTTCCAGGTTAATTGATTCGCTCTCTCGACCTTTGAATGGAGAAGCAACTCGAACTGCACATTCGCGATTGTCATAACCCCAAGAGATCGTTGCTCCGGCCCATGCATGTGGTTGAAGTCGATGATAGGAAACATATGAGGGACATGTGAGGGCGAGTAATCCAGGAAGATGATCTAAAACTCCGGCCACAAAGTGCAAACCAAATTCGGAGAGTTTGGTTGGTTCGTGTTTGTTGTAGAGCAAATTCTTACCTTTTGATTTTGACCAGAGTGAGAAATGTAAGTGCGCACCAGAACCTATTCCATCAGCGAAAGGTTTTGGAGCTAGAGATGCCAGTAGCCCATGAGTGACTTCAGTGGTTCCTCTTACAGTGTCTCTAAATTTCAAATGTTTATCAGCTGCTTTGAGCGCCTCATCGTATTTGATCGCTATCTCTTGCTGCCCTGGTCCGTATTCATTTATTGCTTGCTCAACTTCAATTCCTTGGGCTACCAAATTATCAACGATGTCATAAACCACATGAGCTGCTCGATCTAGTCCGGCACTGGAATAGACCGGACCATTTGCGTATGGTTTCGGCCCATCATTTGTCATTTCAGCAAGATAAAACTCACTTTCGAACGCAGCTTTAATTTCTATATCTTGTTCGGCAGCGAAAGCGATAGCCCGTTTTAAGACGGTTCGGGTGCATCCTCCCCATTCACTTCCATCTTGTTCAGTGAGATCACAAAAAACGCTAGCGGTCTTATCTAGCCAAGGCAGTACGGTGAAAGTATCGATGTCAGGCATGATTCGAACCTCACCGACCGGTTCCATTCCTTCGATAGGAATTAAATCTTCGAAGAGATTAACTGCATTTTGCGCACGGGTTAGCCCAACACCTTCATGTTGTTTACTCGCCCACTGGGAGCCATGAACGGTCTTACCTCGAATAACACCTGCCGGATCGCAGTAAAGCATTCGAATGATTCGAAGTTGCTTACCCATTGTTGCCTCCTAGCCCTACGCTCATCTTATGAGTATGCACCTGACGGCGAAACCAGGGGAGATAGCCAATCGAATTTTGCTGCCTGGAGATCCGCTGAGAGCCAAATGGATCGCCGAAAATTTTCTGACTGATATTCACTGCTACAACGAAGTTCGCGGCATGTATGGGTTTAACGGAACCTATAAAGGTGAGCGGATAGCGGTGCAAGGTACTGGAATGGGCGCACCTTCCATCTCACTTTATGCACATGAATTATTTACTGAATATGAAGTCGAACGAGCGATACGAGTAGGAACATGTGGTGCGATCTCACCCAACATTAAGTTAGGCGATCTCATCATTGCTATGACGGCATCCACAGATTCTGGGATTAATCGACGACGAACTAATGGACTGGACTTTGCGCCATGCGCCGATTATTCGATGCTTCGAGCAGCAGCTGATGCTTGTAAGACTCCGGTTCATATTGGTGGAGTGGCTTCCATGGATCTCTTTTATGACGATAGTGATGCGATGGATCGATTGAAGGAGCATGGAGTATTGGCAGTAGAAATGGAGACCAGCGCTCTTTACTCGTTGGCTGCTCGACATGGTCGCCAGGCGCTTTCAATTTTGACGGTCTCAGATCAGATTCTTACCCACGAGGTCATGAGTACCGCACAGCGGGAGCAAACTTTGAATTCTATGGTTGAAGTGGCTCTCACTTCGCTGCTGAGCTGAACTACGATATCGCTATGTCGGATATGGAACTGTTTGATATCAGAGTGACAGTAGAACGCATTGAGGGTCGTTCAGTTTGTTCTCTCTCAGTGGGCGACTATTTTGAAGTAAAAAATAGTGGGCAAGTTTCAATCCCAGAAGGTAAGCAATTTTGCATGTGGGCTATGCAGTCAGTTATGCCATTAATACCTGCCAAAATGCGACAACTTCCAGCATCGGATTGGTTGGAAACAGATACGCATGTTGCTTGTCCAGATCCTGACGAGAGAGTGATTATGCGTATCGATCGACTTGGCACGACAAGATTGAATTCTTCGGATCTCACTTAATGAAAACCGAAATAGGGCTAGGAATTCAGAGCGATAAGAGTGGTGCAGATTATGCATCGATAGCGGCTCGCGCTGAAGAGTGCGGAATCGACGTGCTAACAGTTTTCAGTGATTTGATGTTTCAACCACCATTATTTGCATTACTTGAAATGGCACGTGCTACCAAGAAAGTTCGGCTTGGGCCAGCTTGTTTGAATCCATACTCCATGGCTCCTTATGAAATCGCGGGGCAAATTGCGACTCTTGATTTGGCATCACAGGGACGTGCATATCTTGGTCTTGCCAAAGGGACTTGGTTAGCAGCAGTTGGTTTGGAGCAACCTAAACCAGTTGTCATGATTCGTGAATGCTGGGAAGTTGTCTCTCGCTTACTCTCAAAGAATACTGACGGTTTCTCTGGTCAATATTTTTCTCTGGCACCTTCAACTGCTTTCTATTTCGAACCTTTTAGGTCTGAAGTTCCTTTGCTTATTGGAACGTGGGGAGAGCAAACTGCTGCGCTCGCGGGAAGAGTTGCCGATGAAGTGAAGATTGGTGGAAGTGCGAATCCTGGAATGCTTCCAATTATGCGCGCCATGATTGAAAAAGGTGCGAATCAAATCAACCGAAATGTTGATGAAGTCAGAATTTGTATTGGGGCAGTTACCGTGGTTGATGAAGATGGCGAGCGCGCGAGAACTTTGGCGCGAACTGAGGTAGCGATGTATATCGCGGTGGTAGCAGAACTGGATTCATCAGCAAATGTCGATCCAGATCTGTTAAGCCGAATAAAAGTTCTCGTTGATCAAGGAAATTTTGAAGCGGCAGGCAAATTAATTCCGGATGACGTTCTTGATCTTTTTGCCTTTTCAGGCACACCAGAACAAGTTGCCGCTCAAGCCCAATTACTTATTGATGCAGGTGCAGGTCGAGTTGAATTTGGTACACCTCATGGGATTACACCTGCAAGAGGAGTGGAACTTATTGGAACCAGAGTTTTGCCGCTACTAAATCGTTAACGCAGCGAAGGCAAAATTTCCCGTCCAAGTATTTCAACACCAGTAATTGGATCTTCATTTAATGGCGGACCAAAACTGAGATGGTTGGCTCCAATTTCTTTTAGATATTGGCATCGACGTATGACTTCTCTGGAGTCTCCAGCAATTCCTAGCGTCAACATTTGATCAGTAACTCGGTTTGCAGCCTCTTTGATATCCCCTTGAATTAAGGCTTCTTGCACACTGTCGAATGAAGAAACAGTTAGACCTGCCTTCTCCAAGAGATATGGTGAAAAGGCTGCGCCGTAGTATGCAATTTTTTCGGCGAGTGCAAACCGAGCTTTATCTCTATCTTTGTCGACGCTTACCCAGAAAGCCGCTGGAACATCGATCTCGTTTATATCTCTTCCAGCTCGTTCGGCACCAGTTTTTACTTGTGCATATGCTTCTTCGAAGTGTTCTGGTGGAAATAACAAAGTCAATCCACCATCTGCGATCTCACCGATCAATTCAGTCATTTTTGGACTCATCGCGCCAATGTAAATTGGAAATTCGACGGGATAACGAAGGTAGCCTTCGGAGGTCCATCCCTCACTAAATCGGTACGGACGCTCACCGCGAGAGAGCGCTTTGATTTGTTCGAATGCTTCACGAGTTTTCGTTAACGGCTTTGGTCTTTCAATTCCAGCCCATCCAAGAAAGTCTGCTGCACCAGCGCCTAAGCCAAGAATGAAGCGTCCGTGCGAAGCCTCTTGCAATGTAGAACCAATCATTGCTAATTCAGAGACATGAACCGAATACGGATTCATGATGCCAATACCAATATGGATTTTCTTGGTGGCTTGCAACATCATGGCTGCCATCGTTGGTGCTGAGCGAAGAAAGAGATCGTTGGAGACCCACATTTGATCAAAGCCCATACGTTCCGCCATTACAGCCATATCCACCAGTTGGGCTGGTTTTAAATCGTTATTGACACGAAGAGAAAATTTCATGAGAGCGCGACTGCTTCAACCTCTACTTCGACTAAGAAGTCAGGACCAACGAATGAATGTACGAAGAGTGTGGTGTTAGCAGGTGCAACCTCACCCATGATTTCTTGGTGAGCACGACCTGCTTGTTCCCAATCAACTCCTGGTGCGAGAAAGAGTCGAGTGCGAATAATGCTGGATTTACTTCCGCCGAGAGCCTCGACTGCTCGAATTGCTCGAAGTAAACACTCTTTAGTTTGACCATATAGATCACCGACAAACATCACACCATCAGGTGCATGCGCGGTTGTCCCACTAATGGCGATGTGATCACCGAAGCGAGCACCTCGCGAATAACCTGCGGCTTTCTCCCAACCGCCTCCGTCTGAAAACCGAGCAGTATTAGTCATGGCACTAGGGTAGTCGGATGAGCAAACGCGGTCATCTACCGCTTCTCGGTGCGTTGATGGCGTTGGTGCCCATCACTATCGATGCGTATTTGCCGTCGCTTCCAAACATTGAACGTGATTTTTCGACTTCCACAACTTTGGTGCAATTTACTGTCTTGGCCTGTTTAATCGGATCGGCTACCGGTCAATTATTTGTTGGCAGCATCAGCGACACCATTGGTCGCAAACCGACGTTGATGTATGGATTATCGCTCTTCATCATTATCAGCATCCTCGCTGCGATAGCGCCAAATATTTGGATCTACTTAGTGCTGAGATATTTTCAAGGTGTTACGAGTTCGGTTGGAACAGTGCTATCGCGGGCAGTAGTGCGGGACTTGCTAGATGGAACATCTGCTGCCCGAGCCTATTCGGCTTTGATGATGGTGATGGGAGTAGCACCAATCCTCTCGCCGCTTTTAGGATCCGCGCTGCTAACAGTTTCATCATGGCGATCAATCATGATCTTTCTTGCTTGTTATGGATTAGGAATGATAATTCTGATCGCATTAACGTTGCCTGAAACCTTGCCGGAAAGTAGGAGAATTCCAGCGAACCGAAAAGCAAAACGTGAAGCAAGATCTTTCATTTTTAGCGATCCACTTTTCATCATGGCGGTTATTGGCGCGGGTTTTGGTAATGGAATGTTATTGGTTTACTTATCTACATCCTCTTTTGCTTTCCAGAATACTTTCAAAATTTCACCGCAACTTTATTCAATTTTTTTCGCAGTAAACGCCATCGGAATTGTGTTGATCACACAAGTTAATAGAAGACTTTTGCTTCGATACTCTCCAGCGAACTTGTTGCGCTTTGGGTGTGGTTGGGGTGCGTTCTGGACAACATGTTTAGTTATCTATTCGCACCTTCCTAATCCAAATCTTTACATAACCGCTGGACTTCTGGTTTTCGTTATGAGCGTAATTGGTTTTGTATTAGCAAACGGAATCACCTTGGCAACATTTCATCATGCTGACCGAGCTGGTACAGCATCCGGTTATTTCGGAGCAGGTCAAACATTTATCGGTTCTATTTTCGGGATAACTTCAAATCTACTAGGTGCATCAATGCGAGCGATGTCGATTGAATTAGTAATCCCGATGCTGTTAGCAGCCGCGATTGTTATACCGCTGCTTCCTCGCTACCAGCCAAAGTCAAGGTAGCAATTTCTTCGCTACTCAAAGTTGGAGTTTGCATTAGATCTGGCAGTTGACTCACGATTCTTGCGCTGGCGATCGGTGCTGTGATCGACGTTTGTGCTCGCAGCCAAGCCAAAGAGATAGCCGCATAGGAGACCCCATGGCGCTGAGCAAGATCTTTAATAATCTCTAGCGTCTTCCAGCCTCGTGAGTTGCAATACTTTTCAACGCCGCCTGCTCGAGCGCTATCTACTGAAACCCCAGGTTGATATTTGCCGGTTAAGAAACCTCTTGCGACACCGTAATAAGGCATAACACCCACATTATTAGCAGCACAAAAATCACGATATTCAACGGGAAACTCTCCCTGTTCGAGGAGATTGAAATGTGGTTGCAATCCGATGTACGAAACTAGCCCGTGTGATTTCGAAATCGAGAGAGCTTCGGCAAGCCGTTCTTGTGAGTAATTACTGGCAGCGATGTAGCGAACTTTTCCAGCTTTCACGACCTGATCAAAAGCAGTTAAAGTCTCTTCAAGTGGAGTTTCTGGATCATCAGCATGTGCGTAGTAAAGATCGATGTAATCACTCTTTAATCTTTTTAATGAATCATCTACCGCGGCTGCGATGTTTGCTGCACCAAGCCCTGGTCGCTTAGAGAGTTTGCTGACTTTGGTTGCAATAATTACATCTTTTCTATTTCCGCGCTTTTGCAGCCACGAACCAATAATGCTTTCACTCTCGCCACCAGAATTTCCCGGTTTCCATTCGCTGTAAACATCTGCAGTGTCAATGAAATTTCCGCCAGCATCTGCATAGGCATCGAGTACTGCGTGAGACTCCGCTTCACTTGCAGTCCAACCAAAGGTATTTCCGCCAAGATTTAGGTCAGATACTTCCAGCGTACTGCTACCAATTTTTTTCATATTAAATCTCTCCGGTCAGGCGAACATATTTGCGTATTTGTCGCAAACCTATCAACCAAAGTGGGAATTGGACTAGAAAAGCCCAGCGAAATGATGCAAGAGAATAATCACCACAAATTTGAAGCACTGCACCTATGAGCAACATATTTAAAAGTGCGGCATAAAATCCGGCGGAGTTAATCAGCCCATCTGCCGTTCCCATATGTTCACGTGGAATATGTCTCCGAGCATGAGCAATGCCGATAAGAGAACCAGGCCCTCCGGCAGAGATAGCAGCAATCATAAATAGGACAACAAACCAACCTGGTTTTCCTGGCCACAAGAGCAGTATCGACCAAGAAAATATGATGTAAATAGTTAGTAAATATGTCATCCGTTGTAAGTGAGTCTGCATCTTTGGTGTGAAATAACCAATGAGTAGACCAGCAATCATTCCGAATAGTGGATTGGTACTAATGAAATTACTGGCTTGAGTTTTGCTGTACCCAAGTGCATTAACCATAAACGGCATACCCCAAATGAGAGCAAAAGTTTGGGAAGAAAACGGAGTGGTGAAATGGGACCAGAAACCAAGCCGAGCGGCTGGCATGTGCCAAACAATTTTAATTTTTTCTTTGACATCTTGAATCGATGGCCACTCTCCTGAGATTAGGTGCAAATCTGCATCTCTGATGAGTGAGTAAGCGCAAATACTCATAATTAAAGAGGTAATAGAAAGAGTTGCAAAAGCAAAACTCCAACTTTCATTTCGAAGTAGGAAAGAAAAGGGTTGGCCAGAAATGAGTTGTCCAAACCAACCGAGCAACCCAACTATTTGCGTCATCATTGCAACGCGTTCCTTAGGAAACCATGATGCAACGACGCGCAAGACGGAGATAAATGTCATGGCATCGCCGAGTCCAACGATGCCTCGACCGAGAAGTGCAACTGGATAACTTCCAGCAAAGGCCAACAATGTTTGCCCGCCAGCCATGACTAAGGCACCGGTGGCGATGAGTCGGCGTGAACCAAAATGATCCAATGCGATTCCAACTGGAATCTGGGCTAAGGCATAAACGATCAATTGCAAGACGGGAAAGAGGCTAAGCAGTACCGGTCCGATGTGAAACCTGGCTACGGCATCGACGCTGGCAACTCCAAATGAGGTGCGATGGGTGACGGCGGCGATATATGCCAGTGCTCCGATGCTCCAATAGACCCAGCCTTTGAGAGACACCTTCACGTGGTCAGCCTACGGCCTAAAAAACCCTCACGCGGATGAGAGGGGTATCTCAGGAATATCCCAGAAACCTAGGCCACTCTCCTTACCTGTAGCCGATCAAGCGGCGAAAATAGGAATTGGAACGGGAGGGTAGGGCATGAGCAAGTTGCAACGCGGTGGCGATACTGCCGCCCTACTCACTGGCCTAGGTCTTGGAATCACTCTGGCAATTGAAGCGATCACATTAAATAGCGAACAACTTCAAAGCGTTAACGGAGTGATCACCATCATTTCTCGAATCTGCGCTTTGGTTGGTACTTATTTAGTTTTAGTTGGATTACTTCTGGTCGCCAGAATTCCTTTCGTAGAACGTTCAGTTGGCCATGACCGTATGGTCACCTGGCATCGCAAACTCGGTCCTTGGTCGCTCTATCTCATACTCGGACATTTCGTCTTGGTCACGATCGGCTACTCGGGAAATGATGGAATTCCTCTCTATCGAGAGTTTTGGAATTTAATCACTACCTACCCATGGATGCTTCCAGCTTTCGCTGCCTTTATCTTGATGATGATGGCGGGAGTTACTTCATATAAGAGAGCACGCAAAAAGATGTCGTATGAGACCTGGTGGATCATTCATCTTTATACATACATTGCGGTAGCGCTCGCATTCATGCATCAAATTCTGACCGGCATCATGTTTATTCAACATCCACTCGCGAAGTATTACTGGATCGGACTTTACGTTTTTGTTGGAACTTCAATGTTCTGGTGGAGATTAGTGATTCCGATTTATCGAAGCATTCGTCACCAACTTGTGGTGGAACGGGTTGTTGTCGAAGGTCCGGGAATTGTCAGCATTCACATTAAAGGTCGAAATATAGACAAGATGGGTGCTCAAGGGGGCCACTTCTTCGGCTGGAGATTCTTAACTCGAAAAGAGTGGTGGCAATCTCATCCATATTCACTCTCTGCTGCTCCGCATTCAAAGTTATTGCGAATCACCGTTAAGAATTTAGGGGATCACTCCGGTTCGCTGACAGAGATGAAGCCAGGAACTCGAGTCTTAGCCGAAGGTCCATATGGAATATTCACCGCAGATCGCGCGAGTGGCAAGAAGATACTTCTTGTTGGTGGTGGAGTAGGGATCACTCCACTTAGAGCATTAATGGAGGAATTTCCAACGGGTTCTGATATCGATGTTATTTATCGAGCATCGAGCGAAGAAGATTTAGTGCTAAAGGAAGAACTCAATACTTTGGCAAGGATGCGAAATGCACGTATTCATTACATGGCGGGCTCGCGAGATCGATTCCCACTTACACCTGCGCATATCGCTTCTTTAGTTCCACATATTTCGCAATGTGATGTATTTGTCTGTGGTCCAGATGCATTGGTTCATCGAGTTCGTCATTCGGTTGAGGCGCTTGGTGTTCCAAGTTCAAAATTTCATGATGAGGCGTTTGCTTATCATGCGAGTTAACATGATGAGGCTCTCGCTCATCATGCGAGTTAAGGAGAGAAGATGAAGCGAGCGCTCTTAGTAGCTGGAGGAACAGTGGCAGGTGTTGCTGCTGTGCTCTCTTATACGCCGCCGGAGCTAACTGCAGCAGCTAGCAGCGGAGGTCTTGCGCCATTGGGTGCTACCGACTCCTCGCCAAATCAAAGCGCTACGACAGATCAAGGCAGCGCTTCGGCTGGAACAACCTCTTCACCAACGCAGGCTCCCGCGAATTCAAGCACGCAAGCACCAACGCAGGCACCTACGCAGGCACCAACTCAAACTCCGACAAAAGCTGCAACTCCAGCTCAGAAGCCAGCTCAAACATCTACGCCGACTCAGACTGAAACTCCGGCACCTGCCCAGACTCCAACACAGACTCCAACACAGACACCAACACCCACTGCCACAAAGAAGAGCACTTCTGGCACCAAGACAGTGACAGGAAAGGCATATAACGCAGGTGGATTTGGAAACGTACAAGTCAAGATAACTGTCACCGATGGTGTGGTTACTGCCGCGGAGGCATTGCAATATCCAAATCAAGATCGACGATCGAGTTGGATTTCGCAACAAGCGATTCCATGGTTAGTGGAACAAACATTGGCGGCAAAAAATAGTGCCAATCTTGATGGTGTTGGTGGCGCAACTTTCACAACGTATGCCTGGATTAGCTCATTGAAATCGGCTCTGCAACAAGCCGGTATCTAAATGAAGGTAAGGCGCGACGAGGCCATTTGGGGCACCGTCGCTTCATTTGATTTTCGTTCAGAGCACTTAAGTGAAGTTGAACTTCATCACGTTGTCGATGAGGTGATGAATTTTTTCAAAGAGATCGACAACTTATTTAGTACCTACATTCCTAACAGTGAAGTTAGTCAATTGCGTCAAGGTTCGATAAACATTGAGCAGTGTCATGAATGGGTGCAAACAATTTACAAAAAATGTTTAGATGCGCGCGAAATTACTGCAGGTGCATTCGATCCCTGGGCTGTTAGGGGAGGATTTGACCCTAGCGGATATGTCAAAGGTTGGGCTGCTGATCAAGGAGTAGCAATAGCGAAAGCCGCTGGAGTTGAACATATTCAGATAAATGCTGGTGGAGATATTTCTCTTGCCGGAGGACGAAGCGCAGATGAACCTTGGAATATCGGAATTCGCCATCCGGAAGAGCGAGATAAAGTCGCCCAAATAATTGCGTTGGTAGATGGAGCCATCGCGACGAGTGGAACGTATGAGCGGGGAGAGCACATCATTGACCCCGCAACTTTGTTGCCAGCAATCGGTGCGCGCTCTGCAACCGTAGTTGGACCTGATGCGGGTTTAGCAGAAGCTTTAGCTACGGGATTGATAGTGGCCGGTAGATCTGGAGCCCACTGGTTTATAGAACATCCGCAATACAGTGCCTGGGTGGTTGATCGCCATGGTGATCAAACTTGGGCTATTGGAGCCGCATTCGACAACCCCGTTCCGCAGTAAGCAAAGTTGCTGGCAGGATAGCCACATGACCGTTTGGGTGGCAGGTGAGGCGCTTGTTGATGTCTTACCCGGACCCACACCAGACTTGCTCACTCCAGTGCCGGGTGGCGGTCCGGCAAATACCGCGCTCGCACTTGCTCGACTCGGCGTTCCCGTCGAATTTGTTGGTGGCCTTTCGCAAGATTCATTTGGTACAAACATGGCCAAACAATTTCAACGTGATGGCGTTGGTTTGCGACATGCGGTTTTCAACAATCTTCCAACGTGTTTAGCAATGGTTTCTTTGGATGAGAAAGGGACCGCTTCTTATCATTTCCATATACGTGGCACGGCGACATTTGAATTTGATTTCCAGAAATTACCCATCGCGCCAAAACCAGATGTGCTTCATATTGGAACTTTGATTACCTTGGTAGAGCCCACAGCAACTGCGCACTTTGAATGGGCTAAAGCATTACAAGTACCAGTGGTTTTTGATCCCAACATTCGGCCTTCAGTTGAACCAGATCGAGAGTTATATCGATCGACAGTGGAGCGATGGATCGATGTTGCTACAGTAATAAAAGTTAGTGATGACGATGTTAAGTGGCTCTATCCAGATCAGGATCCAATTGTGAAAGCAAAATCTTGGATCTCTCCATCGCGCCCGCTCGTTATTCTTACTCGAGGTTCAGAAGGGCTAATTGGTATAACAGCGAATGGAGTTATTGAAGTGCCGGGAATCTCAATAGATGTGGTTGATACTGTTGGGGCTGGCGATACCGTTGGAGCCGTCATCGTCGAATCACTAACGAAACACTCCATTAAAGATTTGCATGGAGAATTGCTAACTGAAATTTTGAATCGAGCTGTTAAAGCTGCAGCAATAACTTGTTCACGTGCCGGCGCTCAACCACCTTTTGCAAACGAATTATGATCACAGTTTCATCGGGTGATCTTTCAGTCACTATCGATCTTCAAAATGGCGGCAGACTCTCCTCGGTACTCTGGAAAGATTTGGAGTTTGCCGTTGAAAAGAAACCAACCACGTTGCATTGGGGTTGGTATGCAATGGCTCCATGGGCTGGACGTATTCGAAATGGATTACTACAAACACCTTCCGGTCCAGTCCAACTCTCGCAAGAGCTCATGCCACCACATGCAATCCATGGTTTGTTATTTGATGCTCATATTGAAGTCGGTTACCACGAATCGGATCGAGCATTAGTAACTAACGAATTACCCGCTCCGTTTAATGGAGGTAGAGTCGAACAAAGTGTTGCGCTGAGCCAAGATTCCATGGTTTGGACGGTCCGATACATCAATGGTGAAAATGTGATGCCGGCATGGCTTGGCTTTCATCCTTGGTACAAGCGAAAACTTTCAAGAGGTTCGGAAGTAGAAATTTTTAATCCAGCTTCGTATGTGTTGGAACAAGATGAAACCGGCATTCCCACTGGAAAATTGATTAAGGTATTTGCACAACCGTGGGATCACACGTTTGGTGGATTAAGTAGTGATCCTTACATGATCTGGCCAGGTGCGGCAAAGATGACTTGCATTTCATCGCAACCCTGGTGGACTTTTTATACCGGCAATCCTGATGGAGTCTGCGTTGAGCCATTAAATGCACCTCCAAACGCAGTTGAACTTGGTTTAGCGCCCTTGCTTCAACCGGGAGAATCCATTGAAGTGAGTTATCAAATGGATTTCGAAGCACATGTGGCGAACTCGTAATCTCAAAGTTCTCTCTGCAGTTTCGTTAGCACAAGATGCTGCAAGCGAATTGCTCTATCCCATTCTTCCAATATTTCTTACTACGACTCTCGGTGCTCCGGTTGCACTTGTTGGTCTAATTGAAGGATGCGCTGAAGCAGCAGCGGCTGGTACCAAAGTGATTGCAGGACGATTGTCAGATCAAGGATTTAGACGAAGATGGATTTTTGCTGGATATTCCCTTGCGGCCATTGGAAAGTTTTTGGTAGCCGCCGCAGTTATTTGGCCTATCGCTCTGCTTGGTCGAATTGTTGACCGAATTGGAAAGGGAGTAAGGGGAGCCCCACGCGATGCCCTACTCGTGCTTGATGTAGATAGAGCAGATCGTGGCAAAGCGATTGGTTTTCATCGCGCTGCAGATACTTTGGGTGCAGTCATAGGACCGCTACTTGGAATTTGGATAATTCATGTAACGCATGGGGATCTTAGATTTGCGCTCTGGATGGCCTTGATACCGGCAGCGCTTTCCGTAAGCCTCATTTTCTTGGTGAAAGATTTTCGACAAACATCTGCGCTCAAGCAACCCATTAATAACGAGAAATTACCAAGAGACTTAATCTCACTCATACGTTGGATTACTCTCTTTGGACTAGTCAATTTTCCAGATGCCCTCATTCTCTTACACTTACACCACATCGGATTTTCTACGATGTCAGTAGTTGGTCTCTACGCAGCATTTAACGCTGTATATGCCTTACTTGCATACCCATTTGGTGCGTTAACTGATCGCATTGCTCCTCGAAAACTATTTGCAATCGGTCTATTCGCATTCGCAGTTGCGTATGGCGGCATGGGTTTGACGAATTCAAAAACTCTTTCACTATTTTTGCTTCTCATTTACGGAGTCTTTGCCGCAATTAATGATGCAGTTGGCAAGTCGTGGGTAGCGAAATTGGCTCCAGATTCGGCTCAAGGAAGAGCACAAGGATTGTTTCAAGGACTTAGTGGTGGTGCGGTCTTGATCAGCGGAATTTGGGCAGGCTTGGCTTGGGGTTCGCAAGGTTCATTGCCGCTATTAATCTCTGGAGTCATCGCACTCCTCGTGGCCGTTCGTATCGCGCGATAAGGTAGTGAAATGGAGATTGATCGAGGCAAGTTAGCTTCGCTGATGAAGCGAGAGATGCTTCGGTTTGCTGATTTGCATCCAAAGTCTTCCGAATTAGCACAACGCGCGAAGGCTTCAATGCCAGGTGGCGTACCGATGTCGTGGATGACGAAGTGGCCAGGAGGTTTTCCGCTCTTCGTGGATAGTGCTCAAGGCGCACGATTTGTGGATGTAGATGGTCTGGAGTACATCGATTTTTGTTTGGGAGATACCGGATCTATGACGGGGCATTCTCCTGCTGCAACTGTCACGGCTATTACAAATCAATTGCGTCGCGGTATGACTGCCATGTTACCCACAGAAGATGCTTTGATCGTTTCGGAAAATCTGGCAACAAGATTTGGATTACCTTTATGGCAGTACACCGTTTCGGCAACTGATGCGAATCGACATGCAATCCGGTATTCGCGCTTGATCACTGGAAAACAGAAAGTAGTTGTGATCGATCGTTGCTATCACGGAAGTGTGGATGAAACTTTTGCCACATTCGATGAAAATCGAAAGGTGGTTGCACGAGAAGGAAATATTGGAGCCCCAGTTCCACTGGATCAGACAACAAGAGTTGTGGAATTCAATGATCTTGACGCCATGGAGGCAGCTTTAAAACAAGGCGATGTTGCTTGTATTTTGCTTGAACCCGCAATGACCAATGTTGGAATCGTGCTTCCAGAAACTGGCTATCACGTTGCACTTCGAGATTTAGCAACCAAATACGGCGCCTTACTCATAATTGATGAAACACACACTATTTCAGCCGGTCCTGGCGGAATGACGGAACGCGATCGATTGAAACCCGATCTACTCACCATTGGTAAATCAATTGGCGGTGGTATCCCTACTGGTGCTTTCGGCATGAGCGAAGATGTGGCAAATCGCATTGCGAGATTGGTTCGCCGAGATTGGATCGATACCGGTGGAATCGGTGGAACTCTTGCTGGCAATGCGCTCTCATTAGCGGCAATGCGTTCAACCCTCACGCAAGTCATGACGAAAGAGAATTTTGCTCGGATGATTCCACTTGGAGATCGTTGGTCTGACGGTGTGGATGCAGTCATAAAGAGTTGCGATTTGCCGTGGCACTGTAATCGACTTGGCGCTCGAGGCGAATATAACTTTTCGGCTAAAGCGCCGCGCACGGGAGCGGAAGCTGCAGCCGCGGGAGACTTTGCCATTGAGCAGTATTTGCATTTGAAGTTGCTCAATGACGGATTTTTACTGACGCCATTTCACAATATGGCTTTGATCAGTCCTGACACCACGAAGGCTGATGTCGATGCTCACACCGAGGCCTTAATGGCAACGTGCAAGGAATTAAGTTAGTCAGTTTCGATAGCTTTTGGAGTCATTGGCGGCTCTAGGTAATCAACACTGATGACGATGCCTGCTCGAGAGTGAATTACCCACGCTGCACCTGGCTCGAGTGCATCAATGGGTGGACGATGTTCTGAATCTGCAAGAGCAGTTTTGAGTAGTAGAGGTAAGACCGGGCGGTGTGAACAGAGCAAGACATTCTTTTCAGCCGAAATTAATTCAATAACTCGTTCAGCAGTCGCATCCGAGTTACGTTTAAACGCATATTCACTAATCGTGGATTCGGTTGTTAAATTTTTATTCAACGCTTTTGCTAGGGGTTGAACCGATTGTTGGCATCTCACAGCGTCAGAAGAGTGAATCTCTAAATCACCGTAGGCTCGATAAATCGGCAATAACTTCTCCGCCTGGCGCGATCCTTTAGCATCAATCGGACGATCATCGTCATCATCACCTTGCCACTGCTCACGCTTCAACGCTTTGCAATGACGAAGCAGGATAAAAGCGTGGGTCCCAATCCCGATCGCAAGAAATGTGTTCAGCACCTGTTGGTCTAATTCATACGAAAGCAGTGCGCGCGCCAGAGTAGGAGTTAGCCAGCGAATTTCATCGACTTCATCATCATGAGCACTCTTTGCCTCATAAACATCGGCACGGGCTGACCAAAATCGAACGGTTTTCGAGACACCTTCTACGTCGTAATCTATTTCTCCAAGTTCTGGTCCGAAGACTGCTCTTACGCCAGTCTCTTCGAGTACTTCGCGATACGCGGCCGCTAGATCGTGTTCGCCCGGCTCCACTTTCCCTTTTGGCAACGTCCAATCGTCGTAGCGAGGGCGATGGACTAATGCAACTTCAAGTTGATCGGGGGAGGAGATTCGCCATAGTACGGCGCCGGCAGCACGAATAGGTTTTGTCATTACCATCTACCCTGCAGCATGGTTTCTTGTAATTCATTCAAAGGATTTCCCAATGCGTCATGTGATCTCAATTCCCAGGTGTCATTTGATTGCAAGAACCAAGCCATAAAATTTTCGTTAGTCAAAGAATCCAGATACTTCAATAATTCTGATTTAGTTTCTTGCTTAGTGATGCGAAGTAGAGTTTCAACTCGTTTATCTAAATTTCGATGCATCATGTCAGCACTTCCGATCCAAACTTCGTGATCACCACCATTAATGAAATGGAAAAGTCTCGAATGCTCAAGAAATCTCCCTAAGTAAGAGCGAACCGTAATATTTTCAGAGAGTCCAGGTACGCCAGCGCGTAGTGCACAGATACCACGAATAACTAATTCGATTTGCACGCCAGCACTTGATGCTTGATAGAGCGATTCAATAACCTTCTCGTCTTCTAGAGAATTTAGTTTGAAGCGAATTCCACTCGGTCGTCCGGCGTCTGCATGTTTGGCTTCTCGGTTAATCCTTTCAATAAGCCCAGAACGTAGAGATTTGGGTGCGACGAGCAGTCGTTTAAATTCAGTTTGGGGCGCCATTCCTGAAAGTTGATTGAAGAGTCGTGTGAGATCATCACCTAGATCAGCATCTGAAGTTAAAATTCCAAGGTCTTCATATACTCTTGCGGTTTTGGGATTGTAATTTCCAGTTCCAACGTGACAGTAGCGAACTAATTGGTTACCTTCATCGCGAATGACTAATGAAAGTTTCGCGTGAGTTTTTAGGCCTAACATTCCATAAACAACATGAACCCCAGCCTCTTCCAATTTCCGAGCCCAGCGTACGTTTGCGAGTTCATCAAATCGAGCGCGCAATTCAACAATTGCTAAGACTTGTTTTCCTGCATTAGCAGCCTCAATGAGCGCATCAACAATTGGAGAATCACCTGAAGTTCTATAGAGCGTTTGTTTGATTGCCAACACATGTGGATCGTTGGCAGCCTGCTCCAAGAACCTAGTTACCGAAGTAGTAAAAGAATCGTAAGGATGGTGAAGTAGCACATCTCGATTTTTAAGAACTTGAAAAATTTCTCCGTCGCTTGATTCTGAATCAATATCAGCCAGCGCTGCTGGCGTGCGCGACACAAAACGAGGAAATTTGAGTTCCGGTCGATCTAAATCCGCTACCTTTCCAAGACCGGTTAAATCCAGAGGTTCCGGTAGCGGAAAAACTTCAGTGCGATCTACCCCAAGTTCTTCTATTAACTTTTGAAGTAACCGAGGTGTCATATCCTCTGCCACTTCAAGGCGAACCGCTGGGCCGAAGCGACGGCGAAGCAGTTCTTGCTCAAGGGAGTGCAACAAATTTTCAGTCTCGTCCTCTTCTAGTTCCAAGTCTTGGTTTCGAGTTACTCTGAAAGTGTGATGCGCCAATATGTTCATGCCGGGAAATAGTTCAGTTAAGTGTTCAGCAATAAGTGATTCCAAGGGAAGAAATCGAGAAGATCCGTGTTCTGCCGTCTCAATAAATCGAGGTAGCAGTGGTGGAACTTTGACGCGAGCAAATATTTCCTCATTACTTTCTGGGTTATTTACCAAAATTGCCAAATTTAGCGAAAGTCCAGAAATGTATGGAAATGGATGAGAAGGATCAACTGAAAGCGGAGTTAAGACTGGGAAAACGCGATCAACAAAGATCTGATTTAGATATTCGATTTCATCTTCGGTTAGGTCTTTCCACTGAACTAATTCGATACCTTCGTCGAAGAGGAGTGGATTAACAATTTCTTTGAAGTAGGTTGCATGTTCCGCCGTTAGTTCACGGACCGTGGAGAGCACATTCTTAAGGATTTCCTTTGGTTCATACCCACTTGCTGTTTTTACGGCTACTCCGGTAGCCAATCTACGCTTCAACCCTGCAACTCTCACCATAAAGAATTCATCTAAATTGCTAGCAAAAATAGAGAGATACCTCGCGCGTTCGAGCGTTGGAATTGCTGGCTGTTTGGCTAAGTCAAGAACTCGTCGATTGAAATCCAACCAACTCGCGTCACGCTCTATATATCGATGCGTCATGATGTGACTCTTCGATACATAACATCAACGGCCCATTCGGTAAATTGCAAAGACTGATAAAGCTTGAGAGCGGGATGGTTATCACTTTCAACGTAAAGCATCGCAGTTCGCAAACCACGATCGCGCATGTAGGAAAGTCCCTGCAAGACTAAAGCCTTTCCGTAACCACGTCCGCCATGTTGTGGGTCAACACCAATCACATATATTTCCCCAATAGTTTGATGACCATGTATTGGAGAGATGGAATTTCCGTGAATTTTTGTCCAACAAAATGCCACTATTTTGGAAGTTTCATCACGGGCAATAAAGAAGCCCAGTGGATCAAACCATGGTTCTGCCAATCGAATTTCTAGATCAGATTTATTCCAAATTCCCTGTTCAGGGTGGCCAGAAAAGCTGCGTGCATGGACCTCGAGCCACTCTTCGATGTCTCTATGAGAAAAAGCTGTAATGTTCAAATTTGCAGGAGCTTTGATTTGTGGCAGAGGGAGTTCTAGCGACCTTCGCATTTGAAGCAGACGACGTGTTCGTACAAAACCTAGCGTCTTTGAAAGTTCTTCAGCACTTGCATGATCCCCATGTGACCACAGGCGCAAACGATCGGGAGCGGTATCGATTAAATGAGTGAGTAATTCTTTGCCAATCCCCTTTCGACGAGCAGACGGAGCCACGACCAATTCTGCACTCGGACCTTCAACTACATCTGATGTATCTAGATGTGCATATCCAACAATTGTGTCTTCAAGTGTGGCGAGAAAGTGAGAATCGTGATCATCGCCACCTTGGCGCAGATGAAGTGCGACGTGTTCTGATAGTGGGTTTACTCCATCGATTTGGGCAGCTTCATTGGCGATGGCGAATACTCGGGCGCTCTGTTCAGGTGTGAGGTGGGGAAGTTGTTGAATCATCAGTCCACGAGTGCGCTCTCAGCTCTTTCACTCGAGCCATTCACCACGAATCGATATCCAACATTTCGTACGGTTCCAATTATTGCTTCATGCTCTGGACCTAATTTTGCTCTAAGACGGCGAATATGAACGTCGACTGTGCGAGTTCCTCCAAAGTAGTCATAGCCCCAGACTTCTTGAAGTAATTGTGCTCGCGTGAAAACTCGGCCTGGATGTTGAGCTAAAAATTTAAGGAGTTCAAACTCTTTGAAAGTGAGATCGAGGGCGCGACCACGAATTTTTGCGGTGTAACCAGCTTCATCGATAACGACTTCGCCACTTCGAATCTCGGTTTCCAATTCCATGGCAGTACTTTTTTGAGTAGTGATTGCAAGTCGAATTCGAGCATCCACTTCTGCAGGTCCTGCAACATCAAGAACTACATCGTCGATCTCCCACTCACCGTTAATGGCGGCTAGACCACCTTCGGTGGTGATGGCAATGAGTGGGGCACTTAAACCGGTTGAGTTTAGAAGTTTGGCAAAACCTTTAGCGCCACTTAAGTCCCGCCTGGCGTCTAAGAGAATGACATCAAGGACTGGGGCATCTAATAAAGCGGTGGCTTCCATGGGCAAGACTCGCACCTGGTGAGAGAGCAGGCCAAGGGAGGGCAGTACTTCAGCAGAGCCGCCAAAGGTGTTGGTGAGCAGCAGCAACCGGGCCATCATTCCCCCTTCGCTGTCATAAAGGAGCAGAATACCGGTTATGCGTGAAATGGACCCAGCCGTGACGGTCAGGCTCTGGGCTGGAGCGAAAGCGGCAGCGGGCCAGAGCGAGGTCACGGTTGCTGGCGGCAGTGCCGACGAGATTCTGGGCGAATTACAAGCGCGCTTTGGCCGTGAGTTTGGTCGGATCGCGGATAAGTCTTCACTCCTAGTGGACGGGGTGGTGCTCCACGATCGCAGCAAACCTTTGAGCGGGGTTCAATTAGAAATTCTGCCCCCCTTTGCTGGAGGGTGATATGTCGAATAATGCTTACTGGTTGGGTGGTTTACTCGCTCTCCTTCTGGTCATTGGACTCTGGCTTCGGCAGCGTGAGGGTCGGATCAAACTTCCACCGTCAGTTCCAATTACCGAATCGATCGAACATCGAGTGCTAGATCTCTCCCCGTTGGAAGTGGAATTGGGTGAGGTCACCTTCGTTCAGTTCTCTTCAACTTTCTGCCAACCCTGTCGAGCAACTCGCCTCTTGATTGAAGATGTAGCAAAACATGAACGAGGTGTGGCCCATATTGAAATCAATGCTGAAGACGATTTAGCACTAACCAGACGGCTTAACGTTTTGACCACACCGACCACCATTATTTTAGATAGAAAAGGTATCGAGGTCGCTCGGGCAACCGGAGCGCCCAAGCGATCAGATTTACTGCGAATCATTGAGCAAATACGCGAGTCATAAGTCTTTGCAATAAATTTGCAAGTTTCATAATTCGCTGAACACCCTTACCATTTGCGTATGTTTTTCCACGAGCTGACCAAACGTCGCACGGTTGATTTCTGCCGTATGACCAGCTCGCGCTGTCATGACTAATTGCCGCTAGCAACAACGACTGCAATTACGACTGACAGAAAAGGAAAATTGATGGCTCAAGAGATAGATGTTAGAGGTCCAAGGTTTAGCGCAGTACTTACCTTTGTTTTGCTCTCGCTCGCATTCTTATTTCATAGCGGTTTAATTCTCGCCGTTCAAACTGCCGTCTTTCTGATTGGTGCGCTACGAGGTCCACATAAATCACCGTTTGGAATTTTGTTTGCGAAAGTAATTAAGCCGCTACTCTCGCCAACAACGCAAACCGAGGACTCAAGGCCACCACAATTTGCGCAGAGTGTCGGGGCTTTTTTTGGTGTGGTTGGACTTCTAGGTTTCGTTATTAGTTCTAGTGCAATTTTCACTATTGCAACCGGATTCGCATTAGCCGCATCATTTTTAAATGCATTCTTTGGTCTCTGCTTGGGATGCAAAGTTTATCTTGGAATCAAATTTTTAACTCACTCACGTAAAGAATTAGTAGAGGCCTAATAATGTCCCGGGAAAGCGTTTTAGTTTCATCTGAATGGGTAGCATCAAACCTAAATAACATCATGCTCATTGAAGTAGATGAAGATACTGCTGCCTACGAACAAGCACATATCGAAGGTGCGATTAGATTGCACTGGCGAGATGAACTCCAAGAGAAGATCGGCCGAGACATCATTTCGAAAGAAAACTTTGAAATTCTGCTCTCAAGCAAGGGTGTTTCCAATGATGACACAGTGGTGCTCTACGGCGGGAATAACAATTGGTTTGCGGCATATGCCTATTGGTACTTCAAGTTATATGGCCATCAAGATGTGAAGTTGATGGATGGTGGAAGAAAGATTTGGGAGTTAGAAAATCGTCCAATGACAGATTTTGTTCCTAACAAACCAAAAACTTCATACCGAGCAACGGCACAGAACACCAACTTGCGGGCATTCCGAGATGAAGTATTGCTCTCTATTGGAAAGAAAAATTTAGTAGACGTTAGATCTCCGCAGGAATTTTCAGGAGAGTTGGCTGCGCCTGCTCATCTACCTCAAGAGCAAGGTCAAGTTAAAGGACATATTCCGACCGCAAAGAATATTCCATGGGCAAAGACCGCGAACGAGGATGGAACTTTCAAGAGCAATAAAGAATTGAAGGATCTCTATTCAAGTGCTGGCATTGATTTCAATAAGGAAACGATTGCTTATTGCAGAATTGGTGAAAGATCCTCACACAGTTGGTTTGTACTTCACGAACTATTAGAACTTCCGAATGTAAAGAATTATGACGGTTCGTGGACTGAATGGGGTTCACTCGTTGGTGCACCGGTTGAGGTTGGAGCGTGAGCAGTTGCGGCTCTGTCGCCGGGGGACCCTCGCTAGAGGGTGTCGATATCTCCAAGCGTGCGATTGTGCAGGGAGTGGTGGTGCGCGGAGATCAACCGGTAAATCGCGCCTACGTTCGCTTACTCGATAGCAATGGGGAGTTCACTGCAGAGGTACCAACCTCAAGTGAAGGCCACTTCCGATTTTTCGCCTCACCCGGGAAGTGGAGTGTGCGAGCGCTAGCGCATGGCGGGAGTGCAGATGCAACTATTGATGTTGTGCTTGGGACTCCAGCAGAGGTGCGCTTAGCTCTCTGAAGATAGACTCAGCCTATGTCGCAAGAGAATGAAATTCGTGCCAAAGGTTTGCGACTGACCCCGCAACGTCAATTAGTGCTGGATGCAGTGCGACAGTTGGGCCATGCGACTCCTGATGAGATTGCCGCAAGAGTCCGACAAGCTCATCCTGGAATTAATCTTTCGACGGTTTATCGAAACTTAGAAACTTTAGAAAAAGCCGGCTTTGTGATCCACTCGCATTTAGGCCATGGTGGTGCGACCTATCACGCTGCAGATGAAGCATCTCATTTGCACTTAGTTTGTGGTGTCTGCGGAAATGTAAGTGAATCAGAGTTATCAACTGCTGATGAATTTGTTGAACTGCTGAAGAGCAAACACGGATTTGCTACCGATGTCACTCACTTTGCAATCTATGGAACTTGTAAGTCGTGTAGATGAGTAGGGTTTTGGTTGAGAGCGGACCAGACCAAGGTGCGCTCTGGCACTCAGGTGCATTTTCACAAGAACAACGAGATTTATACGCTGGACAAGCATGGGCAGACTTGGGCCATCGACCGGTCATATTGATTACCGGTCAAGACAGACTCACATGGATTCATAATCTCACCACACAACATGTGTTGGATTTAGCACCAAAGTTATGGGTGGAGAATCTGATTCTCTCACCACATGGACACGTCGAACATGCGTTCATGATGATGGATGATGGCGAGACCACATGGATTCACTGCGAACCACACACAGGAAATGATCTCGTGCAATATCTGAACTCAATGAAGTTTATGTTGCGGGTTGAAGTTCAGGATGGTTCAAAAGAATTCCAAACTATAAGAATTCCAGGTCTGCCAGATGGAACAGGTGGGCCATTTCAGATAGTTCCGCGGGGTAGTTTTCAATCGGATGCTCGTGAAGTTGGGATGTGGGCGATCGAAGCCGAACGGATCGCAGCGGGGAGAGCTCGACTGAAATTTGAGACAGATCATAAAACCATTCCAAATGAAGTTGGTTGGCTACATCGAGCAGTCCATATGAATAAAGGTTGTTATAGGGGACAAGAAGCGGTTGCGCGTACTTTTAATTTAGGAAAACCACCTCGAAGATTAGTGCAATTACATTTAGATGGAAGTGATTCGCATATTCCATCCCACTGCACTCCGGTCTATCACAATGAAGTTCAGGTGGGATTCCTAGGTTCTGCAGTGTTGCATTATGAACTCGGCCCAATCGGGCTTGCACTTATCAAGAGAAATGTTCCAGTTGACGCAGTCCTGAAAGTGGGCGAAATAAGCGCTGCACAAGACTTGCTTATAGTTGCGCCGTAATCCGATCTAAAATCTCTTCAAGATTGCTTGTGCTGGTTGCCAAATTAATTCGAACCCAACTATGAGTATCTAGTTCGGTGAACTGAGAGAAGTCGGAACCGACTCCTAATCGAACTTTCGATTTCTCTAAAAGAGCAACTTGAGCTTCTGGCTCAGTGCCAATTCGAGTTTTCCCTAAATCAAACCAACCAAGATAAGTTCCTTCTGGAGCTACATAAGCTAAATCATGCGAATTTGCCCAAGAGGTAAGTAGGTCTCGATTATGTTTGAGAGTAATCATTAATTCTGCAAACCAATCTTCGCATTCTGTCCAAGCGACTGCAGTTGCAATCTTTGCGATGGTATTTGGTGCACCAAAAAAATCTGTCGGAAACTTATTAAATTTATTAAAAGTTTCCTCGTGGCCGAAATGGACCACAGCACAGCGAGTCCCGGCTATATTGAAAGATTTAGTTGCAGATGTGGTGGTAATCGTTCGTGCAGCCGCATCTTCACTAAGAGAAGCGATAGGAGTGTGAACGTTATTATCAAATAACAAATCACTATGGATTTCATCGCTAAAAATCGGAATATCAACCATTTTACAGGCATCAGCAATTTGAGTGAGTTCGCTCTTTGTAAAAACTCGACCGGTTGGATTCTGTGGATTAATCAAAAGCATAAGTTTGACGTTATTTTGACGCAAAGTTTCTAGAAGTTCAGAGTGATCGTACTTCCAGCAGCCATCAACCATTTTCAATTCCAACGGAATGATTTTTCGCCCAGACTGGGAAACACAATTGAGGAATGGTGGGTAACAGGGAAGATGTAATGCGATCGCATCTCCTGGCTGTGTTGTTAATTCAATAGTGATCTGCAGAATTTGAATCAAATCTGAAAGTACTTTGGTTCGATCAGGAATTGGATTCCAGTCGAAATGCTTCTTCATCCTGGATTCGAAAGCATTGATGACAGGATCTCCGTCTGGCCATCTGGGATAGCCAAAATCTTCATTTTCAACCAATGAATGCATTGCTGCTTTTACAGGTTCTGGAACACCAAAATCCATATCGGCGACCCAAGCACATAGCGTTTGATCATCGTTATCTCCCCATTTAACTCCGTTGCCTGATCGCAACTTAGCCATATTTATGGATTGAAACTTTGACATGTTATTACCCTACTTACTTTTTGAACTTGCTAGAACAGAATCCCGCAGGATTTCCATTTGACCATGATGTTGAGCAAGTTCTTCAAAAACATGAATCAGTGCTCCGCCTTGAGTCAGATTTTCATCAGGACCCTTGTAGGCAGCAGGTGGTTCCTCTCGTAATGGCGATCCGTGCTGAGATTTTTCGGCAAAAGTGGCAAGACGGAGCTTGAGAGCTTTAACCTCATTTAATAGCGGTGCAACTGGTCCGGATGCTCGAAATTCAGCCTCACGGTCTCGATCTTTGCTAACGCCAGCAACCAAATAACCAGCCCAAAAATCAGCAACTCCTATGCAATGTGTTAGCAAGGCGTAGGCAGAATTTGCTCCGGGCAGATCGGCAACTTTGTTAGCTAAATCGTCTCCGAGCGTCTCAACGATGGCTGACATTCCATCCAGCGCTCGATAACAAAAGTAGAGGTATTCGTCGTTGGTGATCATGCGTGTAGCCTAATCGGCAGGAGAGGGGAATCGAGAATGGTTCGCATCGCTTTAGCAGGAGCAACTGGTTGGACTGGAAGTGCCATTGCTCGAGCATTACATGGAAATGATGATTTCAAGTTAGTTTCAGCACTTTCCCGGACTCATGCGGGAAGAGATCTGGGTGAAGTTTTAGAAGGCGCGACCTGGAATGTTCCAATTTTCGCGAAGATCGAAGAAATTTTGGATGACGTTGATGTCATGATCGAGTACACAGGTCATGCCACGGTGAAGCCGCACTCGCTATCGGCAATCGCAAAAGGTGTACATGTCGTGGTTGGAAGTTCAGGAATGTCTGCGCAAGATTTTGCAGAGATTGATGCTGCGGCCAAGTCTGCAAAAGTTGGAGTTATCGCGGCTGGAAATTATGCAATCACTGCAGCACTAGCCCAAGCAGCAGCGCTCATGGTGGCTGAACACCTACCTCAGTGGGAAGTTATCGATTACGCCAGTTTCA
>CAYFKL010000005.1:0-24333 GCA_964343565.1 uncultured Actinomycetes bacterium
ATGTAATGGAACGAACAATGGATGCCATTGCTAAGTATTTGGGGGTAAGTCGAACCGAAGTACGAGAAGTTAATTTCATCCTACCGGAAGAAATGCCATACGATCAGGGCTTAATTTTTCAAGACGGCCGACCACTTATCTACGATTCAGGCAATTATCCAGAGTCAATGAAAATGTTAAAAGAAAAGATTGGTTGGGATAAATTTGAAGAAATGAGAGCAGAGTATGCATCTCATGGGCGAACCATAGGGATCGGCATTGCTTGTTATGTTGAAGGCACTGGCGTTGGGCCCTATGAAGGTGGTTTCGTACAAGTCGAAACATCTGGGAGGGTGAACGTCAGCACCGGACTGACCAGTCAAGGCCAAGGACATCAAACTGCCTTTGCTCAAATTGTGGCCGATGAATTGGGTGTTGATCTGGCAGATGTTTTCGTTACGACCGGCGATACGCGAAGATTCGCCTACGCTGTCGGTACTTTTGCTTCCCGTGCCGCCGTTATGAGTGGAAATGCCGTAGCACTTGCTGCTCGAAATGTGAGGGCAAAAGCGTTGAAAATTGCTGCAGAAGCATTGGAATGTGATCCTAGAGATTTAACGATCACTAAGGGATTCATCCATGTAAAAGGTACCCAGGCGCATGGCATAGAACTTAAAACCATTTCCGTTCTATCTAATCCACTTCGATATGCATTCGATGAATCTGCAAAGGCAGCAACTCAATTCGCAGTAGGGGATAACAGCAAGCCTCCAGTACCTGAAGATGATGAACCTGGTTTGGAAGGCAAGGATTACTATTCACCGATGCAGTCCACTTTTGCAAGTGGTATGCATGGTGTCATCGTTGAAACCTTTCCCGATACTGCTGAGATCAAAATTCTCAAATATGTCGTGATCCACGATTGTGGAAATCTTATTAATCCACTCATTGTTGAAGGACAAATTCATGGTGGCGTAGCCCAGGGAGTTGCAGGAGCCCTGTATGAACGAATGGCTTATGGTGATGATGGTCAACTTATGAATGCTTCTTTCATGGATTTCCTGATGCCCTATGCTACGGAAATTCCCAATATCGAAACTGGACATCTAGAGACGCCTTCACCTTTAAATCCTCTAGGCATCAAGGGGGCTGGCGAGGCAGGCGTAATTCCATCCGCAGCATTATTTGCAAGTGCTATCGAAGACGCTGAAGGATTTCCTATTCATAGAATGCCTATTTCTCCAAGTGAACTGTTCGATTTGCGTCGCCTAAAGAAGGAGAAAGCATGATTATAGAAGGTCAATATCTCTTTAATTTCTCTCCGGAACAAGTTTTTGATGCACTCAATGACCCAACAGTGTTGCTCGACACCATCCCAGGCGCAACATCCATGTCAGAAGATAGCCCTAATAATTTCAGCATGACCCTTACAGCGGGTGTTGCATCTATAAAGGGCACTTACCAAGCAAAAGTCTCTCTTGAAGAACCGAATCGGCCTCTAGGTTTCATTTTGAATGCAAGTGGATCGGGTGCTCCCGGAACAGTTGAAGCAAAAGTCACTGTGAAGTTAGCGCCCAACGAAAACGGAACCCTTTTGACATATAGTGCGCAAGCCCAAGTTGGAGGAGTCATTGCCGGTGTCGGACAAAGAGTGCTCTCCGGTGTTTCAAAGAAAACCGCACAGGAATTCTTCTCAGCGGTAGATGGTCACATTGCAGGAAATAGACCCAAAAAGGTTCAGACAGCTGCAAAGAACGACCTTTCACAAGCACCGAGAAAGCAACCTGCGTCGAGCCAGGGAATTGGATATCTATTCGCTGGCGGTCTACTCGTACTTGCTGGTGTTCTGGTTGGTTGGTTGATCAGTAGATGAAACGAATCAAAGCCGCTGCTATACAAATTGCTCCTTCAACGGAAGCCTTGTCTCACCAGAGTATTAAATCAAATGTTTCGAGAACCATAGATTTGGTGATGAAATGCGTAAAAGAGACTAATCCCGATTTGATTGTCTTACCAGAGACTGTGACTACGGGTTTCGTTACCGGGAAAAGCCCATCTGAACTATGGGACTTGATCGATGATAAATATATATTGGAGCCGTTCCAAAATCTTGCAAAATTGCTAAGTGTGCATATTGTGCATGCGTCCTATTCACGAGGTGAGGAAAAGAATGAAATTCTCAACTCCTCTTGGGTGCTACTGCCCGATGGTTCAATAGGAGGTAAGTACAACAAGACACATCCTTTCTGTACTGAGAACGTTTGTAATGGCGGTTGGGTTACTGCCGGAACGGAAGTTTGCGTTACCGAAACGCAACTTGGCAAAATTGGAATGGTCATTTGCTTTGATGGTGATTTTCCTGAGCTTTCACGTATTCAAGCCCTCATGGGAGCGGAAATAATCGCCAGACCATCAGCTTTATTGCGATCGGCGGATATATGGGAACTTACTACCCGAGCACGAGCGTACGACAATCACGTCTTTTTTATCGGGGCAAATGCCATTGGCTCTGATCCTCAAGGAACTTACTATTTTGGCAATTCGTTGATCGTCGATCCTATCGGCACTGTTATAGCTCGAGCTACCTCACACGAAAGCTGGATCACAGCAATACTCGATCCAGAAACGGCAATGAAGTCATTAAGTTCAGGTAGCAGCGTTGGTCAACCATTCGATCACCTAAACGATCGTAATTTAGAGCTTTTGGATCGATATTCTGAAGTATTAAAGGCTGGCGGTTCAACTAGCTTCAATTATTCTCGTCCAAAATCTCGTTGATTTCGCTTCGGTTAATACCTAATAAGAATAGAACGCTGTCCAAATTAGGAAGTGAAATTGAGGTATCAGCGATATCCCTAACAACATTCTTTGCATGAAAAGCAATCCCGAGCCCTGCTTCCTCGATCATGTCTACATCATTCGCGCCATCGCCTATCGCAACCGTCTGAAACAGTGGCACTCCGTGCTGATCAGCAAATTCTCGCAGGGCGTCAGCTTTTGCCTGCTTATCAATGACATTCCCGATCAGGCGACCGGTCAGAACACCATTTTCAATTTCTAATCTGTTGGCCCTATAAAAATCCAACTCCAATTCTTCTGCGATTGGTTTGATGACCTCCATAAAACCACCTGAAACAACTCCTACTAGCAAACCTACGGCCTTTAATGTCCTGATAAGAGTTAAAGCTCCCGGAGTAAACCTGATTTGGCTTCTAACATAATCAATATCCTCGAAAGTCAAACCTTGAAGAGTTTTCACGCGCAAATTCAAAGATTGCCGAAAGTCTATTTCCCCATTCATGGCTTTTTCGGTGATCTTCTTAACTTCTCCTTCATGACCCGCTCGCGCAGCTAACATGTCAATTACTTCGTTTTCTATCAACGTAGAATCAACATCCATTAAAACCAATCGTTTTGTGTGTCGAACAAAACCCCCAGGTTGCACAGCAATATCTACATTACATTCACCGCTTATTGGTGAAAGTAGATTTCGGATTTCCTTCACTTCGGCATTCGAAATGAAGAATTCAATCGCCGTGACAGGTTCATCCGCAATGCGGCTTATACTCTCAATGTTTGATCCTGATTGCCATATTTCTTGAGAAACACGATGGACCGCATCTGACCTCAAAGGACAACCCATTAACGTAACGTGAACCAAATTCTTGGGCGCATGCAATTCGCCAAGATCCGATTGAACCGTAAATTCAAGACCCATATTACGAGCAATTTCGCCAAGTTGATCTCTAAGCGAGATTTCATCACGCGATTCAGGAGAGCTGATCAGAATTCCAAGACTCAATCTTTTATGGATAACGACTTGTTCGATATCTATAACTTCCAGGTCAAAGTGAGAAATTGCAGAAAAAATCTGTTGAGTGATTCCACTCGCGTCTGGCCCTGAGAACGACAAAAGAATTCTGCGAGTCATTTTCCCATTCTAATACTCGGTTGAGAATGCATACAAACAAAGACGTGCCGAGTAATCCAATTCTCGAAATACTGCGTTTCTCGTATCTCTCTCTGCGAACGATAGAGTTGCTCCGTCATCTTGTTTTGCCAACAATATCGCAGTACGCACTCCTAAAACTTGAAGAAATTTGTCGTTAACCATATTTTCAGGTAGGAGTTCCAAGGTTTCATCGACTAACTTAGAAACACCGCTTCGACTCATCTCATCACCTCTCCTAAAAGAAGTTTGTATTTCTAAATGCTCAAGAACTTTTAGATTCGAAGCGACTAGATCATTCAACGCCTGAAATCTACGTTTGAAACCAATCTCTGATGGCCGAAAATTTGGAACAATTAGTTTCTCAAAGGTTTCATCAGAGCATCTATAAACATCACACTCTTTCCGATTGACATAAAGTATTTCTTGGTTTCCTAGTAAGTCTGCACCAGCGCTTTTGAAAGGCATAAGATTAAGAAATTGTTTCAAGTGCACCGGCCAATTCCTAGACATGGCAGATTCGTTATTTAGGGCATTTAGCCATGAGGCAATGACCACATTTCTGGGCAAGATCGACGGAAACTGCACCTACCAAGCCTAGACAACCACTAAGTTTATGGCATGCCGATTGTCCATCTTGAAAACGTTGGAGTTCGCCGGGGAGCAACTTGGCTGATTCACGATATCAATTTGACGGTTGAATCTGAAGAGCGTTGGGTAGTTATTGGAGCTAATGGGGCAGGAAAAACTACTCTCCTCAATGTGCTGTCAACCCAAATTTTTCCAACTACAGGAACTGTGGATTTGCTTGACGAGAGAATTGGTTCGGTAGACATTTTTGAAATGAGACCTCGAATTGGGCTCACTTCAGCTTCTCTAATCGACAGTATCCCAGTCAATGAAACTGTCATGGATGTTGTCCTCACTGGTGCTTGGGCGATTACTGGTCGTTGGAAGGAGGATTACACCGAAACCGACGAAATGCGAGCGTTGTCCCTGTTGGAGTTAACCGGCACCTACCATCTAATGGATAGAAGATTTGGAACTTTGAGTGAGGGAGAGCGCAAGAGAGTTCAACTAGCCCGGTCTCTCATGCCCAATCCTGAATTACTCCTTTTGGATGAACCGGCAGCGGGGATGGATATTTCTGGTCGAGAATCCATGATCCGGCAACTAGAAGTTATAGCTAGAGATCCACTTTCGCCTTGCACCATTATGGTGACTCACCATCTGGAAGAGATTCCTTCTCTAGCTTCTCATGCCATGATTTTGAAAGAAGGAACCGTTCTGTCACAAGGTCCGATTGAAGAAGTTCTCACGGATGATGGATTGAGTTACGCGTACGAAATTCCACTGGCAGTTGAACGGAATCGAGGACGGTGGAGTGCTCGACTTCGGTAATTTATTAATTCTATTTGGAGCATCCTTTTTTGCTGGATTCATCAACTCAATAGTTGGAAGTGGCACATTGATCACTTTCCCGACTTTGCTTCTCTTTGGAGTCAATCCAATAGTCGCAAATGCTTCAAATAACTTGGGCTTGGTCCCAGGAGCTATCTCTGCAGCGATAGCCACGAGAAAGGATTTCCAAAATTTTGCAAATAGAAGGTTCTTGAACAACCTTATTGTTTCGGCAGTATTAGGTTCATTGATCGGTAGTCTTTTGCTCTTAGTAACCTCTATAGATTTCTTAAAGATTTTCATTCCAATTCTCATCATTTTTGCCTTAATTACATTATGGTCGAACAAGATTTTTAAGAATCCAAAAGAGAAGAACGAAAAGTCAAAGTCGAATATAGTGATCGCAGCCGGACTTGGAACCTATGGTGGATATTTCGGTGCCGCTCAAGGAATAATGTGGATATCCTATCTTCAATCCTTCAAAACTTTATCCATCTATTCTGCAAACGCCATCAAGAATTTAATCGCAGGCATTGTCAACACATCTGCCAGCATCATCTTTTTGGTTTTCGGCAAGATTGATTGGCAATTAACCATATGTATAGGAGTTGGTTCAGCCATAGGGGCATCAGTGGGTCCGAAATTATCTAAGCGGTTATCGCCCACCATTTACCGGATAGTTATAACAATCGTTGCTCTAACAGCCTTGGTGTGGAACTTATGATTCTCAATCTTGATATTGCGGACTCTTCCCTGGTGCGAGATTACTTTCACCTCACTGATGTGGCACTCCGACGCAATGCAGAAACGGATTTCGGAATATTCATTGCTGAGGGAGAACTTACAATAAAGCGAGCATATAAATCTGGATTCATACTCAAATCGATTCTATGTGAAGAAAAATGGCTTCCATCTCTTTCCGGCATACCTGAAGAAACTCCTATAATCCTCGGGAAACTTGCTGAAATGTCCAAATTGACTGGATACACCGTACATAGAGGTGCATTAGCCTCCTTTTATCGCAAAGAATTGCCTAGCGAATTGCTCTTTGGAGATATGAAGAAACTCCTATTTTTAGATGGCCTTGTGAGCCACACCAATGTTGGGGTTATTTTTAGAAATGCAGCAGCCTTCGGAGTAGATGGAATCTTAATTACGAACCAATGTGCAGACCCTCTTTACCGACGTGCGATTAGAACGTCCATGGGAGCTACCTTCTCAATTCCTTGGACTCGTATCGAAAATGTCTCTAAAACATTCGACTTTCTTCGAAAATCTGGCCACACCATTATTGGACTTACTCCCAACAAAGGTGATCTCTCCCTCCGGGATTGGGTACCAACCGGGAAGGAAACTCTTGTACTAGGCAGTGAAATGCATGGAATTTCAAACGAAGTGTTGAATGAAAAGATGACGTTGGTGTCCATACCGATGAAATCAGGGATTGATTCACTAAATGTGGGCTCAGCTTCGGCAGTTGTACTCTATGAATATACCCAGAGAATGCTAAATGATTCTTGAAAGCATTCACGAGCAATGGAAAACATTTTTCGCGAAACATGAATTAACTCTAAATTCAATTTTGGATCGTATCGGATCTGAACGAAGTGCAGGATTACAAATCTTTCCCGAGAAAGATATATTTAGAGTGTTCGAACAAGATCCTCGCGACGTCAAAGTTTTGATTCTAGGTCAAGATCCCTATCCAACACCTGGTCACGCCCACGGCTTAGCTTTCTCCGTGTCTTCCGAAGTTATTCCTATACCAAAAACATTGAACAATATTTTCTGGGAATACGTGTCAGATTTGAATTTTCCATTTCCAAGGAACGGCGATCTAACTCCATGGATGAATCAGGGTGTTTTCCTACTGAACGTCTATCTAACTTTCAACAGCAATGAGCCGACCAGCCATCGAAATATTGGCTGGGAGAAGATAACTCGATCTGCTTGCGAATATCTAATACATTTGGGAAATCCATTAGTCATAATCGCTTGGGGAAATTTTGCACGAAGCGCTATCCCCAAACAATTGCCAAAGAACGTTCGACTGATAGAGTCCGCTCATCCAAGCCCACTTTCCGCCTATCGGGGATTTATGAATTCGAAACCCTTTTCTCGTTCAAATCGCTACCTCATCGAGATGAATGCTGATCCGGTCGATTGGAATCTAAATGTCTAAACGCACGATTCCAATCACCCCATGGCGTGCAGAAACACAATGGAAACCATCACCAGGAAATTTCATCATCCTTACCCTTGGTTTATATATTTTTGGTACAGGTGAAGCTTTCTTCGTTGAATCCGGATTAGGAAACGGGCCGTGGACGGTTTTAGCGCAAGGAATATCTAATTACCTGCCATTAACACTCGGATGGGCAACTTTTATTCTTTCTGCGCTCGTCCTCTTAATTTGGATCCCATTTCGACAAAAGCCTGGTGTTGGCACCGTGATGAACACTATTACAATCGCATTCGCACTCGGCGTCGGAATCAATGTGGTTCCACAACCGAAAAATCCGATTATCCAAATTTCTTTCTGCCTACTTGGATTGCTGCTAATTGGGCTAGGGAGTGCTCTATACCTCAGTTGCGGATTAGGTCCTGGACCGAGAGATGGCTTAATGACGGCCATTCATCTTCGCTGGAATATGTCAATTCCATTGGTCCGGACTTCCATTGAAATTACAGTCTTACTTTGTGGTTTTTTGCTTGGTGGTCATTTGGGTTTAGGTACATTGATATTTGCCCTTGGAATAGGCTGGAGTTTGGGACTTTGGCTATTCATTCTTCAACTATTCGTTGATCGAGTTTTCTAGATGACCAAGCAAAAATTTCTTTCTCAAGTAATTGAAGGTAAAGCCTTCATTTCAAATGTTGATCAGAATTTGAAATTTTGGATTGATAAAATTGAACAAGTACCTTTTTCGAATGAGAGGAAAAGGAGCCGAAGCCACTTCGAAACCCTAACTTTGTCCATTATCTCACAACAAATAAGCACGAAGGCAGCAGATGCCATTGCGAAACGAGTTGCACTTGCAAGTGGGGGAAGCATCTCTATCGAAAGCGTCCAATCCTTGAAGTTTGAAGATTTACGAGAGTGTGGACTTTCAGCCAATAAGGTGAGATCAATACAAGAACTTACTGAATATTTTTGTGAGCATCAGATAAGTCAAAGAACTTTTGCCTACAAGAGTGACCGGGAAATAAAAGAGATGCTCACTCAAATATGGGGGATAGGACCTTGGACGGTGGATATGTTCCTCATGTTTTCCTTACGAAGATTAGATGTTTGGCCCACTGGAGATCTCGGCGTGCGAAAGGGTTGGTCAATTATTGCAAAGTCACCTGTTTTGAGTGAAAAGGAATTTGAAAAAGTTGGAGATGCTTTTAAACCATTCCGATCGTTAGTTGCATGGTACTGCTGGAAAGCAACTGATGAATCTAGTGATACTTGGTGATTAGAATTTAGAAGCGTCAATAACAAAACGATACTTGACATCACTTCTAATAGCTCGTTCATAAGCCTGGTTTATATACGATGGATCTATCATTTCAACTTCACTAGTAATATTGTGTTGAGCTGAGAAATTCATCATTTCCTCGATCTCGGCTATACCACCAATCATCGATCCTCCGATGCTCCTGCGTTGGCTAAGTAAGCTCTCCGCCTTTAGTGAATACGGTTTGCCAGGTAATCCGATAACCACGAGGGTGCCATTCAACCTCAACAAATTGAGATACAGGTTGATATCAACATCGGCACTAACCGTGTTGAGAATGAGGTCAAATGTTTTTGCACATTTCTTTATTTCAGTTTGATCCGATACGTTCACGAAGGAGTGGGCTCCTAATCGCAACGCATCTGATCTTTTGCCTTCTGAATGAGACAAAACGGTAACTTCAGCTCCCATAGCAACTGCATACTTCAATCCCATGTGTCCGAGACCACCCAAACCAAGTATTGCTACCTTCTTCCCCGGACCAGCATCCCAATGACGCAGTGGTGAGTAGAGAGTAATTCCCGCGCATAGCAATGGTGCCACTCCATCAATTGGTAAATTATTGGGAATATGAACAGCGAAATGTTCATTGATTATGATTCCGTTTGAATAGCCTCCCTGTACCAACGTTTTCTTGTCTTTTTCATATCCGTTGTATGTCGGAGTCATGCCATTTAGACAATATTGCTCGAGTCCGTCCTGGCAATTTTGGCAATCTAAACAAGAATCGACAAAGACCCCAATACCTGCAATATCTCCAACTCTAAATTTGGTAACTTCAGGTCCGATGTTTACAACTTTGCCAACAATCTCGTGACCCGGAACCATCGGAAAGAGCGCTGGACCCCACTCTTCGCGTGCTTGATGAATATCTGAATGACATATTCCAGCATGCGATATCGCAATCTCCAGATCGCGGGGTCCCACATCTCTACGCATAAACTCGAAAGGGACAAGATCAGCCCCGGCTGTTAATGCGGCGTATCCACGAACCATTCCCATGATTTATCCCTGCCTATTTGGAATCGAGTTACTAACGGACCTATTCTATGTGAATGGTTCCGTACCTAGCGATATTGCTAGCAGGTGCCATCGTTGGATTAGTAAATGGTGTGGTCGGTGGCGGAAGCATACTTTCTTATCCAGTGCTTTTAGCTTTTGGGTCCTCACCAGTAACAGCCGCAATCACTAACTCCCTTGGAGTTTCTAGCGCAAATATTTTCGCCCTTTGGGCAAATCTAAGACAAGCAAAAGTTGATCTTTCACAATATAGATTATCCGCCTATCTCTCCGCCATCGGAGCAAGCGTTGGTTGTTTCTTGCTATTAACAGCACCCTCGGATTTTTTCGAAAAAATTGTTCCGTTCCTACTCTTATTTGCATCTCTAACAGTATTTGTTCCTACTCGGATACGGACAGATGCTTCTAATTTTTCAATTCGATTAGAACCATATCTAATTGCAACTTCAGGCATATATTGTGGATACTTCGGTCCTGGGCAAGGCGTCATGGTTCTGGCGACCTTACGCAGAATCGCACAGAGAAGCGCTCATGAGATCAATAGCGCTAAAAATTTCATAATTGGACTCACTAGTCTGTTCACGAGCTCGATATTTCTACTTAGCGGACGCGCCCATTACGTCGAAGCGCTAGCCCTTTTCGTGGGTTCAGCAATTGGGGGATTTATTGGAGGTAAATGGGCCTCTAATTTCTCAGAAAGGGGCGTTAAAGCAGCCCTTTTGACAGTCGGGCTCACAGCCTCGGTCTGGTTGTTCGTTCGAGCATATCTTTGATGGCAGAATCAGACCATGCCTGAATTGATTTACTACTGCGGCACCATGGACGCTGGTAAATCTACTTTGGCTTTACAAACCGCGCATAATCACGAATCAAGAGGCCGAGTTGGAGTTCTTTTCACTCTGCACGATCGCGCCGGAAGTGGAGTTCTCTCCTCTCGATTGGGACTGCAAAAGCCAGCCGTAGAGGTAAAGGATGATTTGAACTTACACGATTTTATTCGCGAGCAAATTTCAACAGGGAACAAAATAACCTTTGTTATTTGCGACGAAGCGCAGTTCTACACTCCAAATCAAATTGAACAGTTAGCTTTGATTGTAGACGGGCTCGGGATTGATGTTTACGCCTTTGGCATTCTTGCAGATTTTCGAACTCGGCTATTCCCGGGTTCAGCTAGATTGGTAGAACTGGCGGATCGCGTTGTTAACCTGCAAGTTGAAGCACTTTGTTGGTGTGGTGCCCGAGCAACCCATAATGCGCGAACATTTGGCGGCGAGATGGTTACTGAAGGTGATCAAGTTTTTGTTGGTGACGTCGATTCCGATACCGTCATTGGGTACGAAGTTTTATGTCGTCGACATCATATGCGCCAAATCACACATGCTGTTGCCAAGAATCTAAAGGAGATCAAGTGACAAACTTCAATGACATTTTCGAAGCTAATATTGATTTCTCCAGGAATTTTGCCAGCAGTGGTCAATCTGCAATCGCCAAACGTGGATTAGCCATCATAACTTGCATCGATTCTAGAATTGCTCCGTTAGCAATAGTTGGGATGCAGCCAGGTGATGCAAAGATCATGCGAAATGCTGGTGCTCGTGTGACGGAAGACGTACTTAGAACCTTAGTCCTAGCAACAGCTTTGCTTGGAGTAGATCGAATCTTAGTTATGCCTCATACAGATTGCAGAATGGCTTCTGGGAGTGAAGAGGAAATTCATCAAGCAATCCTTGAAAAAACCGGTATTGATTCAAGAGCTATTGAAATTAGAACTGTTAGAGATCAGATATCTGCGTTAAAACTTGATATTCAACGCATAAAATCATCGCCTCATTTACCTGATGGCATTTCTGTAGTAGGAGCGATCTATGACGTCAATTCTGGAGTATTAAATAAAGTTGAATAGAACAAGGTTTGCGCCAACTCCGAGTGGATTTCTACATTTAGGAAATATCTTCAATTTGTTGATAGTAAAGATTGTCTCAGAGATTCTTTCAGCTGACATTCTCCTAAGAATAGATGATAGCGATAAGGCTCGAGTACGCAAAGAATATGTAGAGGATATTTTTCGCATCTTAAACATTCTTGAAATTCAGCCCAATATGGGACCCAGAAATTTCGATGAATGGTCACAGCAATTCTCGGCAGAAGGGCGAACACAAGATCTTAGGAATTTTTACCACATGTTAACCGAGAAGGGGCTTCCACAATATGTTTGTAAATGTTCTCGAAATGAAATTGGATCTAAAAGAAAGTGTGTAAATAACTGCGATAGAAGAAATTTTGAATTTATTCCGGGGGAGTTCGCTATCCGGGCAATTTACACTCCTGAAGACCATCCAGTGATTTGGAGACGAGATGATCTACCTTCTTATCATTTGAGCTCAATTTATGATGATGAATTGTGGAAGATAACGCATATTCTCCGTGGAAACGATTTACTTTTCTCAACGAGCTTTCAGCAATGGATCGCAAGATTCGTCCCGAATTCTTACCTTGAAAGAGCAAAGGTTATGCATCATCCGTTGAAAACTGATGAAATGGGTAGGAAGTTCTCCAAAAGCGTATTGAACCAAGGTCAGCCTCTAACAATTACATCTGAGCAAATATCAGAAATTCATAAAGAGGCTGAAACCTGGATTTCAAAAGTGGTGTCCGAGGGGGGACTTGAACCCCCAAGCCCTTTCGGGCACTAGCACCTCAAGCTAGCGCGTCTGCCTATTCCGCCACCCGGACTGACCGTGGGAGAGTACCAAGATAATGGCCGTTCATCCCAATCCGTTCCTTGCTAATGCCTCGATAGGTCTTTTAATGCCCCACCAAGGCGCCAGCGAAGAAGTCTCCGGTCTTCCTGAATGAAGAGCTTCTGCATATGGTCCGGCTTTGATCTTCGTGTGGTTGACTTGCCCCATGGATCTAGAGAGTGATGCAATTCAAATTTGCCAAGATCTGATCCAGATCCCCTCGGAAAATTTTGGTGACCGGGGATACGAAGCCGATGTTGCCCGATACGTGGCCAATTCCTTAGCTGAAGTTGGTATCGCCTCGGAGATAATCGATTCAGCTCCTGGTCGATCAAATGTCGTAGCAAAGATAGAAGCAGATTCCGATAGACCAGGATTAGTTTTACATGGACATCTAGATGTTGTCCCCGCGGATGCAAAAGCGTGGACGTATCCGCCGTTCTCAGCCCAAATCGCTGATGGAGCTATTTGGGGACGCGGCGCTGTTGATATGAAGAACATGGACGCCATGATGTTAGCTTGCGTGCGATCATGGGCCCGCAACGGTATTAAACCTCCCAGAGACATCTCATTAGTCTTCTTCGCTGATGAGGAAGCAGGCGGTGAATTCGGGTCTCATTGGCTTGTGGAACATCGACCTGATGTTTTCAAAGGCTGCAATGAGGCTATATCCGAGGTTGGTGGGTTCTCGGTAACCCTAGAGAATCAAACACGTATTTACCTCATTGAAACAGCACAAAAGGGCATCCATTGGATGAGATTGACTGCCGATCTTCGCGCCGGCCATGGGTCCATGATCCATGAAGATAATGCTGTTACTGAAATTGCAAAGGCAGTCGCAAATATTGGCGGCCACCAGTGGCCGATGCGTAGAACCAAATCAGTAGATGAATTGCTTGAAAAGTGTGCTGAGATACTTAATCAGAATTTAGATTTGAATAATGAAGATGATGTAACCGAATTCGTAAAGCGATTAGGGCCAGTATCACGCTTAATCGGGGCTACCCTTCGAAATACCGCGAATCCAACGAGGCTTGATGCCGGTTACAAGGAGAATGTTATTCCGCAAACTGCTTCTGCGGTTATCGACGGTCGCTTTCTTCCGGGTTTTGAAGATGAATTTGACCAAACAATTCGAAATCTGATCGGAAACATTGTTTCGATTGAAACTATCAACCGCGACATAGCCTTGGAGAATAGTTTCGAAGGTGCGTTAATACAAAATATGATTCAATCCATCGCCTCTGAAGATCCTGATGGAATAGCAGTTCCATACACGCTAAGCGGAGGTACTGACAATAAAGCTCTATCCAAACTCGGAATTCGTGGATACGGCTTCTCGCCCCTCAAATTGCCAGCTGATTTAGATTTCACTTCGCTATTCCACGGCGTGGATGAGCGCATTCCTATCGATTCACTTAAATTCGGGGCTCGGGTTTTGGATCGATTCCTCAGAAACGCTTAATAATTTTTCTTCGCAGGGTGATAACACGCTTTCCATCTCTGCGGATTTGTAGACGATCGAGAGTCCAACGATTCAATTCAGCTTCTTCAACAAGCAAGGACTTAACAAAAGATCTTGATACATCTTTGGGCAACAATATTGTTCGAAATTCCATTACGCTTGAACTAGACATGTTTAGAGACTTCATCCAACGCATCTCTAACGACTTTCGGCAATTCAACCGTTTCGCTCATGAGGATACCTTTTAACTGAGCCGCAGTCCTGGCTCCAATGATCGCAGAAGTAACTCCAGGTGCATCTCTTACCCAGGTCAATGCGACCTCTAAGGGAGCGATTCCCAAACCATCAGCCGCCACCGCAACTGCTTCAACAATTCTTGAACTTTCAGAATTCAAATATGGCTCGATAAAACTCGCAAAGTGTTGACTGGCGCCTCTTGAATCAACCGGCATACCACCCCGGTACTTTCCGGTTAGTACACCTCTGCCAAGAGGGCTCCAAGCCAAGAGTCCAACTTCGGTAGTCACCAAGCACGGCAAAACATCGTTCTCTATCGAGCGATTCAGCAGACTGTATTCGTTTTGGGACGAGATTATTCGACTCTTAAGTTCTTGCTGTTCTTGAATTGTAATTGCTCGAGCACTTTGCCAACCAGAAAAATTCGATATCCCTACGTACCGAACCTTGCCAGAGAGCACTGCGCTATCTAAGGTCGCCAAGGTTTCTTCGAGCGGAGTTAATGGATCCCAAGCATGCAATTGCCAAATATCAAGATAATCGGTTCCTAACCTGGAAAGTGAACCTTCTAGATCACGAAGCAGGGCTTTCCGAGATGAATTAACGGTTCGCAATCCTTCTGAGTATGAGAGGCCAGCCTTAGAAGCGATAACCAGATCGTCGCGCTTAACCATCGCGCTTAACAAACCTCCGATAACTCGTTCACTGTCACCTCCGCCATACATGGCTGCGGTATCAATGAAATTGCCTCCTGATTCCAAATATGCTCTCAATTGCCCGGCAGCCTCGTGTTCATCGGTGTCGCGTCCCCAGGTCATGGTTCCCAACCCCAGGTGGGAGAGATGAAGCCCTGACCTGCCTAAGCGTCGAAGTTGCATAGCCAGACCCTAATGCTTCGCGTACAAAGATCCGCGCGGTGACATAGGGTGAGACTGTGAAATTAGGTCTCAACCTTGGCTATTGGTCTGGGGATGCCACCACCAATACCGAAAATGTGGCGTTAGCCGTGGCAGCAGAATCAATGGGCTTTGATTCTATTTGGGCAGCAGAGGCTTACGGATCCGACAGTGCTAGTGTGCTGGCCTGGATCGGAGCGCAGACTGAAAAGATCAAAATAGGCTCAGCAATTTTCCAAATCCCGGCAAGAACTCCAGCCATGACTGCCATGACTGCGGCGACTTTAGATGCTCTCAGTGGTGGTCGGTTCCAATTAGGTCTCGGAATTAGTGGCCCACAGGTGAGCGAAGGCTGGCACGGAGTTCGATTCGATGCTCCATTAGCTAGAACCCGCGAATATATTTCGATCGTTTCTATGGCTTTGCAAAGGGAACAAGTAAAATTTGAAGGCTCGCACTATCAACTTCCATTGCCCGGCGGGCCTGGCAAGAGCCTGAGACTCACAATCCATCCAGCAAGAGCGAATATTCCAATTTTACTTGCAGCAGTTGGTCCGAAGAACCTAGAACTCTGTGGCGAACTAACGCAAGGTTGGCTCGCTGTGTTTCTTGCCCCTAGTTTTGCTCACGAACAGATTTCACATCTGAAAACGGGAAGAGAAAAAGCAAATAAGACCTTCGAAAATTTCGAAATAGTTTCCACCATTCCGATAGTTCCCGGCAGGGATTTAGAGATGTGTGCCAATTTGGTACGACCATATGCTGCTCTTTATGTTGGTGGCATGGGGAGCAAAGAAAAGAATTTTTACAATGCTTTAGCAGTTCGAATGGGGTACGAAAAGGAAGCTGCAGTAGTGCAAGAGAAGTATCTCGCTAAAGATTATGAAGCGGCGATGATGGCCCTACCGTTCGATTTCCTGGATCAAACATCTTTGCTAGGTGGACCTGATCGCATGGCTGAGAAGATGCAAGAACATGCGGCCGCGGGAGTAACCACTCTGGCGCTTGCGCTACCAGATTCAGTTCCATATGAAGCGAGGGTAAGGGCGCTTCGAATGGCCGTAGAGGCTTTAGAAAAATCCGGAGTAGGTGAATGAGTTATTTTCAAGCCGTCATTCTCGGCATAGTCCAAGGACTTACAGAATTCCTACCCATTTCTTCTTCTGCACACTTAAGATTCGTATCGTCAATATTTGGCTGGAGTGACCCAGGTGCAGCTTTTTCCGCAATCACTCAAATAGGAACTGAAACTGCCGTCTTGATTTTTTTCAGAAAGGATATTTTGGCACTTGTTAACGGTTTCTTAAGAATGCCGAATAGCAAAGAAAGAAAATTAGCCACGCAAATAATCATTGGGTCGGTTCCGATCGTCATTTTCGGTTTTCTTTTGAAAGATGTTATTGAGAGTAATTTTCGATCTGGAATACTTATCGCTTCAAGTATGCTCCTATTCTCATTTGTACTCGCATACGCAGATAAGAAATCGCAAGGAGATAGATCGATAGATTCTATGAAGAGTCGAGAAGCGTTCGTTTTTGGTCTTGCTCAAAGCGCAGCCATAATTCCTGGGGTTTCAAGAAGTGGAGGCACCATATCCGCAGGGTTACTCCTCGGTTTTACGAGGGTTCAATCGGCAAGATTTTCCTTTCTGCTCGCAATACCTGCAGTCCTAGGTTCTGGTTTATTTGAATTGCGAAAATTGAACTCAGAATCTACGGCCTGGCCGCAAACATTAGTAGCAACGTCAATTGCCTTTATTATTGGTTACGCAGTTATTAAATGGTTTTTAAATTTCATCTCTACAAATTCATTCATGATTTTCGTTAAATACCGAATAGTTATATCCAGTATTTTACTTATTCTATTTCTTTTCGGAATCATAAAGTGACACTTTTCTATTTGATAAGACATGCCGAATCAACGGCTAACACAAAGGGCATTCTTGCTGGTCGAAGCCCGAGTGTAAAACTTTCAAAGAATGGATTGCTTCAAGCATCGCGAATTCCTGAAATTCTTTCAGAGATCAAATTTGATTCAATTTTGAGTAGTCCGCTGGAGCGTTGCATTGCCACAGCACAATTTTTGAGCGAATCGAAGTCTCTTAAGGTGATTACCGAAGATGCTCTGATTGAACAGGATTATGGTGATTGGACGGGTAAAAAATTAGCCTCGCTGCGCAAACTCAAAGCGTGGAACGAAGTTCAAAAAGCACCAGAAAACTTCCATTTCCCAGCAGGAGAATCATTTACGAATGTTTCTGAACGCGTCCAGAGCCTTCTAAATAAGTTACATAGGAAGAAATCAAATTCAGAGAAAGTATTCGCAATCGTCACACACGCAGACATAATCAAAATGATGGTTTCTTCCACACTGGCAGGGCCATTTGCGTCTTTTCAAAACGTGGTAATCAATCCTGCCTCTATCTCCATCATCAGGTATCAGCAAGATAAACGCTTTCTTGTTGCGCAGAATATTCATTCGCTTCAAGACATCAAAATAGGCGACCTTGCAACAGTGGGCGGATCCCGTGGTTCGAAAGATTAGAGAATTCAATAACCCAGTTTCATTTACGGTAGGAACCATCGGATTACCTGGTGAGCGCACGTTCTATTTACAGGTAAAACAAGACCTTTCAATTGCTTCAGTTTCGCTTGAAAAGCAGCAAGTCTCACTATTAGCTCAGCGCATATTAGAGATGGTTCGTGGCAAATTCTTACCCAGTAGCCCTAAACCTGTTGAAGCCCTTGATTTGCCATTGATTGAGGATTTTCGTGTTGGAGTTCTCGCACTCGCTTTCGATTCGGACGCCAATCAGGTAGTACTCGAAATTCAGGCTTTAACGACAGTTGATGACCAGGAATTCATTGATTCTGATTCAGAAGATGGACCAGAACTTATCAGGATTCGTCTTACGCCCGCGATGGCGTACAACTTCTCTCGTCATGCTCAATTAGTAGTCAAAGCAGGCCGGCTCCCTTGCCCTTTTTGTGGGTTAGTCATCGAACCTTCCGGCCATATTTGTCCACGAGAAAACGGATATCGCAGGTAATGGATGCTTTCCCAAACTTCACAATTGAAGGTCAATATGCAGAAGCATCCAATTCGACTTTTTTGTGCATTACGCAAGATGGCGAACGCGTCATTTATAAACCTATTCGAGGAGAACGCCCACTTTGGGATTTTCCAAACGGAACCTTGGCAGGTCGTGAACGTTCTGCATATTTAGTATCAGAGGCTTTAGATTTTGATGTCGTGCCATACACAACAATCCAAGAAGGTCCTCTGGGGAAGGGTATGGTGCAACGTTGGATAGACACCTTACCTTTAGATGCGGATGCAATTCTAGAACTTGGAACTTCAGTTCATCCCGATCTAAAGTCAATTGCACTCTTCGATGCCCTGATCAATAATACGGACCGAAAATTTAGTCATCTATTATTTACAACGGAAAGAATTTACGGTTGTGATCATGGAGTAACTTTTCACGAAGAAGATAAATTGAGAACTGTCCTATGGCAATTCGAAGGCGAAGCTATCCCAACTTCGCTGCTAGATAAACTAAGTAGTCTGTCTCTGAATGATGAAATCTATGAATATCTTTCTTCAACCGAAATTTTTGCTCTTCAAAGGAGAAAGAATATTCTTCTAAGCGAGGGAAGGTTTCCTTACCCCAATCCCAATTGGCCTGCTATTCCATGGCCGATCATGTGATTCGTTACTGTAGGCTCTTTCTATGAGAAGTTGGCCACACACCGCAATTCCTAATTTGGACATATCTTCTCTTCCACCATTGAACTTATACGATTCAGCATCACGACATTCAGTTTCAGTTGGAAACAAAGATTCTGCAAGCTTATACGTATGCGGTATTACTCCTTACGATGCTACTCACATGGGGCACGCCGCCACTTACGTAGCGTTTGATCTTGTACATCGATATTGGGCTGTCAGTGGTTTGCCGGTTAAATTTGTTCAAAATATTACCGACATAGATGATCCGTTACTCGTGAGAGCATCTGAACGGCACCTAGATTGGCAGAGATTGGCAGAAAGTGAAACTGATCTATTCCGTGAAGACATGTCAGCTCTTAGAGTCTTACCGCCACACCATTACATGGGAGCAGTTGAAACTATACCCTTGGTAATCGAAGCCATTGAGAAACTAATCAAGTTGAAATTGACTTACTGGATCGGTACAGATCTATATTTTCGATACAGCAAATTCCAAAGAACTCATGCTATTGCTCACTTAAGCGATTCAGAGAAAATAGAAATCTTTGGTCAACGCGGAGGTGATCCAACTCGAGCTGGAAAAGAAGACCCGCTCGACTGCTTACTTTGGCAGGGAGAGAAACCCGGTGAACCAAGTTGGGAAAGTCCTTGGGGGATGGGACGACCTGGATGGCATATTGAATGCACTGCTATTGCCCAAGAGTTTTTGGGAAACAGCATCCAAATTCAAGGTGGTGGAAGTGATCTAATTTTTCCTCATCATGAGATGGGATCAGCTCAAGCCGAATGCATATCGGGCAAGGAATTTGCTCGAGCATATGTGCATACCGGGATGATCGGTTTAGATGGTGAAAAAATGAGTAAAAGTCGCGGCAATCTGGTGTTTGTATCAGATCTCCGAGGAAAACATGATCCAAATGCCATAAGGCTTGCATTGTTGATGGGTCACTATCGATCCAATAGAGATTGGTCAAGCGATCTAATCAACCATGCAGCGAGCAAATTAACTTTCTGGAGAAGTACTCTTGCTCATTCGGTCGGATCTGATTCAACATCAACAATTGCGAAAATAGTAGAATCCTTATCGAGTGATCTCGATACCCCTGCAGCTATTGGTCACATTGATGATTGGATGAAAGAACAAAAAGGCAATGGAGATGTCTCGGGACCTGGCAAAATCACTCGTGCAATTGATGCTTTGTTAGGACTTGCCCTCTAAGCACCCGGATCTCGGTGTCTCAAATAACGTTCGAACTCTCTTGCGATAGCGTCTCCGCTCGCTTCCGGTAGATCTGTAGCATCTTGTTGCTCTTCTAAATTTGAAACATAGGAGGCGACTTCGGCATCCTCAGATGCGAGTTGATTAACGCCCGTTTCCCACGCCTTGGATTCTTCTTCCAAATCTCCCAACGGTAAATCAATCGAAAGCAAATCCTCCAATCTTGATATAAGTGCGAGCGAACCCTTTGGACAAGGGGGTTGAGAAACGTAGTGGGGAACTTGCACCCATAAAGATAGAGCCTTTTTTTCTAATCTCGAGCATGCTTCCTGTAACGCGCCAACGATTCCAGTAGGTCCCTCGTAACTGCTTACATTGAGACTGTATCTATTGACAACTTCAGCATCGCTACCAGAACCAATGACATGTAAGGGTCGAGTGTGCGGGGTCTCTGACAAGAGGGCTCCGAGAGTCACAATTAATTCGATTTCAAGATCGTCACAGTAGCCAAGAAATTCCTCTACGTACGAACGCCACCGCATTGAAGGTTCGATACCTCGTACAAGCACAATGTCTCTGCTTGCTTGAGGCAACGTAATTGAGTAAAACGAAGTAGTTGGCCACTCAATTTCCCTAGTACCCAATTCACTCAAACGCACCGTCGGCCGATTAACTTGAAAATCATAGTAATTCTCTGGGTCGAAATAGGCGATCTCCTCAGCCTGCCATTGATCTAAAAGATGATCGATAACGCCAGATGCAGATTCACCAGCATCGTTCCATCCTTCAAAAGCGGCAATGAGGATAGGGGAGCGCAGTTGGGGTATAGATAGCACTTCAAGCATGTCTTTACCCTACTTCGCGTTAGGCTTCGCTGGTGCTTCCAAAGGCAGTTCTCTTCGACATGGACGGCCTTTTAGTCGACTCAGAGCCCTATTGGTTATTCAGCGAGGCCAAAATTGCCGCTTCGCTAGGGATCTCTTGGGATGAAACTGATCAGCGGTATTGCCTAGGTGGACCTCTTAGTAAAGTTGGGGATTACCTGGCTGCAAGGTCAGGCTTAGCGGAGCAAAAAGCTCAAGAGTTGGTCATTCAAATCGTTGATGGCGTGATCAGCCAAGTAAATCAACGAGGAGTGGAAATCCTCGAGGGCGGAATTGAACTGCTTGCAATTCTAGCGGCGAAACGCATTCCGATTGGATTAGTTTCGGCAAGTCCTCGAAGACTAGTTGACGCGGTTCTTAATTCCACAAAACTTTCCTTTGATACTGTCATTAGTCTTGATGATTGCTCTCCAAATAAGCCTTTCCCTGATCCTTACTTGCTCGCGGCCACTAATCTGAAGGTTTCAATCGAAGATTGCCTAATTTTGGAAGATTCAGTAACAGGAGTAACAGGCGCATGTAAATCAGGCGCACAAGTAATTGGCATACCTCGGTTGGTAGATCTGCCTTCATATCCAAATTTGACTATTAAGAAATCATTGAATGAAGTCTGCGACTTATTTTTGAAATTGTAACTATTCTTGGGATGAAGGAAAGGGAAGAATTTCTCCACCGAACTCCGGACAATACTTCTGATGATTACACCAGCCACACAAGGCACTCTTCTTTGGCGGAAATTCCTTTCTTTCAATGCACTCTTCTATTGTTCGCCAAATCTGAATTATCTTCTTTTCGGCAATCTCCAAGTCATGAACGCTTGGAACGTGTTCAATTATGGTTCCATCTCCAAGATAGATGATTCGCAACATACTAGGAACAACTCCGGTTGATTTCCAAAATATTAATGAGTAGAACTTCAGCTGAAACAAAGCCTTCTGTTCATATCCGCTTCTTGGTGATTTTCCGGTTTTGTAATCTACGATGCGGATTTTGCCGTCATTAGTTGAATCTAATCGATCAATAATTCCATGAAGATGAAGTCCTTCTTGCCCTTCGTGCTCGATATGAATTTCGCGGCCCGAGGGTTCGAGTAATTGCGGATTCTCGACTGAAAAATATGTTGACAATAATCGAATACTACTCTCGATAAATTCATTTTTACTTTCCAATAAATCTACCAAAATACTTGATTCTTCAGCATTTAAATTATCAAAAATTGAGTGCCATATTTTCTTAGCACTTTCTTGAGTTCTATCGGCTGATGCTAGATCAAAAATCTTCTCCAAAGTTTCATGAATAAGTGTTCCTCGCAAGGCGTCAATGGAAGGTGGTTCAGGCAATCGATCTATCGTTCGATACCGGAATAGTAGAGGGCAATTTTGAAAATCCGACGCACGACTTGGCGAAAGTTTTTTCAACTCAACCATCCTTACAGCCTACTCCCACTACGATACCTCTGTGATGAGAAAACGAGTTGGACCCTTAGATTATGGCGATCGAGTTCAATTGACCGATCAGAAGGGGAAATTGCATTCATTTACGCTCACGCAAGATGGAACTTTTCACACCCATCGTGGATGGATCTTGCACAAAGATCTAGTCGGTTGTGATGAAGGTTCAACGATCACAACATCTGGCGGTGCTCAACATCTAGTTTTTCGACCGCTTTATGAAGACTTTGTGCTCGGGATGAAACGCGGCGCCACAATTATCTATCCAAAAGACGCAGCAACAATCGTGACGCTGGGAGATATTTATCCCGGTGCGAGGGTCATTGAAGCAGGGGCTGGATCTGGGGCGATCTCGATCGCGATTCTTGAAAGAATCGGATCATCTGGGTCCTTAACTTCCTACGAGCGTCGCACCGAATTTGCGGAAAACGCCAAATCAAATGTAGCGAGTTATTTTGGTGAGATCCCTCAGAATTGGTCATTGATAGAGGGCAGTTTTCCTGAGGTCTGCGATTTCGATCAAAAAGTGGATCGAATCGTTCTAGACATGTTAGCCCCATGGGAGTGCATCGACGGAGTTGGTGATTTATTAAATCCTGGCGGTGTACTAATTTGTTATGTTGCAACAACAACCCAACTCTCCCAAACAGTAGAGAAGATTCGAGAGCACGCGGGTTTCTCTGAACCGACGTCATTCGAAACCATGTATCGAACCTGGCATGTTGAGGGTTTAGCGGTTCGTCCAGATCATCGCATGGTGGGGCACACGGGGTTCATCTCTATTTCGCGAAAACTAGCCCCAGGGGTAATAGCGCCGGCGAGAAGACGCAGACCAGCAAAAGGCGCGTATGGGCTTTCCGTGAACGAAGAATAGGTTCAATGATCAAATAGCAACCCAAACGGGGCTTAAGGAGGGAGTACGATTCTTCCGTGGAAGATCTTGCGGGTTTGACCGAAGAAATTGAAAGAATGCGTCGGGAGAAAATTAACGAGCGCCAACGCGTAAATTCAGAAATTAACGAATTAACAACCGCTAATAAGGAATTAGTCGAGACATTAGGTCAAGCCAGGGAACAAATTGTTCAATTGAAGACTGATTTGGCTAGATTAGCGCTTCCTCCTGCAAGTTTCGGAGTAGTGGTATCAATTCCTGACGGCGATTATGTAGATATCATGACTAATGGGCGAAAGATGCGAGTCCAGATCTCTCCAACAGTAGAACGCGATAAATTGCAGAAGGGTCAGGAAGTTATTCTCAACGATTCCATGACCATCATTCAAAGTTTAGATTTTTTGGATGTAGGAGAAATCGTAACCTTCAAGGAATACATCACCGAAGATAGAGTTCTAGCGATAGGCCGAACCGATGAAGAGCGTGTCATTCGATTATCAGAACCACTTTTGAATGTGAGATTGCGATCGGGGGATGCTCTTCTCGTTGAATCTCGTACTAATTTTGCATATGAAAAGATAACAAAATCAGAAGTTGAAGAATTAGTTTTAGAAGAAGTTCCCGATATTGATTATGAAGATATTGGCGGTCTAGGTGCTCAAATCGAAATGATTCGCGACGCAGTTGAATTGCCATATCTACATGCGGAACTTTTCAGAGAATATGACTTACGCCCTCCCAAAGGAATTCTCCTCTATGGGCCGCCCGGCTGTGGAAAAACTTTGATCGCAAAAGCTGTAGCAAATTCGTTAGCGAAGAAAGTTGCCAAAACTAATGGTCAAGGCGCTGCAAGGTCACATTTCTTGAATATCAAGGGTCCTGAATTGCTTAATAAATTCGTGGGTGAAACTGAACGACATATCCGGTTGGTTTTTCAAAGAGCTCGCGAAAAGGCCACAGAAGG
>CAYFKL010000005.1:24433-28799 GCA_964343565.1 uncultured Actinomycetes bacterium
ACTGACGATATTAATCGATTTCTAGAAGTAACTTATGCCAATGGAGATAAAGAAGTTCTTTATTTCAAAGATTTCAATTCAGGTGCGATGATAGAGAATATTGTTGGCAGAGCAAAGAAGATGGCGATCAAGGATCAGATTGAGGCTGGTCAACGAGGAATCCGCATCTCTCACTTACTTAATGCCTGCATAGACGAATTTAAAGAGAATGAAGATCTACCTAACACTACTAACCCCGACGATTGGGCTCGCATTTCCGGCAAAAAAGGTGAAAGAATCGTTTACATTCGTACTCTGGTAACAGGAAAACAAGGAGTGGAACCGGGACGAGCTATCGAAAATATTGGTAACACTGGTCAGTATCTTTAATGAGTAACTTGTCTGGTGCTCTTAGGTTCATGGGCACAGAAATTGAATATGGAATCATAGGGAAATTGAACTCGGATGATGACACAAATCCAATACAAACTTCAAATGCGTTAATAGATGCCTTCTCCCACAATCAGAAGTACTCAAAGAGAAGACCAAGATGGGATTATCAAGATGAGTCGCCACTTGCAGACGTTCGAGGATTTGTCTTGCCAAGGAATGATGCTGATTCCAGTCTTTTAACTGATATCGCGGATTCATACACAAATTTGGTTCTTTCCAACGGGGGTCGATATTACGTTGACCATGCACATCCTGAATATTCCGCTCCTGAAAGCACGAACCCATTGGACGCCATGAAATTCGAAATGGCTGGGGATCAGATCATTGTGAAAAGTTTAGATGAATTGAGAAAACTTTATCCAGAAAATGCAATCAAAATCTACAAAAATAACACTGATGGAAAGGGAGCATCTTACGGTGCTCACGAGAACTATCTCGTAAAGAGGGAAATTCCATTTAGCAAAATAGTTCAAGCATTAACGCCTTTTTTCATCTTTAGACAAATATTCGTGGGAAGCGGACGTGTAGGTTTGGGACAATACAGCGAGATCCCCGGCTTTCAAATTTCACAAAGGTCTGATTTCTTTGAAACCGAAGTTGGATTAGAAACAACACTAAAACGTCCGATTATCAATACGCGGGATGAACCTCACTCAGATGCCTCTAAATTCCGTCGATTGCACGTAATCATTGGCGATTCCAATCGCTCTCAAGTTTCAACCTTTTTGAAATTGGCATTGACTTCGATCATTTTAGATATGATCGAAAATGACTACATTTCAGAATTTCCGATATTCCGAAAACCTGTTTTAGCTCTACGCTCCACCAGCCAAGACATCGATTTCGTGAGAAAATATGAATTTTCAAATAGAGCTGATATGAACATACTCGACTTAGCGGATCAAATCCTAGACATGATGCAAAATTTCTGCACGCAATTCGATCGAATAGATGATCAAACGAAGGCCGCGCTAAACTTGGTTACCGATATTTTGCGTGAATTTCGAAATGGAAGAATAGACTCTTCGTTCTTGGTGGAGAATGTTGAATGGTGCGCTAAGTACCATATTCTAGATCAGTATCGACGTAGAAATAACGCAGATTGGGATGACCCCCGATTACGATATCTTGATATTCAGTGGAGTGAAATCGGTAGTACTTCAAATGTGTTTGAGGAACTCGAAAAGCAATCGATTCACAAACGATTGGTGGACCCTTCCTTAATCCTGCGAGCAGCAGAATCTCCTCCGGAAAACACTCGAGCGTTCTTGCGGGGCAAACTCATTGAACATTTTGGAGCTGACATCATTAGCGCCTCTTGGGATTCCATTGTGATCGAAACAGACCCTTTAGAACCTTTACAAAGGATTTCGCTTATGGATCCATTCTGGGGGAGTAGCCAGGACGCTAAGAGGATCCTCAGTCGGCTGGGTGATCCGAAGTACTTAGCCTCCGATCTCGTCGCCGATTTGTCCAAAAGACCTTAGAATATTGGTATGGCAAACCAAGAGCAATCAAAGGCATCTTCGCATACTCAACATCCATTGGAATCCGAGGAAACAGTGGAAGTCGCTTCACGTGATCTGTCAGCCATTGATTCGCTTCTTGATCAAATTGATGCGACTTTAGAAAAGAACGCATCTGCATTCGTAAATTCATTTGTTCAAAAGGGTGGCCAATGATGCATGGGCTTGATAAGGATTTCTTCAAGTCAGGATCTTCGTCTTTTTTCGAATTCTTGAATTCTCACTCACCAGAGTTACTACCACGAAGTTACGAGTTAGAAGTGCCACACGGCACCACCATTGTCGCGCTAACGTACAAAGGCGGGGTATTACTAGCTGGAGATAGACGAGCCACCATGGGGAATCTCATAGCTTCTAAAGATATTGAAAAAGTTTTTGCTGCCGATGAGAATTCGATCATCGGAATCGCTGGAACTGCTGGGTTAGCCGTTGAATTAGTGAGGCTTTTCAAAGTAGAACTCGAGCATTATGAAAAGATTGAAGGAGTCGTACTCAGTTTAGATGGGAAGGCCAATCGACTAGCAACATTGATTCGATCAAACCTGGGCCTTGCAATGCAAGGGTTGGCTGTTATTCCGTTGTTTGCAGGTTTTGATAGCAACATTAATGCTGGACGAATCTTCAGTTTCGATGTCACAGGCGGGAGGTATGAAGAGACTTCTTTTCATGCCATCGGAAGCGGTTCCATCTTTGCTAAGGGATCTTTAAAGAAGATATTTAAGCCAGAGACAAGCGTAGAAGAAGCGGCAAAAATTGCCTTATCCGCTTTATACGATGCCGCTGATGATGATAGTGCTACCGGCGGACCAGATCTGGCTCGCAATATTTTTCCAATAATTTGGGTTTCGGACTCCGATGGAAGTAGGGCAATCGAAGCTTCAGCTATTGAAAGTTGGGCAACAGATTTGGTTCGATCAAGGCAAACCAACCCTAATGGAGCCCAATTATGACAACACCATATTACGTTGGTCCTGAACAACTTATGAAGGATCGAGCAGATTATGCTCGTAAGGGAATTGGTCGTGGACGCAGCGTCGTAACGATTCAAATGTCAAACGGCATACTATTCGTTGCTGAGAATCCTTCACGTGCGCTTCACAAAATAAGTGAAATCTACGATCGAATCGGATTCGCAGCCGTTGGAAAATATAATGAATTTGAACTCTTGCGCGTAGCAGGAGTTAGGTTAGCGGATTTGCGAGGATATGCTTACGATAGAAAAGATGTAACTGGTAGAGGACTGGCCAACGCTTACGCCCAAACACTTGGATCAGTATTTACGACGGAACAAAAACCCTATGAGGTAGAAATAGTTGTGGCAGAAGTTGGAGAATCAACTTCAGAGGATCAAATATATCGCTTGTCCTATGACGGATCAGTTGCAGACGAACAAGGTTTCGCAGCTATGGGAGGAAGTGCAGAAGTTGTGCAAGAAATCCTAGCTTCTCAATGGAAATCCAATTTAAGTACTGAAGCGGCTCTAAAACTTGCGATATCTGCGCTTAGACAAAATGAGTCCAAGGAGATTGTTTCTTCAGATCTTGAAGTTGCTGTACTGGACCGAACTAGATCTTCAACGCGCAAGTTTATGAGATTGAGTGCTCAAAATATCGATTCTCTACTCAACTAAAATAGTGAATAGAATTATTGGACTTGAAACCGAATATGGAATCTCTTGCGTGTCTTCTGGTGAGCGAAAACTTTCACCAGATGAAATTGCTCGTTTTCTCTTTCGAAAAGTCGTATCGTGGGGGAGAAGTTCAAACGTATTCTTACCAAATGGGGCGCGACTCTATCTAGATGTTGGAAGTCATCCAGAATATGCAACAGCTGAATGTAGAACTGTAAAGGATTTACTCGCGCAAGATATTGCAGGAGAAAGAATTCTTGAAGATCTTCTAATTGAGGCTCAAGATCGTCTAACTAATGAGAACATTCAAGGAGATATTTACCTCTTTAAGAACAATACAGATTCTGCCGGAAATAGTTACGGCTGTCATGAGAATTACCTTATTCCACGTGCCGGTTCCTTTTCCAAATACTCCGATGTTCTGATTCCATTTTTGATCTCACGGCAGATCATTTGTGGCGCAGGGAAGGTCGTAAATGGGCCACGCGGATCCCATTTCGCTTTGAGTCAAAGAGCAGAACACATGTGGGAGGGAGTTTCATCGGCCACCACTCGATCTAGACCGATCATCAATACTCGAGATGAACCTCACGCTGATCCAGAGGAATTTCGTCGCTTGCACATAATTGTAGGCGATTCAAATATGTCAGACTGCACTACACTACTGAAAGTTGTATCAGTTTTGTGTGTTTTAGATTTAATTGAATCCGATATGAGTCTGAGGGATTTTACCTTTGACAATCCGATGAAATCGATAAGAGATATAGCCAATGATCTA
>CAYFKL010000006.1:0-2951 GCA_964343565.1 uncultured Actinomycetes bacterium
GGAAGAATAAAGTCGGCTCCGGCATCGCGGAAATTTTTGATGATTGAAAACATGTAGTCCCAGCGTCCAGCGTTTAATCCACTTATGTGATCCTTTAATTCAAAAAGAATTTCTTCCATCTCAAACGCTGCTGGAATAGTTTCAATCAATACTGTGGCTCGGATTGTTCCTTGAGGAATACCCAAAACTTTTTGAGCCTCAATAAAAATGTCATTCCATAATCTAGCTTCGAGATGACTTTCCATTTTTGGCAGATAAAAATAGGGTCCGGAGCCGTTTTCAATTAATTTACGAGCGTTATGGAAGAGATGCATTCCAGCATCAAAAATTGCTCCAACAACTGGATTTCCGTTGTTTGATAAATGTCTTTCATCGAAATGCCAGCCACGTGGACGAACAACTAGTGTCGCTAAAGGCCCATTATTGAGTTTGTACTCCTTACCTTCTGCAGAGGTAAAACTGAGTGTCTTCCTGGCTACGTGATAGAGAACCCATTGACCCTCAACTACATTGTGCCAATGAGGTGTATTGGAATCCTCTAAATCAGCGAGCCAAACTTTTGCACCAGAGTTAAGTGCGTTAATCGCCATTTTTGGACTGGTGGGGCCAGTAATTTCAACCCTGCGATCGAGTAAATCATGTGGCGCAGGGGCCACCTTCCATTCGCTCTCTCTGACGTGTTTAGTTTCATTGAGAAAATCGAGTTTGCCACCCTGCGAAAGCAGCAAGCGTCGCTTACTTCGATTGGCAAGAAGTTCATCTCGACGTTTATGAAACAACTGGTCTAAATGTAAAACAAAGTTGATTGCTTCATCAGAAAGTATTAAATCTGCACCTTCAACATTCGACGAGGCAATTTTCATCCGCGTAGATCTTTCTCCGCGATTTTTCGAACTTCAGCTGCAACTGCAGGAGCGACTGCCGGATCAAAAACACTCGGAACGATAAATGATTCATTTAGTTGATCCGGCTTGACACAGCTTGCGATTGCACGGGCAGCAGCAACCAACATTTCGTTTGTTATAGAAGATGCTCCTGCATCAAGAAGACCTCGGAAAATTCCGGGGAAAGCCAATACGTTATTTATCTGATTAGGGTGATCGCTTCGACCTGTAGCGACCACTCGAGCATGTTTTCGTGCCAGCAGAGGATCGATCTCCGGATCTGGGTTTGAAAGTGCAAATACAATTGCATTTGGAGCCATTGCGGCAACAGATTCTTCTTTCAATACATTCGGAGCACTAACACCAATAAAAATATCAGTTCCAGGCATAGCACCTGCTAAATCGCCAGAGTAGTTGCTCTGATTAGTATTTTCGGCAAGCCATTGGCGATCGGGATCTAGTCCTGTTCGAGATTTGCTTATCGCTCCCTTACTATCAAAAGCAATGATGTTGTTTGCGCCAGAGAGCATAAGCAAATGAATAATTGCAGTACCAGCAGCACCTGCACCATTGAGAACAATTTTGACGTTTTTCATATCCTTACCAACCAAGCCAAGTGCGTTGTATAAAGCCGCAAGCACCACGATGGCGGTTCCGTGCTGATCGTCGTGGAACACAGGAATATCAAGTAATTCTTTAAGTCGTCGTTCAACTTCAAAGCAACGAGGTGCAGATATGTCTTCAAGGTTTATGCCACCATAAACAGGAGCGAGCAGTTGAACTGTTCTTACAATTTCATCGACATCTTGTGTGTCGAGACAGACTGGCCATGCATCCACATCTGCAAACCTTTTAAATAGGGCGGCTTTGCCTTCCATGACGGGTAGCGCTGCCTCTGGACCAATATTTCCCAAACCGAGCACGGCTGATCCGTCGGTAACTACGGCAACCGTATTGCGTTTGATTGTTAACCTTCGCGCATCAGATTTGTCTGCGGCAATAGCAAGACAAATCCGTGCCACTCCCGGGGTGTAAGCCCTGGAAAGATCATCACGTGTCTTGAGTTGTACCTTTGAATTAACTTCTAATTTTCCGCCGAGGTGCAGTAAGAATGTTCGATCGCTGACTTTTCGTACAGTCATATCAGGAAGAGCAGCGATAGTTTTTGTAATCTCATCGGCATGGCTGGCGTCACGGGTATCGCACGTGACATCCACAACCACTCGATCATGAGCTGAATCAACGACATCGAGCGCTGTCATGTAGCCGCCTGCTGCAGCAACGGCTGCAGTGATGCTCGATGCAGGGGAAGCATTTGATGGGCCTTCAACCCGAATCGTTATTGCATAACCGGGACTGGTGTTGCCCATGAAATTCTCCTTCAACCGCACTCTTTACAATTTCGTACTTCGGATACTAAATTCCAAACAGTGGAAAGACAAGGGGGGCGAGCGTGAAATCCAACCCACAAGCGATCCAATCGGTAGAGCGCGCGTTTGCTCTACTTGAGGCGATGGCTGAAGCCGGGGGTGAGGCAGGCATTACTGAGTTGGCCGCCACTACGGATCTACCGCTGCCAACCATTCACCGTTCCATTCAGACTTTGGTTTCCCTGGGCTACTTAAGGCAAGCACCGAATCGTCGGTATGCCCTTGGTGCACGATTGCTCTACTTAGGCGACGCCGCAGGTCGGGGTGTGAGTAGTTGGGTCAGGCCACGATTAATTGAACTCGCTGAAATGTGTGGTGAAAGCGTAAATCTTGCGGTTTTAGATGGCGATCAAGTTGCATACATTTCACAAGCCCCCTCAAAACATTCAATGCGTATGTTTACCGAAGTCGGGCGAAGAGTTTTGCCTCATGCTTCTGCTGTTGGGAAAGCAATGCTTGCAAACTTGAGCGATGCTGATGCCCAAAACATTATTGTTCGCACTGGTTTACCGAGATTCACTCAAAATACATTTACTACGTGGGATTCGCTGCGGAATTCATTATCGATCACGCGCGCTCGCGGATATGCAATTGATGATGGTGAACAAGAAGTTGGTGTGCGATGTGTTGCTGTCGC
>CAYFKL010000006.1:3051-15178 GCA_964343565.1 uncultured Actinomycetes bacterium
GATATGCAATTGATGATGGTGAACAAGAAGTTGGTGTGCGATGTGTTGCTGTCGCACTTCCGACGAGTGTACGGCGAATGGCAGTCTCAATTAGCGGGCCAGAATCGCGCGTTACAGATTCTTTTATCGCTGAGTATGTCAACGAATTAAAGCGTTTAGCTCAAGAGCTCTCGAAAGAGATTGCAGCAACAACCTAAATTGTTTGCGTTATGTGTTCTGGTCTAACTGGAACACGATTGAGTGGTAATCCAGTCGCTTGACGAATTGCGGAAACAATGGCGGGAGTACTTGAGATAGTTGGGGATTCACCAACACCTCGAAGTCCGTAGGGTGCATGTTCGTCTGCATATTCCAACATAACAGATTTCACTGGAGGCATATCGAGAACGGTCGGAATTAGATAGTCAGTGAAAGAAGGATTCTTGACCTTGCCATCCACAACCTGAATCTCTTCAAGCACAGCAAGTCCTAGACCTTGGGCACTGCCACCTTCTAGTTGACCTTCAACTGCTTGTGGATTCATCGCTTTCCCAACGTCTTGCACGATTGCCATTTCAACAACCTTTATTAAACCTGTTTCCGTATCTACATCAACTACGGCACGATGACCGGCAAACGAGAATTGCGCGTGTGGCAATCCTTGTCCGGTAATTGGATCGATTGGAGTAGTTGGGCGATGACGATATTCACGAGTTGCTTCCAAGGTCTTATCTTTGAGTAAGTCAGCAAGCGAAGTTACGAGGTGACCTTCACCATCCCGAATTTCACCGTCAACGAGTCGATATTGACTACGGAAGTGAAGTAAGTGCGGATGAAGATGACCAAGTTTCTCCATAGCCAAAAGCAGAATGTCATCTCTAAGGGCTTTGCACGCTGTTTGTACTGCACCACCAGTTACGTAGGACTGCCTAGAAGCTGAAGTTGAACCAGCACTGCCAACTTGCGTGTCACTTACATGAACCACAACTCGTTGAACCCCTAATTCGGTGCGAGCAATCTGTCCTTTAAGTGTGACAAGCCCTTGTCCAACCTCAGCGGCAGCCGTGTGGATTTCAACTACCGGTTCTCCATTGATAATTTGAATTCGAGCGCGCGCGGTTGAATAGTCATCAAAACCTTCACTGAAACCGATGTTTTTGATTCCTACTGCGTAACCGATTCCTCGACGAACACCTTCGCCGTGTGTCACATTGCTTGCTCCGCCTGGAAGGTCAAGAACGTCGTATCCATCAGTTGTGTGAGTTAACGGCGGTAGCGGCATTGCCCGCAATTTTTCTAGAATTTCAGCCACGGGTGCTGCGGAATCAACTGGTTGCCCGGTGGGCATTAGCGAGTCTCGCACCATGGCGTTCTTCAATCGAAATTCAACTGGATCCATCTTTAATTCAGCAGCAATTTTGTCCATTTGAGATTCATAAGCAAATCCAGTTTGAACTGCTCCAAAGCCGCGCATGGCGCCGCAGGGCGGATTGTTTGTGTATGCGACGTATGAATTTATCGTGGCACTTTGAGTTTCGTATGGTCCGACTGCAAAGCAAGCAGCGTTAGCACAAACTGCTGGTGATGATGATGCGTAAGCACCTCCGTCGAGAACAATATCTGCTTTGACGTAAACGATCTTTCCGTCACGATTAACACCATGTTCGTATCGAAGTTTTCCAGGATGTCGGTGTACGTGACCAAAAAAAGATTCTTCTCGTGAGTAAACAATTTTTACTGGTTTACCGGTTCGAAGCGCCAACATAGAAACATGCGCTTGCATTGATAAGTCTTCGCGAGCACCGAATGCTCCTCCAACTCCTGCCAGAGTTAAGCGAACCTTCTCTGGTGAAATTCCAAGAACTGTCGCCAGTTGAGCACGATCAACGTGTAGCCATTGAGTTGAGAGATAAAGATCAATCCCTCCATCTTCTGCAGGAATCGCTAAACCAGATTCAGGTCCTAAAGGCGCTTGATCTTGCATTCCAACTTCGTATTCGCCTTTAACTACCAAATCTGCTTTCAGGTTTTGAGGACCAAAGATGATAGGAACATGTCTTGTGATATTTCCCCCGTCATGGACGATGGGAGCTTTTCCGCTGATTGCAAAATCAGCATCTGTAACAGGTTCTAAAACTTCGTATTTAACTTCAATGACTGCCGCTGCTCTCTTCGCGGTTTCAGGATGATCAGCTGCCACAATGGCGATTGGTTCACCGTGATAGCGAATAGTGTCGAATGCGAGAACGGGTTGATCGATTATCTCTAAACCATAAAGTTTTGAACCAGGAACATCCTCATGGGTTAGGACTGCTGATACTCCATTAATTGCTAATGCTGGTGCAATGTTTATTGAAAGTATTTTCGCATGTGGGTATGGCGAGCGGAGAGTGGCAGCCCACAGCATTCCATCTGCATATAGATCGCTCGAATAAGCAAAATCACCCGTAACCTTTAAGGTGCCGTCTGGTCGAGCAACGTTTTCTCCAACGCCGCCACTGACTGGCGCTATAGAGTGATCTCTCTGCTTTGTCGGTAATGACGACATGACTATCTCCCTGCTCGACTCAATAGTTTCTTGCTTGCTTGTGCAGCCGTTGAAGCGATTACAGAATGTTCTACGTCAACAATTCTTCCGTGCTCTACTCGTTTTTTCCCATTGACGAACAATGCTCTGAGCTGTGCGGTTGGTCCGAGTACTAATGCTGCAACTGGATCGACCACATCAATATGACCAATATCGTCGAGTTTCCAAAGAGCAAGATCTGCTAACTTGCCAACTTCAATCGACCCGAGTTCCTTCTCACGACCGAGAACGCGAGCTCCACCTATGGTTGCAAGAGCGATTGCTTCTCGAGAACTCATTGCTGAAGGCCCATCTTTTAATCGAGCCCAAAGTGCTGCAGCTCTTACTTCGGTGAGCAGTTCTCCATTTTCATTACTAGCCGCACCGTCTACTCCAAGACCAACCGGTGCTCCGGCTTTCACCAAATCTTGAACTCGTGCAATTCCGGAACCGAGTCGCGCGTTTGATGAAGGGCAGTGCGCCGCGCCAGTGCCAGTTTTGCCAAATTTAGCGATAGCCGAATCATCTAAATGTATGGAGTGAGCCATCCAAACGTCACTACCCAACCAACCTAAAGACTCAACATAATCAGTGGGCGTGCATCCAAATTTTTCAATACAAAATTCTTCTTCATCAAGAGTTTCAGCGAGATGTGTGTGAAGGCGAACGTTTAGTTTGCGAGCTAATGTTGCTGCTTCTTTCATGAGTTCACCAGTTACGCTGAATGGGGAACAAGGGGCAATGCCAATTTTGACCATGGCTTCGTCGGAGGCGTCATGGAATCGATGAACTGCCTCTTCGCTCACTCGTAGAATTTCGTCACGATCTTCGACTACATGATCTGGTGGTAATCCACCTTGCGAACGACCCAAATCCATGGAACCTCGAGTCGGATGAAATCTGATCCCAAGTTTTTCTGCAGCTTTAATTTCAGCCTCAAGACAGTCGCCACCTTCACGTGGGAAAAGGTAGTGATGATCTGTGGTGTACGTGCATCCAGAAAGTAAGAGTGAGGCAAGCGCTCCTTGCGCAGCTGCGAAAGTAATATCAGCATCGATGTGACCCCAAATTGGATATAGCTCAACTAGCCAATCGAAAAGCGTTGATTCCGTTGCAATACCTCGCGTAGCCCATTGGTATAGATGATGATGGGTATTGATAAATCCCGGAGTTAGTAATGCTCCCTCACCATTAGTAATTTCAAAGGATTTGAATTCTGCGGGTACTTCACCAGATCCCACACCAACAATTCGCTTATCCTGAATCGCTACCCAACCATTTGGGTATTCGTTAGCAGCTGAATCAACCGTCAGAATATGAGCGTTGATGATGAGATGATTACTCACCCACGACTCCGAACTGCCGCTAATCTCACTGCATCTAAAATCTTTGAATAACCAGTGCATCGACAGAGATTGCCAGCAAGTGCTTCCCGTATTTCTGAATCTGATGGATCTGAATTTTGTTTAAGTAGATCGAGTGTTGCAACTATTAGTCCGGGAGTACAAAATCCACATTGCACTGCACCGGCATCTAAATATGCTTGTTGAATCGGATGGAGTTCTTTTTCACCTGCCATACCTTCAACAGTGGTGATCTCAGCACCTTCGGCTTGACCCGCAGCCACTAAACAGGAACAGACTAAAGTTCCATTCATCATTACTGAACACGATCCACATTCACCTTGTTCACAGGCATTTTTTGCCCCAGGAAGTCCCATTCTCTCTCGAAGTACAAAGAGCAAACTCTCACCAGGCCAAACGTCATCAACGATTTCTTTCTTACCATTGACTGTGCAAGTTATCCTCATTATTGACCTCGCTTCTGAGTATCACTCCATGCCCACTTCAAGCATCGACTAGCAATCACAGCAAGAGAATGACGTCGGTATGCCGCAGTACCTCTTACATCATCGATCGGTTTAGCTGCCGCAGAGACTAATTGACCGAATTCTTTCAATACTTCATCTGAAATTGCTGAAAAATTTTGCCAATCTAAATGTTTTGCAGCATAAAGTTCTGCGTCTTTAGCTCGAAGAGGTGTTGGGCCGGCAGAACCGATTCCAGTACCAACCGATTTGGTATCGGTATGAATGGCAACTCCGAAGGAACAGACTGCAATCACCATCGCATTTCTAGTTCCAACTTTTGAATATTGCTGTCCACCAGTTGCTTTGGGAATCACGATACTTTTAATTAACTCGTTAGGAGCCAGTGCATTTCTTTTCGGACCCACAAAAAAATCATTTATATCTATTGCCCTGCTTCCGGATTTGTTGACCACATTCACCGTTGCTCCAGATGCAAGAAGCGCCGGATGGCTATCTCCGGCCGGAGAAGCTGAACCCAAATTGCCGCCAACTCCACCTTTATTGCGAATCTGTGGGGAACCAACTGTTCTGGCTGCCATAGCAAGTCCAGGTAAGAACTCGTTTAATTCTTCACAAATTTTTGTGTAGGACATCGCTGAGCCGATCTCAATTGAGTCACCCAAATCTTTCCAACCTTGTAACTCAGGAATGTTTGAAAGATCGATCAAGCCCTCAGGCCGCTTCCGGTCAAAATTGATTTCCACCATGAGATCGGTGCCGCCGGATATGCAATGTGCTTCTGGATGAATTGCCTTAATCTCTAGCGCATCAGCCAGATTTTGAGGTCGATAGAAATCCATGTGTCCTACTCTCTCGCAAAAATTACCAGGATGGCCAGACGAAACCGGGATCGGTTGCATCATCTCGAGTCACAACGGCTTCGATGAGGCCGTAAGGGCGATCGTCAGCATGGAATACCTCACCCTTATTCTCTTGTCCGAATGGTGAGAGATCTACCAAAAAGTGATGCTTGTTTGGGAGCGAAAGCCGGACGGCAGCAATTGAAGGTTGTTCAGTAATTACTCGTTTACCCATTTCAAAAAGTGTCTGCTGCAGCGAAAGCGAGTAATGCTCGCCAAAGACTTCAAGCAAAGCATCACACGTTTGAGTGAATGACGAATCAAAATCAAATCGATGAAGTTTTGCTGCATCTGTCTCCATGTGTTGCCATTTTGCAGATACTTGAGTTGCCATGATTCGGTCAGAAGTTTCAGGCAGTGTTGTGTAATGATCACGAATGTAACCAGTGAATTCGCTATCGCTGGTTTTGAGTACAACCAAATCTTCAAGTCCTGATGAAATATGTGCGCCAGATTGGTCTACGACAATTCGAGCAACTCTCTTCATAGAACCATCCCGGCGGAAAGCGCGTGGATGTGGTGCTCCCTTTACTTTGATTCGCTCCCAGAAGAATTGTTCAATTCTGACTTCTGCGCGGGTGAAGTGGGGCTGGGTCTTCAAAAAATGTTCGCAGAGAGTCAATCCAAACTTCTCAATCGGCATTGCTGGGTATTTTTGAGCAAAAGCATAGATAGTATTTTTCTGAGTATCAGTTGGTAAAACTTTATCGTTTGCGCCAGTGTAATGAGTTGATTCTTGATCTCCAGTTAATTGCGAAGTTACGTTGATATCGAGCAACTCGTGGGTATCACCAGTTCTCGTGACGCGAACTACCCTATTTTCCGCTTTCCCATAGCGATTTTCACCAAGGACAATTTTCATTTCTAGCTCCCCCTATAGGTTGAATAGCCATAAGAACTAAGCAGAAGAGGCACATGATGATGTCTAGTTACATCATGCACTTCAAAATCTATGTTTATTTCCTTGAAAAAAGTTGATGAATTCTTTTTCGCGAAATATTCGCCTACCAAAAAATTCAATCGATGACTTCCTAACGTCAGATTTTGTCCATTCAACAGATCTGGAATTCGTCCATCGGAGTTTGTAGTCGCGGAAGAGATCAACTGGTCACCAATAAAATGTTTAACTTGTACTGAGCTAGCTGGCAAGCCACTCTCCAAATCTAGAATATGTGTACTTAAGCCACTCATACTTCCTCCAACAGTTTATTGATTCGAATTGCATTAATTAATTTGAGTTGTTCGCGGGCTTCTTCTATTTCAACTTCTGCGGAATTCGATAATCGTCTCTTGCACTCGCTCAACATGAACTCGCCACTTTTGCCTGTTGCACAGATTAAGAAAACATGATCAAACTTTTCTTCATATTTTAAATTGGCTTGCTCTAACTCTTGCATTAATGAAACCGCACTCTGATCGACTCCAGATTGCTCGGATGAAGACCAAGTGGAGTGAGCTTTGCGCTCGCCGATTCGTGGGTGGCCACTAAACCCTTCAAGCAAACCTGCTTTTGAAAGTTGTTGCGTTGCCATATCTGATTGATTCAGTAGAGCTTCTACTGAAGAGTAAGGACGATTTTCGATCATTGACGTTATATATCCATGAGATACACAGCATCGAGAGAAGTATTGGGAAGCCGTATTTACACTCGCAGCATTAATTTCGTTGAGCGTTGGCACTAGATAAGGGTAAGAACCCGCTAGGCGTTGGTCAACACTTTGTTGAATTATTCCTTTGTGGCGTTGAGATAGTTGTACACGGTGAAGCGGGAGACGCCGAGCCGATCTGCAACATCTTCAATACTTCCCCGTAGATGGAAGGCGCCTCGATCATCCAAAAGTCGAACCGCCCGTTGTTTCTCCTCCCGAGAGAGATCTTCAAGTTGGGCGCCGAGTTCGACCTCTACTTGTAACAAGAGTCGTTCCAATGCATCATGCAATCCCGGCTTCCTTGGAACGGATGCTGAGGTGGTGGCTTGGACGCTAATCCGAATTGCGCCGTTTTCAAATGCCGTTTGCATAATCTTTCCCAGAGAACTTAACACGACTTCCTTTGATCCAATTACTGTGGTTCCAAACGGTCCAAACTCTGTTTCAAGACCTAAGTTTTCCGCTAACTGAGCGACAGCAGTTGCGTGGTCAGGAACTTTTCCAATGACAAAAGGTTCAGTTGTGAATTCAATTCGAATTCTGTTCATTAAGTTAGCGCTCATCTCTGACGAATGGTAAGCCAAGTGCAGCAGGTGCGCCGGCACCACGTGTTTTACGGTTAGCAGTAAGAATAACCAAAATGACGACAGTCAAGATGTATGGCAGCATCGCTAAAAATTCTGCTGGGATAACGGTGATTCCTTCGGCTTGAAGGGCAAAGTTTGCTTGAAGGGCTAGACCAAAAAGGTACGCACCGGCAATAACTCGAAGTGGTCGCCATGATGCAAACACCACTAGTGCCAATGCTATCCATCCAATGCCGCTAGTAGTTCCACCCTGGTTCCAGGAGGGGACTATTCGCATCACTAAATAAGAGCCACCAAATCCAGCAAACATTCCTCCAGCAATTACGTGAAGGTATCGCGATTGTGCGACGCGAATTCCCATCGCATCAGCAGTGGCTGGATTTTCTCCAACGGCACGCAAACCTAAACCAGATCGAGTGCGATTCAAATAAAGCGAAACAGCAAGAGCCAATACCCAAGATAAGTAAACCAACACATCCTGTGAAAAAAGAATATGCCCAATCCATGGAAGCTCTGATAATCCTGGGATTTTTAAGGAGCCAAATCGATGCGCAAGTTTCTCGCCTTCAATTGGCTTACCAATATAGGAAGCCAAACCTGTCCCAAAAATAGTTAGTGCTAAACCACAGACAATCTGATTGGCGCGCAAACTGATGGCCAGAACGGCGTGAATCAAAGCAAGTAAGCCACCTGCAATGCCAGCTGCAATAAATGCAATAGTCGGTGAAGAAACTTTTTTGGCAACCAAGAAGGTGGTGACGGCGCCTATTAACATCATGCCTTCCATACCTAAATTTATTACGCCAGCACGCTCGCCGAGTATGCCTCCGATTGCAGCAAAGATGAGAGGTGTACCGGCTTGAAGTGCCACGGCAATATTGAGCACTAATGTGGAATTTTGGCTCATTTTGTTACCCCTCTATTTATTTTGATGCGATATCTCACGAATAGTTCACCTGCTAAAGCAAGTAACAAAATCAAACCTTGCAAAGTGGTTGCGATTGACGACGGAACTGGATTACTTCCACCAATGCTCTGAAGAGCAGATGCACTATTTTGTAAACCACCAAAACCTATCGCGATAACAATTGCTCCGATTGGATTGAGTCGAGCCAACGTCGCGACGATGATGCCGGCATATCCAAACCCAATGGCAAGGCCATTTGGATCAAGAGCGTGCGCCCGTCCAGCAACTTCTGATGCTCCTGCAATTCCGGCAATTGCACCAGACAAGAGCAATACCCAGAGTGTTAATCGTTTGACTGGAATGCCAGCATATCTTGCAGCATTAGGTGCGTCACTTAGAACTTTCATATGAAAACCAAATCGAGTTTTCTTTAACATCAACCAAATGAGTAATGAAGCAGCGACTGCGAGTACGAAGCCCCAATGCACACTTTGCGTACCGAATCTGGGTAAGTATGAATTTTCGTCAATTTGTTTACCCTGTGGGAAATTGGTAGAAGTTGGGTCTCGCCAAAAAGAGTGTGAGCCATAAATGAGGTAGCGCATTAAATAGAGCGCAATAAAGTTAAACATTAATGTTGTGATGATTTCAGAGGTGCTAAACCAAGCTCTGAAAAGTGCTGGTAGCAGCATCCATAACATTCCACCAGCGGCTCCGGCGAGTATGACAATTGGAATCGCAATTAGCGGGGATGAAGAACCGAAGAGTATTGCTGCCCAGGTTGATGTGATTGCGCCAACATAAAGTTGCCCCTCGGCTCCGATTGAGTAGAGATTTACTTTGAATGCAACAAGCGCAGCCATCGCAGTAAATATGAGTGGAGTTGCGGCGGCAAGTGTGTCACCGAGTCCGTAAAGCGTGGTGTAGGAAGTCTTGGCCATCGTGGTGAAAACATCTACTGCTGAGTGACCGGTGAGTTGTATGAACAAGCCACCCACCAGAGTGCCAAAAATTACTGAACCTAGAGGTACGCCAATTAAGTTCCAGATTTTTACTGAACCACGACGTTCAAGAGAAATACGCATCAGGAATTCACTCCTGTGCCGGCCATCGCCAAACCAAGTTTGGTGACATCTGCCGCTTCGCCTTCACATTCGTAGACAAGTTCTCCGTTATACATAACGTAAATTCGATCCGATAAAGATCGAATTTCATCTAAATCTTCACTGATGAGTAAAACTGCTTTTCCTTGATCTCTCAATTCATTCAATTTACTGCGGACAAATTCCACTGCGCCAACATCCAAACCCCATGTTGGTGAGGAGACCACCAAAACTTGTGGCTCGTGCCCTAATTCTCGGGCGAGTAGAACTTTTTGAACGTTTCCTCCGGAAAGCATTCGGGTAGCCGCTTGGGGTCCTGGGGTTTTAATGGAGTATGCAGAGATTGCTGCTTCAGCTTTAGCTACTGCCTGCTTTGCTTTTACCAAGAATCCAATTCGATCAGTCAAAAGCATATTTTCCGAGATGGACAGCGATGGTGCTAATCCCGTTCCGTTTCGATCCTCTGGAACATATGAGAGTCCATTTTCTCGGGCGAAGCCAGGACCCTTGTTTGTGCTATCAACGCCATTGATGGAAACCGATCCGCTGCCGAGTGGAAGTAAACCTGAAATTCCCTCAGCTAGAGCACGTTGACCATTTCCTGACACTCCAGCAATACCAACAATTTCTCCACGCTTTACATGCAGTGAGACATTTCGTGCCTGACTCCGGCCAGATTTACAGGAAATCTCATTTACTACTAGGGCATCAGTCGTTGGCTGTTTTTTAGCTCGGCTTACCGAAAGATCAACATCACGACCTACCATCATTCGCGCAAGTTCCTCACGAGATGTCTCGTTTGTAACTTTGTTGCCCACGACCTGTCCATCTCGCATTACGGTAACTCGGTTCGATATCTCCATAACTTCACCGAGTTTGTGTGAAATAAAAACAACGCTCTTTCCTTCTGCGGCAAGTTTTCGCACCGAATTAAACAACGCATCAACTTCTTGGGGAGTCAAAACACTTGTTGGCTCATCTAAGAGCAAAACTTGCGCGCCTCTGTATAGCGTCTTAATAATCTCAACCCGTTGTTGTTCTCCAACAGTTAATTCATTAATTCGAGCATTTGGGTGGATGGGAAGGCCATATCGCTCACCAAGTTCGCGAACGGAGTCCTCAACTTTCTTCGTTGATAACCACCATTTTTGTCTGCGATCCCCCAAGGAGATATTTTCAGCAACAGTAAATTGCGAAACTAGTCGGAAATGTTGGTGCACCATACCGATCCCACGTTGCAATCCATCTCTTGGACTCTTTAGCGAAACGGTCTGGCCATCGATCAAAATTTTGCCGGAATCGGGTTGGTATAAGCCAGTCAATATCGCCGCAAGAGTTGATTTACCCGCACCGTTTTCGCCAAGCAAGGCATGAACCTCACCGGGTTTAACTTCGAAAGAGACATCGATGTTTGCTTTCACGCCGGGGAAAGACTTGTTGATATTACGTACCTCTATCACCGGCACTCCTTTAAATGCACTAAGGGCGAACCTGAATCATGCCCGATTCAGGTTCGCCCTTAGAAGGGTTTGACGAAATTACTTCTTAATTGTTCCTTGGACGCCCTTGACGAAGAATTGCATTCCCATCAATTGATCCATCGAAGCGGTGGCACCCTTAGCTACCTGCTCCTTGCCAGATTGGTCCACTACGGGGCCATCGAATGGGAAGGCAGTTCCAGCGGTGTACTTGTCCATAACTTCCTTGACCGCAGCAGCGGCTTCAGCAGGAACGTCGGCAGCTGGGCCAAAGAATTTGACCATGCCATCCTTCATATTTCCGTAGTACTGCTCAGACTTCCAGGTTCCATCGATTACTGCCTTAGCCTGCGCGATGTAGAACGGTCCCCAATCCCAGCCAGGTCCGCCAGCCCATGCTTTCGGAGCTAAGGCAGACATATCGCTGTTATAAGAGAGCCAACGTGCGCCTGCTTCCTGTGCAGCTTCGCCAGTTGCAGCAGAGTCTTGGTGCTGCGCTAAGACATCAACACCAGCATTTAATAGAGATTGAGCAGCTTGCTTCTCAACTTTTGGATCGAACCAAGTTGAAGTCCAAACTACTTTGGTAGTTGCCTTTGGATTGATGGATTGAGCACCGAGCTCGAATGCATTGATGCCGCGTACAACTTCAGGAATCGGGAATGCGGCAACATAGCCAAGTTTGCCTGACTTCGATACTGAAGCAGCAACCATTCCAGCTAGGTAGCGAGCCTCTTCAGCCGCACCAAAGTAAGTTCCCATGTTGTCGGATGTCTTGTAGCCAGTTGCGTGCATGAACTTCACATCGGGAAATTCCTTTGCAACTTCCAACATTGGATCCATGTAACCAAAGGAGGTTCCAAAGATCAGTTTGTAACCTTGACGAGCAAGGTCTTCAAAAGTTTTCTTTCCAGCAGGTCCCTCAGGAACATTTTCTACTGCAGTGGTTTCAACTTGGTCACCAAGTGCAGCTTCAAGTTCCTTTCGACCTTGATCGTGCATATATGTCCAACCAGCGTCACCAGGTACGCCGATATAAACAAACGCAACCTTTAGTTTCTCTTTAGCAGGGGCTTCAGTTGCCGCGCTGTCAGAGGAAGAGGTTGACGAAGAAGAGCAGGCTGCCAG
>CAYFKL010000006.1:15278-18132 GCA_964343565.1 uncultured Actinomycetes bacterium
GGGTTGGCTAGCGCCTCTTTACCCAAGATCTGCTCAATTCGGATTATTCGGTTATGCAGGGTCTGTCGACGGATATCCAAGGCAGCAGCCGCATCAGTTCTTGAGAAACCCGCAAGCGCCAAGGCTTCTAAGGTGGGAACCAAGTTTTTAGCTCCCATGGCATCTACCTCCAGTAAAGCCCCCAATTGCTCTCGCACAAACTCTTCTAGATCACCATCTTCAATTGATTCAGCTAGCAGCAGGTAGCCACTCATCTCTGAAGCAAATCGCAACTTTGAATTTGAATTTAGTTGGACTAGGAGCCTACTAGTTTTCACTGCTTTTCTGGTTGCGAAGCCTAACTCTGTTAAGTCATGTGAAACATCACTTAATGTAAAAATGATTTTTGATGCATCAATTTGTGTGAGCTGCTTTTTCAAATTCTTTTCTAAATCCGTTCTAACTGCATCCTCGTTAATTTGGATAGCTTTACTTTTGAGCAGCAGAACAAAACAATCCTCAAGATCAACCAAAAATCCAATCCCAGATCGAATTAAAGAGGTATAAATTCGCTCCCGATCAGCAGTCGAAAATCCGGAAATAATCACGGATTGCAATGCGGTATTTGCAGGTTTGAAACCCACAAGATTTGCTCGTGCTGTAGAAGAATGAAGCGGATCTTGCGGGTGTGCCATTAAGTCAGTAAGCCATTCACGACGCATTAACGAGTTGGGTAGTTCGCCTCGAGTCAGCAAAATTGCAATAGCTTGACATGCAGCTAATGCAATTTCTTTATGTGAATCCTTAATGCTGCCAAATAGCGTTAATTTGCCATGTTCGATTCCGCCGATGATGACCGGAAAATCTTCTTTGGGTTCCTTATTAGATATTTTTCCTGAATCAAAATTTGAAATACCGGAGGTATCACTGTAAGAAACTTCAACTTTAGTCAAGCTACTAGCTAGGTCAATTATGGATTTAATTGAAGTTCCTGTGGCAAGTAGAGATAAGAATTGTGAAGTTGCATTTCGATCTTTGCTGTGTGAAGAAAGTTCGCGTGAGAGCAAAATTCGATGAGAAGCCTCCGTGATCTCCACAAACGGAACTACTTGATGCAATTCAATTAAGGTCAAATTCTGTTTTATTGCTGCGTTGATTAAAACTGAAGGTATTTTTGGAAAAGTTCGACCAATTTCAATCATGAGCGCGGTGACATTTCGTTGCACCAAATTTGTTACGTAATTTGAAATTTCGGATTGTTTTCTGCCAATCAGTCCAAGTCCAGTGGTCATCAGAACTTCCCCACCCTTGAGCAATGGTCCAATCTCAAAAATTTCACTGGTATGCACCCATCGAACCGCCTTTTCAAGATCGGCGTTTGGGGTGACAACTCTGGGTCGGGCACGGCGAAGTTCGGGGATTTCGAGAAGTTCTAGAAGGGTCAACACCCAGACATCCTGAAATGAATTGGTCAAGTAGTCAATTCATTTGCGTCAATATTGACAAATTGTCCCTAGTTCAGGGACGGTTAAACCGGAATTCTTACCTCAATCCCCATTACCCCTTCAGGAGGACATATGAAGCATTCAAAGGTTCGCCGTGTTCTAGCGCTCGCTGGAGCCGGCATCCTGACCGTTGCACTCTCCGCATGTGGCGGTAGCACCGGTTCAACAGATAGCGCTGCAAGTAGTGATAGCGGTACGAAAACATTAAATGTAGTTGGCGCATTTTCATCAAGCATTGAAGAGCCTTGGGATGGCGTTGTTCACGCCGCACTCGAAGAGGCCCAAAAAGCTGGCGAAATTACGTACAAGATGGTCGATAAAATTGGCTACGCATCAGGAGCGATGGAACGTACTCTTCGACAAATTTGTGAAGAAGATAAGCCAGACATCATTTTCGGAGATTCCTATGGAAATGAAGAGGCAGCTCGAGCTGTAGCAAAAGATTATCCAAATATTGCATTCGTCATGGGTTCCGGTGGCGGACCTTCAGGTGCAAATTTCTCAGTATTTGATAACTGGATCCACGAGCCGGCTTATGTTTCCGGAATGCTTGCTGGTGGATTAACAAAGTCAAATGTCATTGGCATTGTCGCTGGCTACCCAGTGCCTGAAGTAAATCGCATTGTGAATGCATTTATTGCTGGGGCTCAAGCACAAAATCCAAAGATTCAGGTCAAGACCACGTTTATCTCGTCTTGGTTTGATCCAGCTGCAGCAAAAGATGCTGCACTCGCTCAAGTTTCAGCTGGAGCTGACATTCTATTTGCAGAGCGTTCTGGAGTAATTGAAGCTGCGCAAAGCAAGGGACTGCTCTCGTTTGGAAACCAAATGGATCAAAAGTCAGTTGCTCCAGATTCAGTTGTAACTTCGAACGTATGGAACATGAAGCCAACCGTTGATTACGTGATTGCTCAGGTAAAAGCAAAGTCCTACACGTCGCAAGATTTGAAGGATTTTTCAATGGTCGGCAAGGGTGGCGCGATACTTACTGATGTCAATACCGGCGTCAAGGGCGGAGTACCACAAGCATTGATCGATGCCGCGATGAAGAAGTACGAGGACATCAAATCAGGCGCATTCCGCGTTGATATCAGCGAAGGTCAACCTGCAGGATCAACTGTAAAACCCGCGAAGTAATCCTCGCGGAAGGGGAGTGAAATGAGCACGGCCGGTACTGATGCGCATGCAAAAGTACCGGCCGTATCACTTCATGGCCTAGCAAAAAAGTTTGGTGATGTGGTTGCAGTTGCAGGAGTTAATCTGGCAATAGAACCAGGTGAAATCCATGCCCTGCTCGGTGAAAATGGTGCAGGAAAGACCACTCTTATGCGAATGCTTTATGGTCTAACCAAACCTGATTCCGGACACAT
>CAYFKL010000006.1:18232-27835 GCA_964343565.1 uncultured Actinomycetes bacterium
TGACAGTTACTGAAAATATGGCTCTGCAGGATGCAGGGTTTATCTCCTTAGATCTCGCAACCGCAAAATCAAAGTTGCTGAAACTGAGTTCAGACATCGGACTTGAAATAGATCCAGAAGCATTGGTGGGTAACCTCTCAGTTGCAATGCGACAACGTGTTGAAATATTAAAAGCGCTCGCTGGTGGCTGCAAAGTGTTGATTTTAGATGAGCCAACAGCAGTACTCGGTCCGCAAGATGTCGAATCGTTACTTGATGTTTTAAGAAAATTGCGAGATTCCGTTGGTTTATCTGTTGTGCTGATAACGCATAAGATGCACGAGATTTCTCAAGTTGCCGATCGAGTTTCGGTGCTGCGTCGTGGTGAAATTATTACAACAGTTGATGCTGGTGGATTGAGCGTGCCGGAATTAACTTCGCTTATGGTGGAAGGTTCAGAACAACACTCTCCAATTGTGCAGAGTCGGAACTCTTCTGGAGAAGTGGTGCTCAAGATAGAAAACATGAGTGTGCAACTACACGGTCGTGAAGCGCTTTCAAATATTTCGCTTGCGGTTTCAAAAGGCGAAATAGTCGGAATCGCAGGAGTATCTGGAAACGGACAGAGCGAGTTGGTGCAGTCATTATCTGGGGTACTTGATCACGTTTCGGGAGAAATATTTGTTGATGGAAAGGTAGTAAAAGATAAAAATCCTGCCAGTTTGGCAAGTGCTGGATTTGGACGGCTTGGAGAAGATCGTCATGCGAGTTCAGTTGCGGCGCTAACAGTTGAAGAAAATTTAATTTTGGATCGGTTACATTTCTTTTCAAAACCAGGTTTCTTGCTAAAACGTAAGATTCGAAAGTTTGCCGAAGAGTCGATCGGAAGTTTTTCAATCAAAGCAACTCCAGATCAACCTATAGGAACTTTGTCTGGGGGAAATATGCAGAAAGTTCTCCTTGCCAGACTTTTCGGTGAAAGACCTATTGCTGCAGTTGTTTCCCAACCAACACGTGGACTTGATGTCATTTCCACGAAATATGTGCGACAACTTTTGCTTCAGGAAAGAAACGAAGGCGTTGGAATTTTGTTAGTGAGCGAAGATTTAGATGAGTTGATTGAACTCTCTGATCGAATTTTAGTGATTTTCAAGGGCAGGTTTTTGGGTGAACTTTCACGCGCTGAATTTTCCCGTGAGCGAATTGGTCAGTTGATGGCAGGTTTAGTATGAAATATAAGATCGTTCTACGTGCACAGAAGCCGTGGTGGTTATCCACGGTCTTGGTCGCGTTAGCAATCGGTTTAACTTTCTTAATTTCTGCCTCACTGATCCGTTGGGCAGGAGCTAACCCACTATTCGCCTTTAAGTACATGTTGTTATCCCCACTTCAAAGTGAGTTTGGAATTACCGAAGCGATACTTGCTGCCACACCTCTGGTCCTAACAGGTGGAGCTGTGGCATTGGCATTCCGAGCGGGTTACTGGAATATCGGTGCAGAGGGTCAACTTTTAGCTGGAGCAATTGCGACAACTTGGGTTGGTTTACATGCAACTAATTGGCCTCATTGGTTGGGCATTCTTGGCGTGACCTTGGCAGGTGCGCTAGGCGGGGCAGCATGGGCATTTATACCGGCTGTTTTGCGCTCCCGTTTAGGTATTGATGAAGTCGTGACCACACTGCTACTCAATCCAGTTGCATTACTTCTAGTGACCGGGTTGCTAAATGGTCCTTGGCGAAATCCTGAAACCAAATTTCCTGAATCAGCAATTCTGGCTGAGAGTATCTACTTTCCGAAAGTGATCTCGGGGCGCATCCATCTGGGATTGATCATCGGGATCGTGCTGCTGATTAGTTGCTGGTGGATTGTGGGAAGAACTGCTGGTGGATTAAAAATGAGAGCAGTAGGACTAGCTCCTGGTGCTGCCCGAATTGCAGGTTTGAAAGTTGAAAAGACTCTATTCACAACAGCACTTGCAAGTGGAGCTATTGCCGGAGTTGCTGGAGCTAGCGAAGTTGCGGGTGTTGCGCATCAACTCACTGATGGCATCTCACCAGGTTTTGGATATACCGGCGTCGTTGTTGCGACATTAGCAGCTCTAAGTTTTCCAGCAGTTTTCTTTGTGGCTACCGTGCTTGGAATCATTAATGTTGGTTCTTTTTCAGCGAGTAGAGCGCTCAGTATTCCTTCAACAATCGGTGAGGTTGTTCAAGCAGTCTTATTAACAACCGTAGTTGGAGCGCTGGTATTTCTTAAATATAAATTTGTACGAGATCGGAGTGGCGCCCGTGATTGAAACTGTGATTGGCATTATTGGAGCAGCCCTTCGGATCTCTACACCAATTCTTTTTGCCTCGTTAGGAGAGGTCATAACCGAGCGAGCTGGTGTTCTCAATTTAAGTATTGAGGGAACGATGTATTCAGGCGCTTTTGTTGGAATTACCGTTGCTTACCAAACCAATTCACTATTGGCTGGACTCATAGCAGCGATGATTACAGGAATTCTTGTTGGAATATTAATGGGATTTTTATCGGTGACATTAGGAGTCAATCAGCACGTAGCAGGCTTAGGTCTCACACTGTTATTGATTAGCGCTTGTAACACTGTTAATAGAATTTTGTTTACCAACGACGGTGGGCAAGTCAGAGTTACTCCATGGAAGCCTTTTGAGTTCGGTGGTCCGATTTTTAGCCAGTACTGGTTAACGTATGCAGCATTTCTCATAGTTGCACCCGCGCTCTGGTGGCTACTGTGGCGAAGCGGCATTGGTCTTCGAATTCGCGCTGTAGGTGAAAATCCTGAATCTGCCGACGTTGCTGGAATTTCAGTATCTCGGACTCGATATTTTGCACTTGGTTTAGGTGGAGGACTCATGGGCCTGGGTGGGGCTTTCATCACCCTGGCTTTCTTAGGTTCTTTCACAATAAACATCATTAACGGTCGTGGTTGGGTGGCGATCGCCTTAGTGATTTTTGGTAGGTGGAACATTTGGCGAACTGTCACTGGCGCTTTGATATTCGCTCTTGTTTCTGCCACTCAACAACAATTGCGATTGGTGCCTGCACTTTCGCATTTGCCATTCGAAATTTTGTTAGCCCTGCCTTATTTAGCAGTTATCGCAGGGTTAGCAATTACGGGACGAAATGTTCCGTACCCGGGCGCATATCTCAAACCGTATCGGCGACTTTAGGAGTCCAAATGAATGATCGTGAGTTTTACCAATACGCGTTAAACGAAGCCAAGTTGGGCCGGTCAGAGGGCGGAATTCCCATTGGTGCCGCGTTGGTGGTCGATGGCAAAGTGCTAGCAGTTGGCCATAATCGCCGTGTTCAAATGGGCAGTTCCATACGTCACGGTGAAACTGATTGCATAGAAAATGCCGGACGCCAGCCAGCATCTATTTACGCTCGCGCCACTCTCTACACGACTCTTTCGCCCTGTTTCATGTGTGCTGGAACCGCAGCGCTGTACAAGATTCCTCGAATTGTCATTGGCGAGAGTCGGACTTACCAAGAGTCAGAATCATGGCTGAAATCTCGCGGAGTGGAAATTGTTCAATTAGATGATGCCGAGACGTATCAATTGATGCAGGATTTTGTCCGCGATTGTCCTGAACTATGGAATGAAGACATCGGGGAGTAGAAACTTTGGCAAAGCGTGGTTGGATGGGGGTATGACTCAGCCACCTGCCAACCCAGCTCGCGGCAAAGAGGTTTACGACCTCGACCGCTCCCACGTTTTTCATTCTTGGTCAGCCCAAGGAGCAATTTCGCCAATGACACTTGCTGGCGGAGAAGGCTCATACGTCTGGGATTTTGATGGAAATCGTTATCTGGATTTCACTTCACAACTAGTCTTCACGAATATCGGCTTTCAACATCCAACAGTAGTTAAGGCAATTCAAGATCAAGCAGCGCTGCTCACCACTATTGCTCCACAACATGCCAACGAAGCAAGAGGCGAGGCTGCTAAAAGAATTACCTCTCACGCTGGCTCACATTTAAACAAAGTATTTTTTACAAATGGTGGAGCGGATGGAATAGAGAACGCTATCCGGGCAGCTCGAATTCATACCGGAAGATCCAAAGTGCTCTCCTTTTATCGTTCCTATCATGGAAATACTGGAGCAGCGATTAATGCGACGGGGGATCCGCGTCGTTGGCCAAATGAATTTGCTCATGGACATGTTCATTTTTTTGGACCGTTTTTATATCGATCTGCATTTTGGTCGAATTCAGAAGAACAAGAGTGCGAACGTGCGCTCGCTCATCTAGAGCAGGTCATTACTTTTGAAGGACCAGCAACCATTGCAGCGATCGTGATCGAATCAGTCGTCGGTACTGCTGGAGTGCTTGTTCCACCAGCTGGATACCTAGAAGGCGTTCGAGCGCTATGCGATAAACACGGGATCATGTGGATTGCCGATGAAGTTATGTCTGGTTTTGGCCGAACTGGTAAATGGTTTGCGTATCAAAATTGGAGTGCTGAACCAGATCTGATCGTGTTCGCAAAGGGCGTTAACTCCGGATATGTGCCTTTGGGTGGAGTCGTTTTCTCCGATCAAATTGCCGCGACATTTAATGACCGAGTCTTTCCAGGCGGGCTCACATATTCGGGCCATCCGCTTGCGTGCGCAGCCGCGGTTGCCACCATTGATGTGATGGAAAAAGAAGGCATTGTGGAAGCCTCAGCCGCTATCGGAGAAAAAGTTATTGGTCCGGGTTTGCGAGCTTTGGCAGAAAAACACAAAGTAATTGGCGAAGTACGTGGGCTTGGAACATTTTGGGCGCTCGATCTTGTGAAGGATCGTGAAACTCGTGAGCCTATTGCTCCATATGGTGGATCAAGTCCTGCAATGAATGAGTTCATTGCCGCGTGCAAGAAGCGGGGCTTACTTCCATTTACTAATTACAACCGAACTCACGTAGTGCCACCATGCAACGTGTCTGAAGGGGAAGTTAAGGAAGGGCTCGACATTCTTGACGAAGCCTTGTCAGAAATTTCCTCGCATTACACCGGGAAGTAATTACTTCTTTCCAGCGCGCATTATTCGGTTGAGGTGCTTCTCGAATATTTCACTTACTTCGCGAGCGCCTTCACCTTTGATCGTCTGAACAGGTTGGCCAAATCCTTCTGCTTGTTGCACCGCAATTCGGTCTGGGATTGCAGGTTTGAGAACTTGCTTGCCAAAAAGTTGGCCTAATTCTTTAATGCGAAAGTCGTGTTCATCAGAAATGTTCTTGACTCGATTTGGAAGAACACCAAGAAGTTCAAGACCAGGATTGTGCTTCTTCCTAATTTCTTTTATTTCAACAGCAGCCCGCTCTGCACCTTGTAATCCAAAGTAGGAAGGAGTTGTTACAACAAGAGCTAAGTTACTTGCTGCAAGTGCTTGACGAGTGAGTGAGCCAAGAGATGGTGGGCAATCAATTAGAACTAAGTCATAGCCTTCAAGACGGCGAAGCGCTTTGGCTAACTTTGGTTTAAATGAATCTACATTTTTAAATGCATCGGCCTTGATGAGGTCTGGGGTGGAGCAGATAACGTCTACCTCTCCCGGTGCAACTTCCCAAGCGCAAGGTGTTAAAGCTTCGTGCAACGTATCTAATGTTGGATGCTCAAAGAATCCGGCTGCGGTTACTCGCGGTTTCTTTGCGGCCAGAATGCTGGTGGCATTTCCCTGCGGGTCCAGATCGATGACAAGGGTGGCTAAGCCTTTTACAGTGGCTGCGCCAGCCAGGCCCAGCACGATAGAGGTCTTACCGACCCCGCCTTTTAGACTCAGCACGCTCACGATTGGCATAGCGGAAGTCTGCCCGGTTATGCCGGTTGCTGCAAAGGGCTAAACGGTCCCGTAAAGCCGATCGCCAGCATCGCCCAGCCCGGGAACGATGTAGCCGTGTTCATTGAGTCGCTCATCGAGCGCCCCTGTCACGACCGAGACTGGCACGTTGGTCTTTTCAAAGGCCTTTCGCATGGTTTCAACGCCTTCGGGAGCCGCCAGCAAACAGATCGCGGTGATATCGGTTGCCCCTCGCTCAATGAGGTAATTGATGGCGGCAACCAGAGTTCCTCCGGTAGCCAACATCGGGTCAAGTACGTAGCACTGTCGACCGGAGAGGTCATCTGGTAGTCGAGTCGCATAGGTCGATGCTTGAAGTGTCTTCTCGTCTCGGATCATGCCGAGAAAACCGACTTCAGCAGTAGGCATCAACCGAGTCATACCTTCCAGCATGCCAAGGCCGGCTCGAAGGATTGGAACCACCAAAGGACGAGGATTGGCCAACTTCACTCCAGTCGTTGGACCGACGGGAGTCCTGATGTCGATAGGGGTAACTCGCACATCGCGAGTCGCTTCGTATGCCAAGAGCGTGACCAATTCGTCGGCTAGTCGGCGAAAAGTTGGAGAGTCAGTTCGCTCGTCTCGAAGAGCGGTCAACTTATGAGAAATTAAAGGGTGATTTGCCACATGGATTCGCACGAGCTCAGCCTAGTCAGCGAGATTGGAAAGTGCGACTATGGGGTAGGGGGTGATTTTCAGTGAGTTCACGTGAAATGCTGGAAAGCCCGGTCGACTTCGCCTTTGCGGCGTGGCATGAGGATGGAAAATGGGTGCTCAATCCGCTGCCGCGAGATTTGGCAAATAATTTTGATGCACTAACTCAAGAACTTAGACATGAAGTGCAAAATGGCGGTGCCATATGTTTGATGTCAATCAATGATGAATGTTTCATAGCCATTCGAACTTTGGGTCAAGAGCTAAAAATTTTAGTTAGTGATGTTGTGGTTGCTACTGAATGGCCTATTGCCGCAGAAGCGCTCGAACGCCTTGGTTACGGAATGCCCGCGCAAGAAGATGATGATCAACTCGCTGGCGAAGCAGATATTTTTGCCGATCTTGGATTTTCTGCAATGGAAATGGCTGCACTTTGTGATGATTTAGGTTTATACCCTGATGAACAGATAGAAGCGATAGCTCATCGATTGGGATTCGGACCAGAATTTGAATCGTTAATGGATTTCTCTAACCAGTAGTGTGACCCTGTGCTCGAATTAGAAGTTTTAATGCGAACTGCAATGGATATTGCTCAAAACGCGCAACTTAGAAGTAATGATGTTCCAGTCGGCGCATTACTAATCGATGAAGAAAATAACATTATTGCTCAAGCAGGAAATGAACGTGAAGCAAAGCATGACCCAACTGCTCACGCAGAAGTTCTCGTTCTTCGACAAGCCGCACTGATTAAGCAGAATTGGCGGTTAAATGGATGCACATTGATAGTGACTTTAGAACCCTGCGTTATGTGCGCCGGTGCCATTATTAACTCGCGAATTTCTCGAGTGGTATTTGGTGCTTGGGATGAAAAAGCTGGTGCATGTGGATCCCTCTTTGATTTAGTGCGCGATCGACGTTTGAATCATCAAGTTGAAGTTGTTGGTGGAGTGCTTGAAGATGAATGTGCTGCGCAACTTCGAACGTTTTTCGCCGATCACCGCGACTGGTAAAGTTCGCGCCGGTGGCGTGTCCGAGTGGCCTAAGGAGCACGCCTCGAAAGCGTGTGTGGGGGCAACTCCACCGTGGGTTCAAATCCCACCGCCACCGCCAGTAGGCTCGGTCTATGCCAATCTTGAATGATCTCTTTATAAACGGAGAATGGAACGTTGGTTCAGGCCGGTTAGCCGTTCACGATCCGAGTGATGGTTCGGTCATAACCGAGGTGGCTACCTCAGATGAAGCGCTCTGTTTTACCGCTCTTGATGCCGCCGAAGCTGCTGCTCAGAGTTGGGCGGCTACCGCACCACGAGTCCGAGCAGAGATTCTGCGGAAAGCTTTCGAAATTATGATCAGCGAAGCTGATTCACTTGCTGAATTAGTTACTCGCGAAAATGGCAAAGTCTTTTCAGATGCTAAGAATGAAGTAATTTATGCAGCTGAGTTTTTCCGCTGGTTCTCCGAGGAGACAGTTCGGATTAATGGAGAATTTAGATTGTCGCCATCAGGTGATAAACGAATTTTAGTTACTCATCAGCCTGTAGGAATTTCGCTGTTGATTACGCCTTGGAATTTTCCAGCCGCTATGGCAACTCGAAAATTAGGTCCAGCCTTAGCCGCTGGATGTACCACTATTTTGAAACCAGCAGGCGAGACTCCACTAACTGCGTTGGCGATAGTAGACATACTTAATCGGGCAGGCGTACCAAAAGGTGTTGTCAATGTGATCCTGCCAGTTCCTACCGGACCTGCAATTAGTGCTCTCTTACATGATGGTCGGGTAAGAAACTTATCTTTCACGGGTTCAACTCAAGTTGGTTCACTTCTTATTAAAGAGTGCGCAGACCTTGTAATAAGGACCTCAATGGAACTTGGAGGAAATGCGCCATTTGTTGTGCTCGAAGATGCTGACATTCCTGCAGCAGTCGCAGGAGCAATGGTGGCAAAGATGCGAAATGGTGGTTCTGCTTGCACCTCCGCAAATCGATTCTATGTTCATAAGAAAGTAGCAAAAGAATTTACTGCGGGTATGGCAGCAGCAATGGGTGCATTGAAGTTGGCGCCCGGTATGGAAGCTGGAGCCCAACTTGGGGCCACGGTTTCGGTTAAAGAGCGAAATAAGATTGCTGAGTTAGTCGACACTGCTGTTGCAAGTGGCGGAAAGATTGAAACTGGTGGAGTAATTCCAGAGGGGTCAGGAGCTTTTTATCCTCCAACTGTCCTAACCGTTGATCAAGCAAATCCCATTCTGGATTTTGAAATTTTTGGGCCCGTTGCTCCGATTGTGGAAATTGAAAGTGATGCAGAAGCGATTCGACTTGCTAATGCTTCTCCATACGGATTGATTTCATACGTCTACTCTTCTGATTTGAAGCGAGCGCTCAAAGTTGCCGAATCCATTGAATCGGGAATGGTGGCAATAAATAGAGGAGTTATTTCAGATCCAGCCGCTCCATTTGGAGGCTATAAATCGAGCGGACTTGGGCGCGAAGGTGGCTTTGATGGAATCCATGAGTTCTTAGAGAAAAAATATATCGGAGTCGAAATCTAATTTTTTCTTCTTAGCCGCTTCAATGTTTGCTGTGATTGATGTTTTGCTTTGCGTAGCAAAATTTCAGCCCAGGTAAATTCCGAGGCCAAGATTGCAAGTCCTACGATTATTAACGGCAATCCTGGCCCAGGAAGAAAGAGAAAAAGTAAACCAAGCAAGAGTAGCGATGAGCCAACTACCGCCACTGTTAACCAGCGCACAGGGTGGGGCAGCGTGTGCCACAGCTTGAACCAAAATTTTTTCATTCAATTACCGCTTTTCGAGCTTTTCGAATACTTGCAAGTATGGCAATTCCAAGAATAGCGATAATAATTCCGATAGATAGCGTAGTAGGAATTTTTGCAATTGCGTGGCTGTAGATCATTTTGATTCCTACCCATACCAAGACCCACGAAAGGCCGATTTTAAGATACTCAAATTTATGTAGGAGGTTTGCTATCAAGAAGTAGAGAGAGCGAAGTCCGAGCAGAGCAAGCGCATTGCTGGCAAAAACTAGAAATGGCTCTTCGGTTACTGCAAAAATTGCAGGAATCGAGTCGACTGCAAAAATGACGTCAGTTATTTCAACGATTATCAATG
>CAYFKL010000007.1:0-10160 GCA_964343565.1 uncultured Actinomycetes bacterium
TCCAAATGTTCGGCAAGGGAGCGGAAGAAATCAATTGCAATGGAATCCCCAACATATGCCTTCATCAAAGATTCATTCCAATTCGACGGTTTAGTGCGGTCGTGAAAACTTTCAAAAGTTTTTGCAAATTGACTCAAGTGCAATTCAACATCAACACCATGGCGATCTAAGAAATTAGCAATGTCGTAATAATGGCTAAATTCAATGGTTGCCAATCGAGCCAAACTCGCAGAGTGATTAATACTCGGGGCAGCAGCGGCATCTGCACTCATTCGAAAATATGCTGCAAGTTCGCCATAGGCAATCGCACTAAATAATGCGACCACCCTGCGATCTAATGCTGCTGGAGCGGTGCTCCCCTGCTCGGACATGGGGAAAGTCTGCCCACTCCGGCTACGATGAGACAACTTCAGGCCAATCTGGAGCAAGAGAGTGGAGTCTGTGACCTCATCAAGCACCACATTTAGCGATCTTGGCGTTCGTGCTGAAACCGTTGCTGCCTTGGCAGAGGTTGGGATCACGGCACCTTTTGAAATTCAAGCCATGGTGTTACCGCTGGCACTTTCGGGCAAAGATCTGATTGGCCAAGCGCGCACCGGCACGGGAAAGACATTGGGTTTTGGTATTCCAATTATCGATCGAGTTGATGCCAAAAACATTAAAGGCGCTCCCCCGCAAGCACTCGTGGTGGTACCAACTCGCGAACTCTGTTTACAAGTCGCCACAGATTTAGAAGTTGCAGGTAAGCAACGCAAAGTCAGAGTCTTAGCACTTTACGGTGGTCGAGCATTTGAACCGCAAATCGAATCCTTGCAACGCGGGGTCGATATCGTCGTTGGAACACCCGGAAGATTGATCGATCTCTACCGACAGGGTCACATCAAACTTAGTGACGTTCGCATTCTGGTTTTAGATGAAGCAGATGAAATGTTGGATCTTGGATTTCTTCCGGATGTCGAGACAATTCTGCGAGTAATTCCTCAAGAGCGGCAAACCATGCTCTTCTCTGCAACAATGCCTGGAGAAATTATTTCGCTTGCGCGAAAATTTATGGATCAACCGACGCACATCAGAGTGACTGATTCCAGTGGTCCAACAGTTGAAGCCATCACACAACATGTTTATCGCGCACACTCTCTCGACAAAGTTGAAATGCTGGCTCGAATTCTCCAATGTGAAGGGCGCGGTGCAACGGTGGTTTTCTGCCGAACTAAACGCAACGCCAGCAACGTTGCCGATGAATTAACCGAACGCGGATTTGCCGCGGCCGCAATTCACGGCGATCTCGGTCAAGGGGCAAGAGAGCAAGCACTTCGCGCCTTCCGAAATGGCAAAGTTGATATTTTGGTGGCCACCGATGTTGCAGCTCGTGGAATAGATGTCGACGCAGTCACACACGTTATTAATTACCAATGTCCCGAAGATGAAAAAGTTTATGTGCATCGAGTTGGTCGAACTGGTCGCGCTGGCGCGAGCGGAACCGCGATCACATTGGTCGACTGGGATGACATGCCAAGGTGGGAAACCATTGCCAAAGCCTTAAACCTCAATTTGGGTGAGCCGCGTGAGACTTACTCCTCTTCGCCTTGGCTCTATGAAGAACTCGGAATTCCAACTGGCACCACGGGATCGCTACCAAAAGCGGCTCGCGAGCGCGCCGGATTGTCGGCAGAAAAATTAGAAGATGTCGATCACAAACCGAAGAAACATAAGAGCGATCATAAGAAATCTAAATCTTCACTCACACCAAAACATCAAAAAGTTTCCGCACCAAGTGCTCCCGCAAAACGCGATCGTAAGCGAGTAAGAAAGAACTCAGAGGGTTAATCTTTCGCGAGCTGCTTTGCGATGTGGTCCTTCACGCAAAGTTTCTGGGATTGCCATAAATGCTAGGCGCGTCATTCGAAGAGATGCGTTTGTGACAACGCCATCGCCTGGAACATGTGGCAATCCATAGAGAGTCTTAGCCCATTGCGGCAAGGCTGCCAATGCGAGCGCAGCAATGCCAGCCCATGCACCTTGTGCGGGCGTACCCAGCCTTACCCAGGTTGGCATTGGTGGCACCACAATAAATTTTGCACCTTCGATCGCTTCCGGAGTCGCCATTAAATCCGAATTAATTTGGTGAAAATACTCTTTTAGTTCCATTTGGTTGGTCGGCACGTCATCAATGCCAATTAATTGCGCGAAAGTTTTCATTTCGAGTAGATATTGATCAGCCTCTTGATCACTCAAAGCCATACCAGAGCGTTTTGCGACATCTAAAAAGGAATCCACCATGCTGACATGAACCCAACGGAGTAGATGTGGTGCGTCTAATCCCAGAGCGTGATGAATTTTTCGTACCCGCGCTGCTGCTTGATCTACTTCTTCCTTGGGTGCATAAGTGGTGATGGCAACATACTCGGCAGTGCGAGCCAATCTTCCCCACGCACCTTCGCGATAACTGGAGTGTGCAGTAAATCCAGCCATCGCTTCTGGATGTAACGCTTGTTGCAGTAGAGCACGAATACCGGCTACCACCATGCTGGGATCTGCATGAACGCGCCAAGTCACTGAATCTGGCGCGAAATACATCATGCTGCTCCTACTCCAAGTCGATACCTGCCCACGGTGAAACAATTGGCGTGGTTCGCGCCTCGCAAAGTAGCGCATAATCGCAGTAGCCGCAGAGCGAACTCGGTCGAGCGGGAAAAATGTCATCACTTTCAGTTGGGCGATCGGCCAATGCCTTTTCAGCCCCTCGAGCTTCCAGAGCAATATCGGTTGCTCTGGATATCTGCCTAGTCAACGATTCTTTGCTGTGGCGATGAATTTGAATCTCACCGGTTGGAATATGGTGCAATTCCACTTGGACACACGGTTGTCTAAAAGTGCGTTCCGCCATTGAGGCATAGATCGCCAACGGCATCGACGATGCCGCTTCGCCTTCGGCCAAATCGTGTCGTCCGGTTTTGTAGTCAACAATCACGAGTTCCTCAACGCCGTCAATTTCACGTTGATCGATTCGATCGATTCTTCCTGAAACGTTTAATAATTCAGTCTTAATGGAAAGAGTTCTTTCGGTTCCAAGTGGTTCAAAAGGATCTATCTCTTCGACGTATGCTTTAATCCAATTGATTGCTCTATGAAGGGCGCCAAGGGATTGCTCCTCATCTCGAAATCCATCATCGCGCCATGCAGCACGGAGCAAAGATTCTGCGGCTGCACTTGTTCGCTGCTCGGTCTCTAAACGGAACCAATCTTTGAGAGCATTATGAATACTTATTCCCATTGTCGTGACGGCGCGTGGCCCACCTTTTGGTGGTTTCGGATAATCAACGTATTGATATCGATATTTCCGAGGACATGAGAGCCAAGTATCAAGTTTTGATGGAGTTATGGGAAAAAGTTTCTCCGGCATTCCTTCGAATGCAATTTGATCAGACATCAGGATGCTTGAATAAATGCTCGAACTGCATCAGCAACCATTTGAACTGCAATCGCTGCTAGAAGTAATCCAGCGATACGAGCAATTAAAGTCACACCAGATTCCTTCAGAATTTTTACCACTGCCGTTGATGATCGCAACACAATCCACATAACGATATGAACCGCAACAATTGCCAGTGCCAGAACCGCAGCCATTGAAAGATTGTCAACACGCTTCACAAAGACAATAGTTGCCACGATGGCACCCGGTCCAGCCAGTAGTGGAGTTCCCAGCGGAACCAACGCGACATTGGTATTAGTAACTGGCTGTTCGGTTCCGTCGGAATTTCCAGTTAATAGTTGCAGTGAGACGAGCAGAAGCAGTAATCCGCCGGATGCTTGCATGGCGGCGAGCGAGATTCCGAGATAACTCAGAACGAATTGCCCAGCGAGCGCAAAGAGTGTGATGATGCCAAAGGCAACGAGTACTGCTTGCAAAGCCAAACGATTTCGCACCGCTTGGGTTCGATCGCTAACAATGGCTAGAAAGATCGGCGCATTTCCGGGTGGGTCAATGATGACCAACAACGAGATAAAAACCTCTAAACCGAACTTCCATAAATCCATGCTCTCAGGCTACGCGATTTGCGCGAGATCGTAATTCCTGCCACACCGCTGGGTCAGTCAAGTTCTCCCCTAATTGATTGAGTTTGCCAGTTCCGTGGAAATCACTTGCACCTGTGACGAGTAAATCCAATTCATTAGCAAGATTACGTAGTTGCTTACGCATAGCAGCATCATGATCTCGATGATCTACTTCAAGTGCATCTAAACCGTGGTGAGCTAGTTCTGCAATGTAATCAAAAGTTACTACCTCACCACGCAAGTAGGCACCTGGATGGGCAAAAATTGAGACTCCACCAGATGCTTTTATTAGTTGCACAGCCAATGTTCCATCGATTGCGTAATGTCCAACATAGTAGGGTGAATCGTTATGTAAATATTCAGCGAAAGCTTGATCGCGATCTCGAACAATTCCCTTATTCACCATCAGATCTGCTAAATGTGGGCGGCCGATAGTTACCTCTTCACCCACATTTGCCGATAACTCAGAGAATGAAACATCCATCCCGGCTGCTCGAAGATTTGAAATCAATTTTTTCATCCGAGGAATGCGATCATCGCGCGATAACGAAATTGCCTCAGTGAGTGGAGCGTGTGATGCATCGATAAGCAGTCCCAACATGTGCATTGAGACTCCCTGATCACTAGCACAGGACATCTCCACTCCTGGAACAAATTCCATGTCGTATCCCTCTGCAACCGCCAACGCGGCGGGCCAACCAGCAAAGGTGTCATGATCAGTTAAGGCAATGGTGGTTAGACCTGTTGCATGAGCCAGATCGATCAGTTCGCCTGGAGAATTTGTGCCATCGCTTGCAGTGGAGTGGGTGTGCAAATCAATGCGCGACATTTCCCCTCCCTTCGACCTGGTGCCACTTTGAAATGGCAGGATGCCACTATGTCACAGAGCAGCATTCGCATGGTCCCTCGCGCTCGTCTTGGTTTGTTGCTTGCAGGGATTGTGGTGGGAGTCGTTGGCTTCTTCATGGTTGGCATTCTCGGACTCGCACTTGGGATAGCCGTGGGATTCTTCCTCTACAGCATCTCTGCTGGCTGGGGCGTCACGCTCTCTGATGAGGCTTTGATTATTGAATCGATTTTAGATCGAAAGATCGCCTGGAATCAGATCCAGGGAATTGATTATCACATCAGTCGACTCGGCACAGCGGCAACCATCATCGATCAAAGTGGAAAGAAGTGGATTTTGCGAGCGCCAGCCACATCGCCACTTGCTCCCGATCATGAAATGCTGAAAAAGATGACCCAGATCGAAAATTTCTGGAAAAGCCATCGAGGTTCAAATTGGCAGCCAGATCATTTGATTCAATCAGCGCTCAAAGAGTGGAAACGAACTTCCTAATCGTTTGTAACTACAAAAGCACTACCAATCATGATGATTAGTACTCCTGGAATTATGTAGCCCGCTGGCTGTTGCGACAGGAAGATCCAAGCTAACAGTGCAGCAACTGGAGTTTCAAAGAGAACCAACATGGAAACAATTGTCGGAGACTCATGCTCCAGCACTTTATTAAACATCGTGTGACCCAATATTTGAGCCCCAATAACCAATCCAAAAACCAGCAACCATTCGTGCAGGGAAAAATGGAAAAAGTTTTTTGTTCCCGATGCAATAACCGCCACCAATGTGGTGAGTGCGGTAAACGAGTAACAAACAGCGGTGTGGAGTGAGGTATCAATCGTTTCCCGAACTTTGGCGCTGATCGAAACATATATGGCTGCGGTGATCGCACTTAGTAAGGCAACTAAATCACCTTGAAAAGCTCTAAACGAATGTTGGAAATCTATGCCACTAATAATGGCAACACCGATAACCGCGATCACCATGCCAAGCCAGGAGCGAGTTTTTATTTGGTGTCCACCCAAACGAGCAATGAGCGCTGCAAAAATTGGTTGAGTAGCAGCGAGCGCTGTTCCAGTTGCAACGCTGGTCCACCTCATTGCTGCAAAAAAACCTAAGAAATGAATTCCGAGAAATACACCTGAAAGTGCTGATCTTCGTAAGAGTGCTAAAACATGAGAGCGTTGATGAACTGCCACAACTTTCTTGTACGAACGAATTGCGAATGGAAGCGTGAGCAATGTTCCGATGATGTTGCGCCAAAAGGCGACAAGTGCGATCGGCATGGTTCCTGCTGCAAGGAGTGGTCCTGATGTACCTAATCCGAAGACACCGATGGCTAATCGAATGAGATTGCTGCGACGAGGACGCGCAGTATGGCTGCGGGATGAAGGGGAATTATGCGTCGTCACTGGGAAACCCTATCTAGTAGACTCGCCCCGATGAATTGATGCTTACACCTGAGAGGGGGCGCGATGACGAATGCCCAATCCCGCGTCTATATCGCCCGACTCACTGGCATCGCTACTTTTGACCCTAATGGTGACCAAGTCGGGAAAGTCCGCGACGTTGTAGTTACCCTCCGATCGGGCAATCAGCCCCCTCGTGTGCTGGGTCTGGTAATTGAAGTTCCTCCGCGTCGGCGTATCTTCGTCCCGATTACCCGAGTGACCTCTATCGATCCAGGAGCAGTACTCATTACCGGTCTGCTGAACATGCGCCGATTTGAACAACGACAAGGCGAAGTTTTGGTCGTTGGAGAGTTATTGGATCGCAAAGTAAAACTTTTGGAAGATAACAGTGATGTGCTTGTAGAAGACGTTGCCATGGAGTTGACCCGAACTCGTGATTGGCTGGTCACTCGAGTTCACATTATGCGCCAACCAAGTGGTCTGCGACGCCGAGGTGCAACCCTTACTGTGGATTGGAATGAAGTAACTGGCTTTTCAATTATCGAATCAGACCAAGGAGTTTCAAACTTGCTTGCCAGCATTGCAAGTTTGCGTGCCGCCGATTTGGCCACATTCATGCAAGACCTCACTCTCAAGCGACAAGTTGAAGTTGCACGCGCATTAGACGATGAGCGACTAGCCGATCTGCTTGAAGAAATGGGTGAAGATGACCGAGTGGCCCTGCTAGCTGAATTAGAAGGTGAGCGAGCAGCAGATGTGCTGGGAGAGATGGATCCCGACGATGCAGCCGACCTTTTGCGTGAAGTTGGCAGTGAGAAAGCAAAAGTTCTGCTTGATCTCATGGATGAAGAAGATGCCGAAGATGTACGTCGGCTGATGCATTACGAAGATTATTCCGCCGGCGGCATGATGACCACCGAACCTATTGTGTTAACTGCAGACTCAACTGTGGCCGATGCGCTTGCCACGCTTCGTCGAGCAGAAATTTCCCCCGCGTTGGCATCACAGGTCTTTGTCTGTCGGCCACCCATCGAAACTCCAACCGGACGCTTTATCGGTATTGCGCACTTTCAGCGATTACTTCGTGAGCCACCCGCCACATTAATTGGCTCAGTGGTTGATACCGATATTGAAGCACTAACTCCAGAGACTTCACTAAACGAAGTAACCTCATATCTGGCTGCTTACAACTTAGTTGCAGTTCCTATCGTCGATGAACACGATCGATTGTTGGGGGCAGTTTCTGTTGATGACGTTCTTGATCACTTACTTCCAGAAGATTGGAGAACCAAGTAATGGCACGTTCCACTCGACTTGATACTCCCGTAGATCGACGACCATTACGGCCACAATACGATCCCGAGGTTTTTGGTCGTCTCTCTGAACGATTTGCTCGCTTTATGGGAACTGCACGTTTCTTGGTCTACATGACCGGAATCGTTACGTTCTGGGTGCTTTGGAATACGTTGGCGCCAAGCAACCTGCGATTTGATCCCTACCCCTTTATCTTCTTGACTTTAATACTTTCACTGCAGGCCTCGTATGCAGCGCCTCTGATTCTGTTAGCCCAAAATCGGCAAGCAGACCGAGATCGAATTCAAGCAGCCGAAGATCGAGCACGTGATGAGCGGAATTTGGCAGATACCGACTATCTCACTCGCGAAGTAGCAGCACTTCGCGCTGCTATTGGCGAAGTTGCTACTCGTGACTTTTTGCGAAGCGAACTTCGTGATGCACTTGAAGAATTGCGAAAAGATTAATTCCTACTGGAACTAATACCAAGGCTCATACCAACCAAGCCTCGGGGCTTACCTGCTAATGCAAGCGCAGCGTCCATGATTGCTTGTGCGGCAGGACGTTCGGGATGAGCGGCTACCAATGGCGCACTCTTATCGCCGCCAGATCGCAGTTCAATATCAAATGGAATGCGAGCAATAACGGAAACGGGTGCGCCAGTTAGATTGGATAGCGCCTTGGCAGTTGCTTCTCCCCCGCCTTGACCAAAGAGATCCACTGTCTCACCGCAATGCGGGCATGGGAATCCGGCCATATTTTCAATCACTCCGCTAATGCGTTGTTTGAGTTGATGTCCGATTCGACCAGCTCTCTCAGCTACTTCTGCAGCAGCAATCTGTGGAGTGGTAACAACAACAATTTCTGAATTGGGAATCAATTGACCGAGTGAAATTGCTAGATCGCCGGTTCCTGGCGGTAAATCAAGCAGCAATACATCAAGGTCACCCCAATAGGCATCCGCCAGTAATTGTTCTAAAACCCGATGAAGTAATGGACCACGATATGCCACAGGTTCAGCACGATCAGGTTTGAACATTTCCATCGAAACTACTTTGACGCCATATGCCTCGAGTGGGATAAAGGTTTGATCAATGGCTGTTGGCCGTTGATCAATCAATCCCATAAGTCGTGGAATTGAATGTCCATAGACATCTGCATCCAAAATTCCTACTCTTAAATTTTTCTGAGCTAACGCGATTGCTAAATTCGCAGTGAGCGAAGACTTCCCCACTCCACCTTTGCCAGAGGCAATTCCAATAACTTTCGTGAGAGATCCTGGCTGAGCGAAGGGAATAACTTTTTCAGCATTGCCGCCTCGTAAAACTTCACGAACTTTTTGGCGCTGGGCCTCATTCATGACGGTAAATGAAAGAGTCACATCTCGAACGCCCGGGACTTCTAAGAGCCTGGTAGTTACATTCTTAGTGAGTTGATCACGCATAGGGCAACCGGCAATTGTTAATCGAATACCGATTGCGGCAACTCCATCTGTTACCGCGATACTTTCCACCATATCGAGTTCGGTAAGCGAGCGGCGTAACTCTGGATCCTGCACTTCACCAAGAGCACTTTGAATTAATCCAACAATTTCACTCATGGCTTCACTTTCATGGTGCATCTCGATCAACGCGAATACTTTTTGCCGATTCAGTTTGTTGCGACGGTTCTTCGCTATCGCTATTTAGCAGGGATTCAACGATTGCTCGTCTGGGTGAACGCAGAGTACTCGCAACATCTCCGAACTCTCGTGCGAAATCTGTTCCGCTCTCGCTCTTGATTAAATCATTGGTCGAAGAGGCAAATTGCCGAACTTTTCGAATGAAGCCCGCAGCTTCCCTGGCAAAGTTTGGCAACTTATCTGGGCCAAAAAGGATGACGGCAAGCACCAACAGCCCCAAAATCTCCCCGCCGCCAATATCGAACATACGCTAAGCATAGGATGTATCCATGGCTGCCAAAGACTTGAAATTTCTCACTGAACACGATGTGCGAAGCGTGGTCTCAAATCTGGATGTGATCAATACTCAACGCGCGGTCTTTCCGGCACTCGAACGGGGCGAAGCAGCACTTGCGCCACGTGCACTACTTCCAGGACCAGAGGATTCCACCGCGTTTGCTTATCTGGCTAGAGCCAGTGCCACCTCTCTTGCGGTCGTGAAGATGGGAAGCATCACACCGAGAAATAGCGATAAGAACCTGCCAGTGATTCATGCCGACGTTCTTGTTCAGGATGAACATGGAATCCTAAGAACGATCATCGATGGTGAGACTATTACTTTGATGAGAACTGCGGCTGCTTCTGCAGTTGCCATCGAAACTCTAACTACCCGTCACCCTAAAAAGATTGGCCTGATCGGCAGCGGTCCCCAAATTCGTGAACATATTTCTATGATCAGAGAACTCTTCTCGGATGTTGAATTTGTTATTTACGCGCGGAACCCGGAACGACGGGCAGCACTGCAAAGTATTTCTGGAGTGCGAACGGTAGATGCAGCAGATAAGGCTTGTGCTGACGTTGATGTTCTGCTTTCTGCAACCAATTCAATAACACCAGTAGT
>CAYFKL010000007.1:10260-12349 GCA_964343565.1 uncultured Actinomycetes bacterium
GGAGTTCAGGATGCTGCGATGGCCGAGTTGGTCATGCAGCGCGCTCTATCCTGATTAATTTTCCGGAGCTGCTACCAAGATCGCAGAGGTTTTTAAAGATTTTCCATTGCGAGTGAAAGTAATTTCCACTTTATCCCCTGGAGCATGTGAGCGAATCGCCACAATCAACTCATCAGCGTTATCAATCTTTTCGCCATCCAAGTAGGTAATGACATCTCCAGATTGCAATCCAGCCTTATCGGCAGGGCCTGCTGCAATGATCGATCTTCTCGTATTGGGAATAACCGCACCTGGTCCAGCGAAATTCATATCTAGTGAAATTCCGAGAATGGGATGAGAACTCTTACCCGTCGCAATCAATTGCTCGGCAGTTCTTTTGGCTTGATTAATCGGAATGGCAAATCCGAGCCCAATAGATCCACTCTGCCCACCGAAACTTGAACCAAGTGATGCAATCGCAGAATTCACACCGATCACGGCACCTGATGCATTAACGAGCGGACCACCTGAATTTCCTGGATTGATTGCGGCATCGGTTTGGAGCGCATTTATAAATGCACTCTCTCCATCGGCATTTCCACCCGCAGTTACCGGTCGATTTTTTGCACTAATCACACCTGTGGTGACGGTGCCTTTGAGCCCAAGTGGCGAACCAATTGCAATGACTTGATCACCAACGACAGCCTCATCGCTATTGCCCAATGAAAGTGCCGGCAATCCAGTTGCTGAAATCTTGATGACAGCCAAATCATAGGAAGGATCTCTACCCACAATTTTTGCACTGTATTGCTGATCATTATTTAGTGAAACCGTAATCTTGCCCTGATTATTTGCAGCATCAGAAACGACGTGGTTATTGGTCAATATGTAGCCATCAGGGCGAATGATGAATCCCGAGCCAGTTCCAGCTCCGGAATTGCTACGAGTACTAATTGATACCACTGAAGGCAAGACTTGCGCCGCAACAGCTGCGACAGAGCCATCACTGCGAGACACACTTGATTGCGATGTGGTTAGCGTTGCATTGTTGCGTGGCGCTACCAGGCCATCATCGGGTCGATGTGGCCCATCATCAAAAACACGAGAAGCGAAGAAACCAATTCCTCCTCCAAGTGCTCCGGCAAGCACGGCCATGCTCAGTGCAAGTGAGATCCCAATTCGAGGAGTCCGCGTTTGACGATGACTCACTCTTTCAGCAGGCACATCAATTACATTTTCACTTACATTCTCTGGCACGGTCTCTACTTTCGGTTGATCGTCATTCTTCGCCCACCAAGGCAATGAATCGTTATCCATTCATCTCCCCTTCAACGATTGCAAGCGTGCCATCCGCTGCTGAGATCACGTTCATTATTTCCTGAACCTCTGCTGAGAATTATCTCGAACTATCGACGAAGCGCCAGCAGAGCCCCATCCCCAACTGGCAATAAGAGCGAACCCCATCGCTCTTGGTCTGCTCGAAGCGAGCGGCCGGTCTCTCTGATAGCAATGGTGAATTCATCACGTTGCGCTGGATCGGGTACTTTCCCATCACCCAAACCATTGGCGATAAACAAAATTCCACCTGCGCGCAGTAATCGATGAGCATGCTCGACGGCATCGGTTAAATCGCGGGCATCCATGCGCAACACCACTAAGTCATAAGCGCCATCGGTTAACCGCGATAAGACTTCAACCGGATCGCCTGTAATCAAGCGAACTCGGTTCGCGAATTCCTCTGAAAGTGATTCTTTAGTTAAGCGAATGTGTTCTGGTTCGTTATCGATGCTGGTGATGATCGCATCGGTTTCATTCAGTAACCAATGCAAACCACTGCCACTTCCCGTTCCAGCTTCAACAACTGCTCTCACATCAATCGCTTCTGAAAGAAAGACCATAAGCGCACCTAAATTAGGTGACAATTCGCGGGTTCCAACTTCTATGCCACGTTCGCGAGCGCTTTTGGCTGATAGAGGCTCACTTCGAAATTGATCCAGGTAAGTTTGAGTATCCATTATTTAGATCGAGCACTCCGAATTGTAGGTGCGCTTGCTAACCATTGCGTTAGTAGCCGAACTCCGTAGCCAGTTGCACCTTTCACATTCTCTCC
>CAYFKL010000007.1:12449-22150 GCA_964343565.1 uncultured Actinomycetes bacterium
GGGTCGCAGCGCCAGTAAGGGTAGCAATATCGATAATGAGGTCGGGTTTTAGTTCATGATCTGCATAAGCAAGCGCATCGGCTAAAACCAATCTGCCTTCCGCATCGGTATCACCGACTTCGCTAGTGATTCCGCCATAGTGAGTGATCACATCTCCAGGTCGTTGCGCGGTTCCAGAGAAGGTATTTTCCGCGCAGGCCATCAAGCCCGTTACTCGAATTTTTGGTGCAATAGTGGAAAGCGTTGACATCACTGCTAACACCGCAGCAGCGCCAGCCATATCGCTCTTCATTGCAATCATCATGTCGTAGGGACGTTTCAAACTAATTCCACCAGTATCGAAAACAATGCCCTTGCCGGCTAGCACTACATGAGGCCAATTAGCACTACCTCGGGGTGCATAAGAAATTTCTACAAAGCGAGGACCGCGAGCGCGTGAACCAGATCCAACTGCTAATAATCCGCCGAACCCACCTTCCGCTAATTCGCGCTCTTCTCTAATTCGAATTTTTAAATTGTGAGTCTGCGCTACTTGATGCGCTTGCGCCGCCAACCAAGCTGGTGATTTCACCATCGCCGGAGTCATCGCTAGATCACGGGCTAGGAAGAGTGCATCAATAATTGCTTGAGTCTTCGCTAAAGCTGGCCAAACCTTTTCAGATTCGATGAAGATATCTACAAGTGGTTTGGTGGCGTCACTCTTCTTCTTAAATTCAGAGAATGAATACGTTGCCAATGCGCATGAGGTTACTAAGTGCTCAAGCCCAGTTAAATCTCGCGCAACAATTCGAACGGATTCTTTCCCACGAACTTTACGACCCAATGTGGCACCCGCTTTGCGAAGTGCCTGTGGACTTTGATCGCCAGTTCCAACCAGAAATACACTCTGTCGTAAGCCTTCGCAGGTGGCTGAAAGTTCCACAACTTCACCCGGATTACCTGCAAAAGTTCCTAGATCAATCTCTACTGGTCGATCTAACGAAAAATCCGAGAGAGTGCGATTAATTTGTGCTACGGAAGTTGATGAAGATATTGGGTAAACCCATCGAGTTGATTCATCAAAAATGGTCGACGCGGAAACCCGCGAAAGTGCGGGGGCCAAGGATTACTTCTTTACCAGGGGTACTGCTGCGTGAAGGGCATCGCCAAGTTCCTGTGCCTCATCACCATTGAGTTCAACAACTAACCGTCCGCCACCTTCTAGAGGAACCCGCATCACCAATCCACGACCCTCTTTGGTGACTTCCATCGGACCGTTACCAGTCCGCGGCTTCATTGCGGCCATGCTGCACTCTCCTCAATTGCGTAGAGGACTATTATCCCCCAGCCTGGTCAGGAGCCCAAACCGAGTGCGGTCAGCAAGCGCACCCTGCCAGATGCCAGCACACTCTCGACCGATTTGAGCGGGACCCCCAATTGCGCAGCAATCTGATCTGGGGCCAAGCCCTGCAAATAGTGCAACGAGAGCAGCACTCGCTCTTCATCCGGGAATTGCGCTAGGACTTCCCCCAGCGTTGCGCCATCCCCGGTGTTCATTGCATAGAAGGTACCCGGATTCCGGCTTAGGCAGGGTTAGATTTGAAGGTAGAAGCCAAACGATTCAATGAGAATTTGACCGCAACGCGGGTGCCCAAGGCGATTAACGGCCACCCCAACGCCCCCAAGTAGCCAAAGGGCAACTCCACCACTTCGCTCCAGATGAATCGCGCGCGTCGATCGGATAAGGGTTGGACTTCAAAGACTCCGACCCCGCGAACCACCTTTCCCACATGAAGTACTTCACACCTCACCGGAGGCTCCCACTGCACGATCACCATGTGATCAATAAATCCGCCAAAGATGCGAGCCAAGGGCAAATTCGATGCAGATGCGCGTTTGGCGCCCGGTCCAGTGTAGGCAACTATTTCGGCGCCAACTCCATGTCGAACAGAACCAGGCGCGAGCCAAACTGATGTGGCAAACATCCACTCACCTTGCCGCTCCCAATCAACCACTTTCTTCCACACCCGATCTGCTGCCGCGTCAATGTCAACAGTGATAGTGAGCGAGCGGCGAAGAGGTGAGGCAGGGGTGGAAGATTCTTGATGCGACCACAAAATTTTTATGAGAAACCACGTAAGAGATAGCAGCAGAGCAGCGATTAATAATTGAGCGCCAGTTAAACCAAACATTATTTAGCGTTTCGCAAAGTCTGAATGACTTCAGGCACGCTCGCACACCATTGCACAATTTCAGCTTGCCCAGGCTTCATAAAACCACGAGTGGCCAAGTGATCCATCTGTTGACGTAAAAGTGCAAAATCATCAAAGGGATCTAGCACAACTACTGGCTTTTGATGAAAATTCAAAAATCTTCCAACCCAAATCTCAATGAGTTCTTCCAGCGTTCCAATCCCACCAGGAAGAGCTAAAAAAGCATCTGCATGTTTTTCCATTAAACCTTTACGTTCGCGCATATTGTCGACAACGATTAATTCATCCGAATCGTGATCGCAAATTTCACGGTCGATAAGCGCTTGTGGAATCACACCTAAAGTATGTCCACCCGAGTGGCGTACCGCTCGCCCAACCGCTCCCATCATCGAGATGCTCCCGCCCCCGGAAACCAGGCTCCAGCCTTCGCGAGCAATGGCTTGGCCAACCTCACTGGCAAGATCGAGGTAGCGAGAATCGATGCTCAAAGAGGAGGAGCAGTACACACAAATTCTCATGGGAAGGTACGGTATCTGACTATGGCGCATGCTTTTGGAATTCAGAGTGTTCACAGCAGTGGCAAAGTCTTGGATGCCTACTTTCCGGCTCCTTCCCTGACTCAAGCCAATCCAGTGGATCTGTCAGGCCTGATAAGTGATGACCCAATTCGCAATGTGCGAACCGAACTCATTGAACTCACTATCGATTTAGCAGCCGCGCCAACTTCAGTGGCCGATGCCTATCTACGGCTGCACCTGCTCTCACATCGTTTAGCACTCCCACACACTCTTAATTTGGATGGAATTTTTGGCATCTTAAATAACGTGGTCTGGACCAACTTTGGACCGTGTGCGGTCGAGGATTTTGAAACTGTGCGGGTGGGGTTGCGCGCTCGAGGTCCTGTGACTGTTTATGGTGTCGATAAATTTCCGAGAATGGTCGACTATGTAATTCCATCCGGAGTGCGAATTGCTGATGCAGATCGTGTTCGATTAGGAGCACATTTAGCGAGTGGAACTACCGTGATGCATGAAGGATTTGTGAACTTTAATGCGGGAACACTCGGAGCATCAATGGTGGAAGGTCGAATCTCCGCTGGGGTTATCGTGGATGATGGAAGCGACATCGGTGGTGGTGCATCAATCATGGGAACTTTAAGCGGCGGAGGAAAAGAAGTTATACGCGTTGGAAAAAAATCACTCATCGGCGCAAATGCGGGAATTGGAATTTCATTGGGTGATGAGTGTGTCGTCGAAGCTGGAACCTATATCACCGGAGCCTCTAAGGTTCGACTCCCCGATGGAAATGTAGTTAAGGCTCGCGAACTTTCCGGCGCACATAATCTGCTTTTCCGTCGAAACTCATTAGACGGCTCGCTTGAAGTGGTGCCCCGTGCTGGTAGCACCTGGGGCGGCTTGAACGCTGCTTTACATCACAACGATTGATCTATGCGTCGAATCCTCGTTATTGGCCTCATCGCAACCGTAATCATTGGTGGTGGCGAATGGGCTTACCAGAGGATTCGGGATGTTCTCGTTATTCCGCAATGCACATTTACTGCCACAAATGGAGACGTTGTCACTTACGACCCTGAGCAGAGCGCAAATGCCGCAACCATTGCAGCCGTAGCGTTGCGACGCGGCATTTCCGCAGATGCGATAACCATTGCGCTTGCAACCGTGCAGCAGGAATCTAAATTACGAAATCTAAATTATGGTGACCGGGATAGTCAGGGACTCTTCCAACAAAGACCTTCAATGGGTTGGGGAAGCATTGAAGATATTACGACGCCACGAATCGCAACAAGTCGTTTTTACTCTGCATTACTTCGCATTCCCAATTGGCAATCGCTGGATGTTCATGTTGCTGCACAAGCGGTCCAACGTTCTGCGGATGGAAGTGCTTATCAACGCTGGGAAAGTAGCGCTCAGATCATGACAAGCGCATTGGCTGACCAAGGCAATGTGAATTGTCGACTTCATCGGTTTGGTGGGAAAAAGACTTCCGATTTCGCCGCATTAAAATCAGCATTGCAGCAAGAATGGTTGGCTAGCGACTTCAATCGTCAAGGAAATGTTGTGACGATTAATACCAAGCGACCTGAAAGTATTGGAAAATGGCTAATAGCTCACGCCGAAGAATTCGCGCTTGAAAGTGTGAAAACTCCAACCAGATCATGGGATCGAAGGACATTAAAGAATTCAAAAGGTGCAAAAAATCAGATACAAATAACCCTTAGGTAGATTGACGCAGACTTGCAACTTCTTCTGAAGTTAAACCTATTGCGATCATAAGTGAAGTGCTTGGATGAGCTTGTAAATAATTACTCACCTGTGTGAGATCTACTGTCTGTGCACCTGACGTGATTCCGATGGTAGGTTTTTGATTGCTCACAATAATTCGATCTACGGAATTCCACTCTGGAACATAAGCCAACAGGTCTTGATCGTCGCGTAGATCATCAATGCCATCTGGAAGTGCATCTATAAGTTGCGGATCCCACGAATTAACTCGACCCAACAACGTCGCTCCACGTTCAGCCACTATTTTGGTTGCCGATTTTGAGATTGAAATTCCATTGCTCCATAAAATTGGTCGACCAGTTGCACATAATCTATCCAGTTGACTTATAACGTCTGGAAATTGACTTAATGGAATGAGAATTGGTGCTTGATTACTAATCGCAGCGATACTTGTTGAAAGAGCGTAAAGATTTGATCCGGAAATAACAGTACTTTTCACTTTATGGGACTTAAAGGTTTGCACTATTTCTTTCGTGCTGTGCCGCGACACCAAAGTGATAGAACTTATCTTTCGGCGTTTCAATTCTGCTAAAAGACGGTCATCGACTGAATTCGCCGAAGTGAGAAGCAACGGGACTTTTTGCGATATCGATATTGGCAAAGCAGTGACAATATCGGCAGTTGATGTCTCCCCTGCCACCACAATGGCACTTTTCGCAGAAGGGTAGATAAATTTTCCGATAGCAATCGCCGATTCAACACTGTCTTGATCCCCTAATGAAATCAGTGGACGACTTATCCAAGTGGAGGGCAATCCCAACCGCGAACGAAAAATTTCACCGGACAATGTGATGGTTTTCCCACTCGTGGAAAGTGCAGTTACGCTCTTCACTCCTCCACCTTTAGTCCTAGTATCAAATGAAATGCTGGCTACATCTGTTAATCCAAATGCTTTCGCCACTTCGGCTTGAGTTTTGCTCCGATTCCAATTGGCGTAAGTCGGATTTAAGTTGACATCTAAACTCCAGGGATCAGGAACACTTACCAGCCATGGCAAGGCACTTCCCCATACTTCGAGTACATCCTGAGTAAACCCACCTGATGAAGCGAAGAAAAATGCCGTGACAGGTCGACCTTTATTGGTAATCGTTAAACCTGTGCTGGTATCGACATACGTTGCATTCACTGCTGATACCCACTTATCACCCCAGCCCACTTCGCTCTCTTTTGAGTAGCCCGTGAAAGCCAAATCTTGAGTGGATGCATAAATGTCGCAATCACACTCTTTGCGATAGATACCGTGTTTGGCTAACGCATATGATCGAACCGCAATCGCTTGAGCTTGTAGCGCTGCAGCAGGCCATGAGGACGGCATCTCGCCAATTCCACGTAAATACTCATCCCGCAATCTCACATCATTGGTCACTTCAAGAAAGGCAGTTCCCTTAACTGAAACGGTAGTGAAGTGAATCTGACCATATCGGTAACGATTTCCAGTTGTGCTGAGCAACATTCTTGCTCCTGGCAAAAAACGTGTTCCACTCCAACGCAGAGTAAAGGATGCAAAGGGACGCACTGTAGTTGCACCGGATGCACCTGAGGTTATTGTGATGCTTGGACCTTGTTCGCCTACTTTCACAGCAATCTTGCTGCCAGCACTCACAGTGATGCTCTCACCAGTTGGAATGTTCTCTTCAATATCCGTGAGATCACCGAACCAAAGTTGTGCGGTTGCGGTGCCACTCTCACCCGCCATCTGAGCCAATGAGAGTGAATAGTTAGTTAGTTGATGACCAATGTTGACGCGCATCGTGACATCATCGGCAAGCGGTGCGAGTGTGGTGCCCGGGTAGTAATGCGAAACGATCTCTGCAGCACTTGCCCCTTCCAAAGCCATTCCTCTGGCACCAACTTGGCTCATTCCAACTCCATGGCCCCAACCCGAACCAGAGAAATTAAAAGTTTTTGGAACTTCAGCAGCAATTGAAATCTGAGGCGTAATGAGTAGTAGCAGCAGCGCAGCAACGAAGCGTTTCATGCTGCCCAGAGTTATTCCGGTGCTTGACCGATGACCCGATAGGGCACACCGGGGAATGCAGCAGAGTTAAGCACTCGTCGGCCGTCGACAATTCCTTTGACCCCTGGACAATCTGTTGCAGTGAGGGCGCGATACTCAGCATGATCTGCTTGAACGACTACACCATCGACGTTGCCACCAAAGTGATATGGCGTAAAACCAAGAGCAGAAATTTCAGCATCGGTATACATAGGATCATGAACCATCACCTGCGCACCTCGCTCTTTCAAAGCAGCAACTGCAGGGAATACACCAGAGAAAGCGCTTTCCTTCACACCACCACGATACGAGACACCTAGCACCGCAACGCGTTTCCCAGAGATCCCACCGAGAATTCCTTCCAATAAATCAATCGCGTGGCTTGGCATACCAGCATTTGCCTCTCGGGCTGCTCGAACCACAGTTGCAGCCGGATCATTCCACAAATAAAACCTTGGATAAATTGGAATACAGTGACCACCGACTGCAATACCTGGTTGATGAATATGGCTATAGGGCTGTGAATTCGACGCAGCGATTACTTGATAGATATCTATGCCGGCACCTTCAGCGAAACGTGCAAATTGATTTGCCAATGCAATATTCACATCTCGATATGTGGTTTCAGCTAGTTTTGCCATTTCACTTGCTTCAGCACTACCTAAATCCCAAACTCCATTTGCACGTTGCAAATCATCACGAGTATCAAAATCAAGTACGGCTTCATAAAATTCGACACCACGATCGCCACTCTGCTTGTTAATGCCACCAACCAACTTGGGATATCTACGTAGGTCTGCAAAAACTCGCCCTGTGAGAACTCGCTCTGGTGAGAAAACTAAATCAAAATCTTGTCCAGCGACTAAGCCGCTCCCTGCTTCCAACATTGGCCCGAAACGATGACGTGTGGTCCCGACCGGAAGGGTGGTTTCATACGAAACTAACGTGCCCGGCTTGAGCCCCTTCGCGATTGCTTGAGTAGCTGAATCCATCCAACCAAAGTCGGGTACCCCGTCATTGTCAACGAAGAGCGGAACCACAACGACAACAGCATCGCTCTCTGCCACAGCAGATGTGGTGTCTGTTGTGGCACGAAGTGCTCCTGACGGAACGAGTCGAGCAAGTTTTTCGGCTAGGTGTGCCTCACCTGGAAATGGTTCTTTACCTTGATTAATGATCTCAACCGCAGCAGCATTGACATCACATCCGATGACAGTGTGACCCTTTTCCGCAAATTGCACCGCCAACGGCAAACCGATTTTTCCAAGTGCGACGACTGCAATCTTCATATCGTTCTCTCTCGTAAGTCATTACTTAAAAAGTAATGACGGTTCCATTCTTGGCGCTTTCAATCATGGCTTCAGCAACTGCCACGGTTGCTAATCCTTGTTCCATAGTCACGATTTTTTCTATCGCACCCGGTAAACCCAAGACGGCATCTCTGAACGCCTCATGTTCAACTCGAAGGGGTTCTGGTTTAGCAAATGCATAACGAACCACATCGCCTTCACTCACCCCACGGAATGCAGCAACTGCTTCCCATTCTGTGGCGATGGAGGCGTTCGCATAAAAAGTTAAGTCAGCGGTTAGGGTGTCAGCGATAAATGCGCCGCGTTCACCAGTAACAACGGTCAGCCGCTCTTTAAATGGCGTAAGCCAATTAACGAGATGATTTGTCACTATGCCATTTGTTAGTTGTCCTACCGCTGCAACAACATCTTCATGAACACGGCCCGATTTAAATGCAGTTCGGGCAGAGATACTTTTGAAGGAAGATTGGGCAACCCACGCAGTTAAATCGATATCGTGAGTTGCGAGATCTTTTACTACTCCAACATCAGCAATACGAGCAGGGAATGGACCTTGTCGTCGTGTGGTGATCTGATAAACCTCACCCAACTCTCCCAATCGAGAGCGCAACTGTTGCAGTGCGGGGTTGTAACGTTCGATATGACCAACTGCACCGACCAAGTTGGCAAAGGCTGAAACTAATCTTTTCGAAGCCGGAGTATCAACTGCTAATGGCTTCTCCACCATAGTGTGAACGCCTGCAGCAGCTAGTTCTAAACCAATCTCTTCGTGCAATGCGGTTGGGGCTGCAACCATTGCATAATCAATTCCTTTTTCAATTAATTCCCCAACAGAACTTAAAACATCTCTACCTTGAGCCACCCCATGAACATCGCCACCTGGATCAACTACTGCGACAAGATCAACGCCATCAAGTGATGCCAAAACTCGAGCATGATGTCTGCCCATCATTCCCAGGCCAACAAGCCCAGCACGCAAATTAGCCATTGAGTTCTGCCGCTACTTCATTGCAGACCGACACGATCGTTTCAAGATCACTCTGCGAAAGCGATGGGTGCACCGGAAGCGAGACACACTCTTTTGCAAGTTTTTCAGTCTCTGGAAGATCGAGAGTTAAATTAAATGAGGGCAGTCGGTGAATCGGAGTTGGATAGTAGACGCCAGAACCGACTCCTCGCTCACCAATTCTCTTCATGAACTCATCCCGCTTGGTTTCGGATTCACCAGGAATGCGAATCGTGTACTGGTGATATGAGTGAGTGCTTCCAGGCGCTACATATGGAGTTACCACACCTTGAAGATGAGCAGAGAGGTAGGCCGCATTATCTTGTCGTTGCTTAGTCCAACCCGGCAGTTTCGCTAATTGAACTCGACCGATCGCTGCATGAATATCAGTCATTCGAGTGTTGAACCCAATCAATTCATTGCGATAACGGATCTCTTGACCTTGATTTCTCAATAATCGAAGCGTACGTGCCACTTTTTCGTCGGGAGTGACAACCATGCCACCCTCACCACTGGTCATATTTTTTGTTGGATAGAACGAGAATGACGCAGCGATACTAAATTCTCCGGAATTTTTTCCATGCAACGATGCTAAGTGTCCTTGAGCGGCATCTTCGAATAACAAGAGTCCATACTTTGACGCCAACTTTTCAAATTCGTCCATCGCTGCAATGTGCCCATATAAGTGAACCGGCATGATCGCTTTAGTTTTCTTCGTTATTAAAGATTCGACATGCCCTGGATCTAGATTGAACGTTTTTGGATCGATATCAGCAAAGACTGGAATAGCGCCTGCCAAAGCGACTGAATTGGCCGTTGCAGCGAAAGAGAAGGAGGGAACGATGATTTCATCCCCTGCTTGAATACCTCCGGCTAAGAATCCCAAGTGAAGTG
>CAYFKL010000008.1:0-21118 GCA_964343565.1 uncultured Actinomycetes bacterium
GATACTTTCTGGTAGTGGTACTAAGTTGAAATCTGCTGATTTCACCAAAACATATTCGGCAAATGAGCCAAAATGGGTAAAACCGGCTTGAGTTTGAGTTGGACATACTTGAGCGTTTCCGCTCTGACAAAATTCGCACTTACTACAGCCTTGCACGAATGGAGCCACCACTCTCATCCCAATCGGTAGTTGAACAGCGCTGCCTTTTGAAGAAATCGTGCCAGCAAATTCGTGTCCTGGAACGTGAGGCAACGAGATATCAGAATCGTGCCCCTTCCAACCGTGCCAATCGCTTCGACACAAACCAGTCGCTTCAACCTTTATTACGGCGTCATTCTCGCCGGGAATCGGATCTTCGACTTCTTGAACAGTGATAGGTCCACCAAATTTATGAAAGATCATTGCTCGCATCTATTTAGCCAATCTAATGTAGGTATTCGCGTACGTTCAGCAGAGTGCTTATAAGACAACATCTCTGCGTCCCAAGATTCAATCCACTTTGAGAGTGAATGTCTTAATTCAGGAAATTGGATTGTTTCTTTTAACGGGGCGATATCAGTGTGAATGGTGAAGAGTATGTATTCACCAATTTTGCGCAGGGTTTGCCGTTCACTTCGAAGGAATACTTCTGAACCTGCATCCCCGATAGGAGTTGGATTATTTGGGCGATGGGGAGAAAGATGAAGTTCAGAAGTATCAGTTAAGCCAAGATTTCTTCGCGCAATAATTCGATCACTAACCATTCGATCAAATAATTTGTTCACGGGTGCTGACATCTCACTTTGATAATGGGCAACTGGTGTGTGAACATCATCCATAACCAATCCAACTTTGTCGCTTATGGACCAAGAGAATCCAAAACAGAGTGAGCCTTCAATGACGACCCAACCATTCTCTTTTCTCTCAAGAATCACTAGATCTTCTGCCAACTGTTGACCAATCCAAACAAGTTCAGGTGCAAAGGTGGGGGAGAGGACTCGCGCCGGGTCGTACTGCTGTAGCCATGAATGTATGAGAGTCGTGACGGAACTAGGACTTTTATCAATTGTCGATGCATAAACTGCGTTTGGTTGCTGTTTCCAGAGAGTTTGTTTTAAATCTCTGCGGACTTGGAGATCTGATGGAGTAAGTAACCACTCTTCTTCGGGTACGTGACGTACGCCTAAACTCCAAAATGGCGGCCCGCCATCGACCTTGAGCTCGGTGAACCAATTCATGCGATCAAATATTTATCTGGTGATGCACTAAAGGTATTCTTACATCCTTCCATGCAGAAGTAGTACATCTTTCCTTCAAACTCAAATTTAGCTGGAGCATCTTGGATTCTTACTTGCATGCCGCATACGAAATCTTTTGCAAATTCCACACTTATTTCTCTTCGATTTTTATATAAATAGAATACGCAAACGAGCAAAATGAGGGCAATTAAGTTGAGAATTGCTGTGTAATTCCATTCAAATTTTGCCATGTGATCCATGTTGTGGTGATTTTTTGGGATCAATTTAAGAGCATGAAAAATCCAACCTGTTATTAATCCACTAATTGAAATGATTAGCCAGAACGAAAGGCTCATTCGTACGGCCAACTTAAGTCCGTAGTACCGACGATAAATGAGCACGAGTGGAAGTGCTAGTAAATCGGCAAAAATAAAAGCAACGACACCGCCGAATGTTATTCCGCCATGCCAGAGGGATGCGGCTAACGGTACATTCCCGACGGAACAGACGAAACTAATAAAGGCTAATACCGGCCCGATGACGGCATTTTCGATGTCAGACAGAATTCCCATGTCAGATATAAATAATGATTGCCACCAAGAAATTGGAATTAAAGTTGCAAGAAATCCGGCAACCACGAATCCAATAATCAATTCTTTTCTGAGCATGGTGAAATCACCAACGGTGTAACCTGCCGCATCGCTCCAACGATCGCGATCCCGAAATCTAGGTTTTGGATCGTTCGAGATCGCTGTTTCTTGATCCAACATCACTACTTGGCCAGATAGTTGTTTTGTCGAGACTAATTTTGGCAGGAATAATTTCAGAAGAATTATCATGATAACTCCGCCAATTAATTCAGCAAGAGCAAATTGCCAACCCATAAGAATCCAGAGAACTACTCCTAATTCAATGACTAAGTTTGTGCTGGCAAACATAAAAACCATTGATGCAGTGAAATTTGCGCCTTTCTTAAAAATGCTGTGAGCTAATGCGCTTGCCGCATACGAGCAAGAAGATGAAATGATTCCGAATAGTGAAGCTTTCGCAATTGTTCTAGCCTTATCATCGCCGAGTGTGCGTTCCATCTCCCGGCGCGATACGAATGCTTGAACTATTCCAGACAGAGTAAATCCGAAAACCAAGGCCCAAAAGGTGTGATACAACATCCACCACGCCTCTGTCATGCCGTTTACGAGTGATTCCATCGTTCCCCCTGCACTCGTCAGAGTAATCCGATGAGTAGGCTGGCGTAATGCCTTTGAGCAGGAGATTCGCCACATATTTGGCGGTTTCTGTCTTGTTGTGGACAGTGTTGGCGCTCTATCTAGATGGTTACGTCACCATCTCTGGCCAGCGAATGATTGGCGTCCTCACTTGGTTAATTCTGATCGCATGGCTAACAAAGATTCCAGCTTTAGTTCGTATTCAAACTCTTATCGTGGTGGCTTTTGCATCCTTAATTGAATATACCTTTGCTGGATACTTTGGGGTCTATCAATACCGACTAGGGAATGTTCCATGGTTCGTGCCGCCCGGCCATGGGTTGATCTATTTGGGTGCAGTAGCACTCGGCGTGCTGATGCATAATCGAATGCGAACCATGATGTTTGTTTTATTGATTCCCTTAACTTTATGGGTGGTCTGGGGCTTATTCATTTCACCACGATTAGATGTGCTTGGCGCATTTTGGTTTTTGAATCTGTTGGCATTCTTAAAGTGGGGTCCTTCTCGTCCAACCTACCTTGGAGCCATCATCACCGTGTCATGGCTTGAAATTATTGGAACGTATTTGGGGACTTGGGCGTGGGAGCCTTACGACACTATTGCCGGCTGGGTGGCACAGGGTAATCCACCGAGTGGAGCAGCTGGCGGATATGGCTGGTTCGATTTAGTGGGCATACTGGCCGCACCTTGGGTGTTACGTCGGTTGGGGAGAAAGTTTTAATGTCTTAAATCCAAGGCTAACAAAATAACCAATTCCTATTGACCACAGCAGCGTTCCCAAACCAACCGGACCATGAAAGAGCAATCCAGAACTTAAGCCAACAAATTCTAAAATTAATCTAGATATAAAAATATTGAATCCAAATTTCTTATGTAGGGCGATCATCATGCCATCGCGAGGCCCTGCGCCGAGATGAGCTCCTACATAGATCGAAATTCCGAAACCCGTAATAGCCATTCCGATAATAAACATCGCAATTCGAAGCACTAACGGGGATTCTGAAGAGAGAAACCGCAATGGATTTATCCAAATCCAAATATTGACTGTAGTTCCAACAATCAAAATATCGAATAACGTTCCTAGTCCTGGGCGAACCCCAAGAAGCAAACTTGCAATCAATAAAATAAAACCTGTCACATACATTGCCGTTCCTGGCTCAATCCCGAACTTTTTCGACATACCCACGTGTAGGACATCCCAAGGAGCAACCCCCAAGTAGGAATGCAATGTAATAAAAACACCAGTGCCTGCCATCGCTAAGCCGAGCACAACTTGCAGAATCTTCTTAATTGTCATTGAAGGGATCTGATCACTTCTTCATGCAGAATCGAATTAGTTGACACTCCACTATTTCCATGTGGTCCTGGGACTCCGGAAGTATTGGTAAATCTTCCTCCGGCTTCTCGCACCACAATATCGAGAGCGGCCATATCCCAGAGCGATAATTCTGGCTCGATAGCGACTTCTACGGCCCCTTCAGCTACCAACATATGTGACCAAAAATCTCCGTATGCTCTAGTTCGCCAAAACTTCTTTGCAAGTTGATGAAATTGAGCAGAAATTCCATGGTTTTCAAAGCCATCTAGTCCGGAGTATGAGAGCGATGCATCGTGAAAGTTTGCGACATTGGAGACAGAAATTTTTCTGGCAGCTTCGGTTCCAAATGTTGAAAACGCACCGCTTCCTTTTGCAGCGAACCACCTTCGGTTGAGAGCCGGAGCGCTTACCACTCCAACTACAGGTTCGTTATCTTCCATGAGTGCGATCAGGGTGCACCAAACCGGCACGCCGCGAACATAATTTGCGGTGCCATCAATTGGATCCAAGACCCATGCTCTGGAAGAGGATCCGCCGCTACTTCCATATTCTTCACCAATGACGCTATCTAGCGGTCGTTCTTTTTCGATACGCGCTCTTAAAGCAGACTCAACGCTTTTATCAGCATCGCTTACTGGTGTGAGATCAGGCTTGCTCTCCACTTTTAGATCAAGTGATTGAAACCGATCCATTGAGATCTCATCGGCTATTTCGGCTAAAGCGAGAGCAAGGGCAAGGTCATTTGTGTAAGGCACGCTCCCACGCTACCTGAAAATTAAGTTAAATATCGAAGTGGCATAGCTAAAAAATGATAAGTCTCCCGTACCTTCTAAGTATGGATACAGTCTTTGGGGTTCCCGTTCATCCGCTGCTTGTGCATGCTGTGGTGGTTTTAGTACCGCTAGCAGCATTGATGAGCATTCTGATCGTCATCAAACCTGCCTGGCGCACCAAATTTAAATGGTTAGCTGCTGTATTGGTTGTTGTGGGTACTGCAACAATCCCGCTTGCTACTGGATCAGGTGAATCATTACGTGGACGAATATTCCAAATAAAAGGCCAGAACAATGCGTTACTGAACGATCATCTGCAAATGGGTGAAAATCTAACTCCGTTTGGATTGACGTTATTAATCTCAACACTTGCCTATCTCTTTATTCGAAAACTCAATCGCGGTCTGCTTGGAAAATTGGTAGCAGTAGTAATCGTTGTTTCCGCTCTGGGCTCAATGGTTGAGGTGTACTTGATCGGGCATTCTGGAGCGAAAAGCGTTTGGTCAAAGACCGTTGAAAAGACTCACTTCGTACCAGAGTCAGATTAGAACTTATCTTCCAAGCGAAGCGATCTAAGAAGCCGTCTCAGGCTCTCGACTCTCTTACTTTGGTCTTGATTTAAGGCCCAAGAATTAAGTGCGCACTCGGTTTCGTCATGAGAGCAGCCACGTGGACACTCTTGAATCACTTCAGCGCAATCAGGGAACGAATGAACCACATCATCGGCATTGATATGTGCTAAACCAAACGACCTAATCCCTGGCGTATCGATGATCCAGGTATTTTTGCCCACGTTGATGGCAACCGCGCTCGAAGATGTATGTCGTCCGCGCCCAGTTACTTCATTAACAGTTCCAGTTGCCCTATTGGCGTGCGGAGCTAATCGATTCACTAGAGTGGATTTGCCAACTCCTGAATGTCCGATGAAGACTGAGTGTTTACCTTCAAGTAGTTTTTGTAATTCTTCAATCTGACCATCTTTTTTCAGCGAGATGATGGTGAGCCCCATAGATTGATATTGAGATAAGAGAAATTCGGGGGAAGCTAAGTCTGATTTGGTGATCACCAAAACCGTTGGGATGTGTGCATCAAAAGCTGCGGTTAAACATCTATCTATAAGTCCTAACCGTGGTTCTGGATTAGTTGTGGCAGTAACGATGACCATGAGATCAACATTTGCAACGATAATCCGCTCAGTATCATCGTTGTCGTCTGCCGATCTACGAAGTGTATTTTTACGATCAACAATTTCTACGATCCTGCTTAATGAATCTTGATTTCCATTTGAATCACTCTGAATACGAACCAAATCACCTACCACTACGCCTCTTCGACCTAGATCTCTAGATTTGATGGCAGAGAGCGAGATTCCGTCATCGGTCACGCACGTGAATCTGCCTCGATCCACGTTGGTGACCATGGCGTTTTTCAGATTGTTAAAAGTTGGTCGAGATTTGGTCCGCGGTCGTGAACTTCGCTTGGCTCGAGTACGTACGTCGTCTTCATCTAAACGACGTCTCACTGGCTGGCTCGCACTAATTCACTCCACATTGCTGGAAAAGTCGGCATAGTTTTACCAACCGTTTCCATATTTTCAACATTAATTCCTGGCACAACCAGACCTAAAAGTGCGCCAGCCGTTGCTAATCGATGATCTTCATAAGTATGGAAAGTTCCACCATGAAGTGCTGATGGATGAATTTCTAAACTCTCCTCATGCTCGATCACCCGTCCACCCAGAGCATTTATTTCACTAGCAAGAGCATGTAATCGATCAGTCTCGTGAAGTCTGAGGTGGCCAATACCTCGTAAGTGAGATGGCGTTTGAGCTAATGCTGCGGTTGCAGCGATTGAGGGAGTTAATTCTCCAACGTCACCAAGATCAATATCTATTCCGAGGATGTGACCAGTCCCGCGAAGCCTCAACCCGATGTCGGTAAATTCAACTTCACCGCCCATGAGAGTGAAGATGTCACGTAATGCATCACCTGGTTGTGTAGTTGATTTTGGCCAGTCAGTAATCGTTATCTCTCCATTTGTAACCAGTGCGGCAGCTAAGAATGGTGCAGCATTAGATAAGTCGGGCTCAATCACGCCTTTGAATGGATTCAATGCGCGTGGGGCTACTTCCCAGATCCCTGGTGTTGAGTCATCAATTTCTCCGCCCGCTGCTCTAACCATATGAATACTCATTTCAATATGCGGCAGAGATGGAATCTTTTCGCTGGTATTGCAGATGCGTAGTCCTTGTTTAGTCGAACTTCCAATGAGCAGAAGCGCAGAAACAAATTGACTTGATGCGCTGGCATCAATGTTTACTTCCCCACCACTTAGTCCAACGTCAGATTTCAATAGAGTGAATGGAAGTCCACCACGTCCTTGGTCAATCACTTCTACGCCCAATTGGCGAAGTGCTTGAATCACTGCACCCAAGGGGCGTTCGTAGGAGCGAGGATCACCGTCGAATGAGAAGGTTCCACGACCAAGTGCGGCAAGCGGCGGTAGAAAACGCATGACAGTCCCGGCATTACCAACCTGAATTTCAGATTGACGATTATCTTTGGGAAGGCCGCCAGTAATTCGCCACAACTGATCCGCCTCTTCGACTCTGAGTCCGAGCGACTTTAGGCCTGCCAACATCAGCGATGTGTCTCGTGAGATCAATGGCCTTCGAATTTCGGAAGTTCCCGGTGATTGTGCTGCCAGAATAAGTGCTCGATTAGTTACTGACTTTGATCCAGGAATCGAGAGTACGCCCCGGATGGGGCTAGGTGACAAAGGCGCCGGCCAGATATTCATTGATACCAAGTTTACTCAGTTAGGGATTACCCTGCTCTCATGTGCGGGCGCTACGCCTCAGCTCGATCAGCTGATGAACTTCTAGATTTTTACACAGCACATCCGGCTGAAAACTTCTCCGCATTGGCGGCTTCTTGGAATATCTCGCCTACCTCGCAGGTGTATCTCATTCGCAATTCTCTGGGAAAAGCTGAGCGAGAATTGACAACGGCTAGGTGGGGGCTGACTCCACAATGGGCCAAATCATTAGATTTCAGCGCGAAGACCATCAATGCTCGAGTGGAGACGGTTGCTACCAAACCTTCATTTAGAGATGCCTTTAAATCACGGCGCTGTCTAATTCCTGCAGATGGATATTTTGAGTGGTACACCGCGTCTGGTCCGATTTCGAGAAAACAACCTTTTTATATTCACAATGCCGATGGCACTCCGATAACTTTTGCCGGACTTTTTGAAGAGTGGAACGGAGTACTCACCACCACAATCATTACGAGACCGGCAATAGCGCAACTCCAAGAGGTGCACGATCGTATGCCGGTCATTCTGGGTCCGAGTGAGTGGGGAAGTTGGGTTGATTCGACCGTGATGAACCCGGAAGAGTTGGTGGATTTCTCAGCAGGTATTCAGAATTTGGCCGTCTACCCGGTATCTTTCGAGGTGAATTCGTCCCGTAATAATGGGCCGGGTTTGATCCATCCAGTTCCCGCCGAGATCGAACAGGTGCTTTGGTGATTACCGAGGTTATATTGCCCACCAGTGTGGGCAGGGCCAGGTTGCTGGTCGGACCGAGTAGGGGTGCGCGCGGACTTGTCGTACTTGGCCATGGTGCTGGCACTGGAGCCAGAACTCCTGATTTGGAATTGCTCGCTGCCGGAATTGATGGATTTGCCATGGTGCGAATGGAGCAACCATGGGTATTGGCTGGACGCCAGATCGCACCAGCTGCCCATCTGCTAGATGAGGCATGGAGCGAGGTATTAAATAAGCGAAATACGTGGTTACCAGCACCGGCGGCTGCTTTGCCACTCATTGTTGGTGGTCGAAGCGCCGGGGCCAGAGTCGCCTGTCGAACTGCGATTGCATTAAATGCAGTAGGAGTACTCGGTCTGGCTTTCCCACTTCATGCACCAAAGAAGAAGAATCGTCGACGTGATGGCGAATTAGACGAAGTTTTAGCCGCACAGATTCCGCTGCATGTCATTCAAGGTGAGAAAGACGGGTTCGGTACTCCGGATGAATTTGTTGGAGTCGACTTAACGGTGATTCCAGGGCGTGGACATGAACTCTTGCGAGCTAAGACCGATGAACACTGCTCACTCTTGATGGAGTCGGCGACGAGATTCCTACATCAAGTCATACCCAATAGGAAATAATCACCGAATTCCAAGCGTTCTCTCACTCTGTGGGATGCCTAGTTAAAGAGCCAAAGATAGACTTTTCTTTCGAGGAGGTTGATCTTATGGAGAGTAAACAGGAGCGCGCGGTTCGCTTTGAACGCGATGCGCTTCCGTTTATTGATCAACTTTATGGAGCCGCTCTCAGATTAACCAAAGATCCGCACGATGCTCAAGACTTGGTTCAAGATACATATACCAAGGCCTTTGCTTCGTTTCATCAGTATGAAGATGGAACAAATTTGCGAGCTTGGTTGTATCGAGTTCTGAATACAACATTTATAAATAACTATCGAAAATCACAACGACAACCATTGATATCAGATGGCGAAGTTGAAGAGTGGCAATTAGCGGAAGCGGCTTCACACACTAGCCATCTAGGCCGAAGCGCTGAGATGGAAGCTCTCGACAATATGCCTGACTCTGAAATTAAATCAGCGCTACAAGCGCTCCCAGAAGAATTTCGACTCGCAGTCTATCTAGCTGATGTGGAAGGTTTCTCATACAAAGAAATCGCTGAAATTATGCAAACGCCAGGTGGAACCGTGATGTCACGTATCCATCGCGGAAGAAAATTGCTTCGAGAGTCTCTAACCAAATATGCAATCGAGAATGGTCTTGCTGGAACCGAGGGGGCAAGAGCATGAGTTGCGGAAACCATCACAACACCCCTTGCCGCGAGGTCCTGAGTGCACTCTTCATCTATCTTGATAACGAGTTAGATGATCAAGTCAAGCAGAGTGCCATATCGCTACATCTTGAAGAGTGCCCACCATGTTTTCAAGAATTCGGCTACGAACGCCATGTCCGATCGATTTTGGCTTCCGCATGCCAAGAACAAGCACCCATAGAACTGCATACCCGTATTACTCACGCAATTTCAACCGAGTTTAGGCTCTCGATTACTGAAATTGAATTCCCTAACCAATAGGTTTATCTCATGGCTTTGATAGAAGTCCGTGCTGAGATGGTTGCCAACGTTTTAGTAGTTGATGTTGTCGCTGGCGACAGTATCAACGTTGGCGACCAACTTCTGTTACTTGAATCAATGAAGATGGAAATCCCTGTCTTCGCTGAAGTTTCCGGAACGATTGAACATGTGGGCGTTTCGGTTGGTGAAGTAATTCAAGAAGGCGATTTATTAATTCGGATTGAGTCGAAGTGAATAAAAGATTTGATGGGGCAGTTGGGCTATCAACACTCACGGTGCGCCATGCAGACACTGCGATTGCACTTGGTTCGGGTGATGTAACGGTTTTAGGAACACCCCGATTGATTGCGCTGGCTGAAGCCGCCACGGTAGCTGCGCTGCAAGATCGGCTAGATCAACAGGAGACTTCAGTTGGAATTGCGGTTTCGATTGAACATCTTGGCGCGAGTCCACTTGGTTCAGAAGTTGTCGCAAGTGCGTGCGTTATTGATGTGAACGAATCAAAAATAACTTTTTCAGTTGAAGTCCGTGATGGAGATCGAATCGTTGGGAAGGGTCAAATCGTTCGGGCCGTGGTAGATCGCGTCCAATTTATGGCAAGAATCGCGGCGCTCACAGCCTCGCAAACTGCGCCCACCGTTACCACGGAGCCTGGAGCTTAAATTCCTGTTGTAGTTCGCGGATAAGCAATCGCAGTATCGGTAATGACATTTAAAAGATAAGGGACTCCGGCAGTTAATCCACGCTTAATTGCTGGCCCTAATTCTTTGGCACTAGTGATTAATTCAGCTGCACCGCCGAGTGCGCTCGCAACGTGGTCATATCGAGTCTGCGGGGCCAAGTCAGCAGCAACGTCATAACCAAAAATTGATTGCATGGGATGTTTCTCTAATCCCCAGGCACTGTTGTTGCCAACAATGATCAACGCTGGAAGTTGGTGGCGAACAAGTGTGTCTAATTCGCTGAGCGCAAACCCTAGAGCGCCATCTCCGAAGAGAGCGACAATAGGAGAGTCGGGTCTGGCCAGTCTGGCTGCGATGATTCCTCCCATGCCACCGCCAAGACAACCAAAAGGTCCTGGATCTAGCCAACATCCTGGTTTAGCTGGCTCAATAAATTTTCCTGCGAATGAAACGAAATCGCCACCATCACCAATCACAACCGTGTCATCACTTAAGTGTGGAAGTAATTCGCCATAAATTCGAGCCGGATGAATTAAATCGCCCTCAGCCAAAAGTAATTCTTGATCTCGTGCTGCTCCTTTTGCATTCTGCTCCTTCACTGCAGTGATCCAGTCTGAATTCTTTAAAAGTTGAATTTGATTTGTTAGTTCTTGGAATATTGCGCGGAAATCTCCAGTAGTTGAAGCTGCTAAAGAAACATGTTTTGCAATTCCGGAATTTTCATCCATGATGTGGATGACTCGTGCCGAACCAAAGTCCCCATATCCCAACCTAAAATCAAGTGGTGTACCAACCACAATCACAAGATCGGTGTTCTTCATAACGTACGAGCGCGCTTTCGTTGCGAGCAGTTGATGGCCTCTAGGGATGATTCCGCGTGCAGTGCCATTTGTGATCACCGGAATAAGTGAATTCTCAGCAAAAGCGAGTGCTTCACGTTCTGCTCGACCGGCCCAAACATCTGATCCTAAAATCAGTAATGGACGAACAGCAGCGTTAACCAAATCTGCGATAAGTGAGACTTCCGTTGAATTGCAATGTGGTGTTGGTTCTTGCCACTTATCGACAATTTTTGGAATTCCGGGGGAGAAGAAAACATCCATCGGAATATCTAGAAACGTTGGACCTCGATGTGGAGTGCGAGCAATTTCAAAAGCCTTATACGTGTCTGCTTCCAAATCGGCTATTGAATGAGATGTGATGGCGCTCTTCGTGATGGGTTTAAGCAGTGGAGGCTGATCTATCTCCTGTAAGGCACCCATTCCCCAGCGCGCATCCGGTGCTCTTCCACCCAACAGCAGCAGTGGTGCGCCGTTATAAAAAGCGTTTGCAGTTGCGCTGACTCCATTTGTAACACCAGGGCCAGCAGTAACCACGGCTAATCCAGGAGTTCGTTCTAGTCTGGCAGTAGCTTCGGCGGCAAAGACAGCACTCTGCTCGTGGCGCACATCAATAATTGGAACTTGATTGGCGACAGCTGCATCGTAAATGGGAAAGACGTGTGCGCCAGAGAGTGTAAATATATGGTTGACACCGTGAGCCTGTGCTGCCGAAAGTACTAAATCTCCGCCGTGAGTCTCTCTTTCCATTATTGAATCCTAAAGCGGAGCATGAAAATTGAATAGTCGTTCACCAAGCCAAAGTTCGGCCATGACGAATGCAATCAATCCCAATGCAATTCTCCATTTTGGCCAACGTATAGAGCCAGTTGCTCGCCATATCAACGGAAGTAGCAGCAGAGTTAAAATGGCTTGAACAAGTTCAATACCTAAATTAAATGAGAATAGGGCGAGAATTCGATTGGCCTTGAAGATGACCAATTGACTTAAAGATTGAGCAAAAGCTAATCCATGAATGGTGCCAAAAAGCAGTGGGAGAAGAAGAGAAGAGGATCTCCCAATCGGAATCAAAATATTGATTGCCATAATTGCTATTGAGAGAGCAATAATACTTTCGGTTGGCCTTGCTGGGAGATGAATGATTCCAAGTGCGGTCAAAATGAGTGAAGTTGTGTGTCCTAAAGTGAACGCTGAAATAGTTTTGAGAGCCGATCGCAAAGTATCTAGCCAAGATTTTCGATTACCCCATTCCCGATTATTTATAAGAAGTGGTGCACTTAGCAGAAGTAAAAATAGAAACATCAGATGATCTAATCCGCCCAAAATATGATGAGCTCCTGAATTAACACCAATCCAAAACTGTTGCCACGACGAATCCGAGTCCACGAAAGGATAAGGAGTTCCTACATGGGATCGAATTAACACGGGATATTTGTATCAGTGGTTCACAAGCATTTCTTAGAATTCTCCGGTGAAATCCATCTGGATTCCCACCGATTAAGTGTGAAGATGTGGTTATGGAGATTTCGCGAAAATGGAGAGTGGCCTCGCTTGCCGCAATTGCCCTACTTACCGCAGGTATTCAGTCAACCTTTGGGACAGTCGCGGATGCCGCGACAACTGCAACCAAACTTGCTTGCGGTGATCGGGCAAAACCATTTGCTGCCTTTCCAAATGTCTCCGTGCTTTGCAGTGACACCACTATGTACGTCTCTTCAAACGGAATTCCTGATCACCAGATGATGGTTGGCATAACAGGTTGGAATCAGCAAGTACCACTACCTCTCTTACTTACCGACTCACTTAATCAAATGTGGAGGTTTCCATTACAGCCAAAAGCCGCGGTTGCCGAAATTGCTACCACCGGTGTTGGTGGAACAGGAATCATGCTCAACGGCATATCTATCTTTAATGCCACTAAACCAGCACCGAACGCGCAAGGAAGCATTTATACCCCTAGTGCTGATCCAAAGTTAGCTGGAGAACTCGACACTTGTGCTGGCCATTCTGGTCGTGGAGATGATTACCACTATCACGCGGAGCCGGAGTGTTTGATAAAGGAATTGGGCAACGAGAGCGCCTTGATCGGATACATGCTCGATGGTTATCCAATCTATGGTCAAGCAGAATCCAATGGCGTTACCGCTACTAATCTCGATAAGTGCAATGGCCATAGCGATGATGTGCGCGGCTATCACTATCACTACACGAAAAGTGCTCCTTATTCACCGATGTGTTTTCATGGCGAAGTTCCAAGCGATATTTCGACCACTGGACAACCAAATGCTGGACCAGCCAGACCTGCTGGTGAACCAGCCAAGGTTTTAATAACAGATTTAAATTTTTCACTCACGGCAACCTCTACTTTGAAATACACCTACAACGGTGTCAGTGGATCAGTTTCCTGGACGCCAACCACGACAGGTTGTTGGAATTTTGTATACGTAAATCCACCACCTGGTTCGCCAACCACATCGAACGCCTGCCGAAATATTCGTACTACACCTCAAGTCCAGGGAAATTCGAATCCGGCACCAAATTCATCTAACAAACCACAGGTTGCGAACCCACCAACGAATACCCAGAAATCTCAATCGGCATCAATTTTGCCTCCAACTCTTGCCGTTAACTCTCAGATTGAGACCACATGTATCCAAGGTAAGAAGATGCAGAAGGTTGTTAATTCGCAATGTCCAAAAGGATTTACTGCACAATCTAAGCGAACCATTTCATCTTCCATGCAATTGAAGAGTAGTTCGTTTACTTTTGCAAATAATGTGTACTCCCTGCCCACAAAATTCACGTGCGATGGCAGCAAGGTTTCTCCTGCCTTTGAGTGGAACGGCGTGCCGGTTGGAACGAAATCGTTCGCACTCGTTATGGCCACCGTTCCAGGACCACCTCGACCGGGTGAAAGTGAAGCCAACGTTTCTTACTCCTGGCTGATTTATGACATCCCTGCAAAAAGTACAAAGTTGGTAGAAAATGTTTCTGGGATCGGACGCATGAGCGCGACTTCACATGGACCAGCTGGCTATGCCGCACCTTGCTCGCAAGGACCAGGCTTAAAGAATTACACCTTCACTCTCTATGCGTTAAATAGCCAACTTAACTCAACATTTCCATCGGCCGAGAGTGCACTCAGTGCCATGAAGGGACACGTTTTGGGAGTTGCCTCGATTACCGCGGGATATTCGCGAGGAGCATAAAAAAAGCCCCGCGATATCGCGGGGCTTTTTATTAATTCTTTACTTCTTGGTGGCCCAAAAGATTTCAGCAATCTCATCAATTTTGGCGATTAACTTATCTGCCACTGCAACATCGAGATTTCCCTTGGTTCCAGCTGCTCCAGCCAACTTAGTCGCTTCATTAAAGAGAGCATGAAGTTGTGGATAGGCTTCGAAATGATTCGGCTTGAAGTAATCCGTCCAAAGCACCCAGAGGTGTTCTTTCACCATATTTGATCGGGCATCTTTGATCGCAACAGCGCGTTGCTTGAATACCGGATCTTCACTGGCGTGGTATTTCTCAATGCAGGCTTTAACCGATTGAGCTTCAATTTTTGCTTGGGCTGGATCGTAAACGCCGCAAGGCAGATCGCAGTGCGCATAAACAGTTACTTGACGAGCGAACACGGCTTCCCTTCCTTCTTTCATAAATTTGTTGTGAATGATGTCAGACTACCTCTCATGGGCAAAAAGTTCTCCTTGGGGTTAGTTCGAGTGGCCGGTTCGTCCATGCTGCCCACCTATCAAGATGGAGATTTGCTTCTCGCGCTTTGGGGAGTTTCGCCTCGAGTGGGAAGTACTGTTCTGATCGAGTGGAGTATGCGCCCTGGAGTGGTGCTGCTCAAACGCGTCACGCGAAGCGGGCCCGAGGGGTGGTGGGTCGAAGGCGATGGCCTGAGTACCGGGAATGACTCCCAAACCTTTGGCTGGCTCTCACGTTCAGAGATTTTAGGGCGGCCACTTCTTCGGCTACGTCGAGCAAGATCGCAAGCATAAGATTTAGGCATGTATTTTACGGATCGTGGCATAGAGGAATTGATCAAACGAAGAGGTGAAGAAGAAGTATCACTTGAATGGATTGCCCTTCGCCTTCAGGAATTTACTGATGATTTTCCCGAGTTTGAAATTGCTGTCGAAAGATTTGCCACCTGGCTTGCTCGAATGGATGACGACCAAGATTTCGAGAGTGACTAAAAAATGCTATCGGTATATGCAAACTCTATTAATTTTGATGATCCGCTAAATGCGCTTGCGATTGGGCAATTAGAAAACCAGTCACCCAATGATGATTGGGTTGAAGTAAAAATCAAAAGTGCAAGTTTGAATCACCATGATTTATGGTCATTAAAGGGTGTTGGTTTAGCGGTTGATCGGTTGCCAATGATTTTAGGTTGCGATGGAGCCGGAATAACATCGGATGGTAGAGAAGTAATTCTTCACACGGTTATTAATGATCCGGCTTGGCAGGGGAATGAAACCGAAGATCCCAAGAGAAGCATTCTTTCCGAGAAATTTCCAGGTACTTTTGCGGAGAGCGTCTGGGTACCTGCGAGAAATTTAATTGAGAAGCCAAGTGAGTTTTCATGGGAAGTTGCCGGTTCGCTTTCAACTGCCTGGTTGACTGCTTTTTCGATGTTAAAAAAAGCAGAGGCTGGAAAAGATATGCGGATATTGGTCCAAGGAGCTGGAGGAGGAGTCTCAACTGCACTAATTCAAATCGCTTCCGCACTTGGCGCTCAGGTTTGGGCAACTTCTCGAAGTGAATCAAAACGAGAGCGGGCACTTTCACTCGGTGCGCATCAAACTTTTGCCAGCAACGAGCGATTACCTGAACGAGTAGATGTAGTTATGGAGACGGTTGGAGCTGCGACCTGGCAACACTCGGTGCGTTCACTTCGACCAGGTGGCAAAATTATTATTTCTGGGGCAACTAGCGGTGATGCGCCTCCTGCCGAACTTACTCGAATTTTTTTCTTGCAACTCTCTGTCATTGGTTCAACCATGGGAAGCCGACATGAGTTCGAAGAACTAATTCAATTGATGCGTCAGAGTGGGATTAGACCTGAAATAGATTCAACCTTCGATTTTTCAGCTGCGCCTGCCGCATTTGCTCGAATGCTTTCCGGTGAGCAGATGGGAAAGATCGTGCTCAAGCCGGGTGCTTGATTCGACGAGCAGCCGGTGGAATTGAAGGCAAAACTTTCTGCCAAGCACTCTCTGGATGATCAGGAGTGATCTCTCCACGATCGAGTGGACCGGTTGGATCACAATCGATGAAGAGCATGTCCTGAGCGCCAATTCTCGAAAAAACTTCGCGAAGAAGTGGCCGCAAATGATCGTGCGCTATGAAATCGGGTCTTGTGTATGGACCAGCGCTGGCAACAATGAATGTCACGGGAATACCGTGGAGGGCGGGGGAGTCTCGATAGAAAGTTTTCACATTAATAATGCGGTCAATCCAAGCTTTGAGTGCACTTGGTGGACCCCAATTGTGCATCGGGGTCGCTATAACTATCGCGCTCGCTCCCAAAAGTTCATCTGAGAGTTCATTACCGAGAGCAAAAGCAGCGGATAATTCCGCAGAATGTTTATCAAGTGGAGTTCGTCCAGCAGTTAATTCAAGATGTGATAAATGCGGAATTGCGTTCGGATCTCTATGTCTAATTTCGGTTTGAGGATGTTCGGCAGCAAAGGCTTTTTCGAATTCGCTTAATACTCGAATAGACCACGAATCTGCTAACCGGGTAGAGACAGCAACACTAAGCAGATAGCCCACTAATTAAAGGCTCTCTGTAGTAAGTCCGATTGCTCATCCTCATGGTGGTGATGACTACCAGTGGCTGGGCTCGCAGCGGCAGGACGGGAGATTCGAGAAATCTGCTTTCCTAATGCCTGCGGCAATTCCAATCCCATGAACGGCCAAGGACCTTGATTAGCTGGCTCGTCTTGTACCCAGAAAATTTGCGCAGAGGGGTGCGCGGCTAATGCCTGTTGAATTTCATTTATGGGGAGCGGATAGAGTTGTTCGAGTCGAATAATTGCGGTCTTGTTGTCATTGCGTTTCGCTCTCTCAGCAACTAAGTCGTAGTACACCTTTCCGCTACAGAGCAGAACTCTTTCAGCATTTTGGACAACATCGTTGATGACAGGTTGGAAATTTCCAGAAGTGAAGTCCGCCATCCCCGATGCGGCAGCTTTCAAACGCAACATAGATTTCGGAGTAAAAATAATGAGTGGTCGTTTACCAGGATTAAGTGCTTGCCATCTCAGCAAATGGAAGTAAGAAGCAGGAGTAGTTGGTTGAGCAACAGTTAAATTATTTTCAGCGCAAAGCGTCAAGAACCTCTCGATTCGTGCAGAAGAGTGATCCGGACCTTGACCCTCGTAGCCATGAGGAAGCAACATCACTAATGAAGATCGTTGACCCCATTTTTGTAAAGAGGATGAAATGAATTCGTCGATGATTGTTTGAGCACCATCGGCAAAGTCTCCGAATTGCGCTTCCCACAATACGAGGGCGTCGCTATGTTCGACGCTATAGCCATACTCAAAACCAAGTGCGGCATACTCGCTCAGAAGTGAGTCGTAGACAAAGAATTTGCTCTTATTTTCTAACGATTCAAGTGGTGTCCACTCGTTGCCATTTTCCTTATCAATGAGCACACAATGACGCTGCCCAAAAGTTCCACGCCTGGAATCCTGTCCGGCAAGTCGCACGCTCTTACCTTGGGCTAAAAGTGATCCGAACGCGAGCGCCTCTCCCAATGCCCAATCGACAGCATTCTCATCGATAGCGGTTAAGCGGCGTTGAACTTGGGGTAGCAATTTGGGATGAACATTAAATCCGTCTGGAACTGCAACCAGTGCTTGTGCCACTCGACGAACTTCACCTTCAGCAATTGCCGTGTTGGCTGAAGTAAAGGGAAGCACTTCTGGTTCAGGTGGGAGCACCTTTTCGACATGCTCAACATCGCGGGTTGCAGCAAAAACTGCCTCCAACTTATCTTGGAAGTCTTTCAGCGCACTCTCTGCTTCTTCAACTGTGATATCGCCTCTACCAACAAGAGCCTCGGTGTATAACTTTCGAGTACTTCGCTTTGCGTCAATGATGGAGTACATCAATGGTTGAGTGAAACTTGGTTCATCTGCTTCGTTGTGTCCACGACGTCGGTAGCAGACCATGTCGATAACAACATCTTTATTAAACTTCTGTCGATATTCAAAGGCTAAATGGGCAACACGAACGCAAGCCTCTGGATCATCTCCATTAACGTGGAAAATTGGAGCTTGCACCATTCGTGCAACATCGGTGCAGTAAACCGAGGACCTTGATGATTTTGGAGAAGTGGTAAATCCAACTTGGTTATTAATGATGACGTGAATAGTTCCGCCAGTTCGATACCCCGGCAACTGCGATAAATTGAGGGTCTCTGCGACGATCCCTTGACCAGCAAAAGCAGCATCACCATGAAGAAGAATCGGAAGCACCGAGAATTCATTTTCAGCTTGATCATCAAGTTTTGCTCGAACCACACCTTCCAAAACTGGATTAACTGCCTCAAGGTGTGATGGGTTTGCAGCGAGATAGACCTTGGTCTCCTCGCCGGAATCTGCTTTGAAGACTCCTTCGGTTCCGAGGTGATACTTGACGTCACCAGATCCTTGGACTGAAACCGGATCGTAGTGACCTTCAAATTCTCTAAAGATTTGACCGTATGACTTTCCGGCGATGTTGGCGAGCACGTTGAGTCGACCTCGGTGCGGCATACCGATACATACCTCTTTGAGGCTGGCTTTCGCTGCGCTAATCAGAATGGCATCGAGTAGTGGGATAACGCTCTCTCCACCCTCAAGAGAGAATCGCTTCTGTCCAACATATTTAGTTTGAAGAAAAGTTTCGAAGGCCTCTGCCGCATTCAACTTACGAAGAATTCGTAATTGTTCTTCACGAGGAGTCTTAAATATGCCAACTTCAACTCGGTTTTGAATCCATTTGCGCTCGGCAGGATCTTGAATATGCATGTACTCCACGCCGATGGTTCGGCAATATGAATCACGAAGTAATCCAAGGACGTGACGCAACTTCATGAATGGCTGCATGCCAAATCCACCAGTAGCGAATTCACGATCCAGATCCCAAAGTGTCAAACCATGTGAGACGACATCGAGATCAGGATGCGATCGTTGCCTAAACTCCAATGGATCAATATCAGCCATAAGGTGACCACGAACACGATAAGAGTGGATGAGCTCTTGCACTCGCGCAACTTTGTTGATCGCATCTGCTTTGCTGCTCTTAATATCTGGCATCCAGCGAATTGGGGTGTAAGGAATTCGCATTGATCGGAAAATTTCGTCAAAAAAATCATCGCTTAACAACAAAGTGTGAACTCGACTTAGGAATTCTCCAGATTGAGCACCTTGAATAATTCTGTGATCGTAGGTACTTGTCATGGTGAATACTTTGCTGATTCCAAGTTCGGCCATGGTCTCTTCAGAAGCGCCTTGGTATTCCGCCGGATATTCCAGTGCACCTACTCCGATAATTGCTCCTTGGCCCTGCATTAAGCGAGGTACTGAATGCACGGTTCCAATAGTTCCCGGATTGGTGAGAGAAATTGTCGTGCCGGCATAATCTTCAACAGTGAGTGATCCAGAGCGAGCGCGTCTAATTACATCTTCGTATGCAGCCCAAAAGTAAGCGAATTCAAGAGCGCCTGCGTTTTTGATGTTGGGAACGAGTAGTTGTCGAGTGCCATCAGGCTTTGCTAAATCGATTGCGATTCCGAGATTGATCTGCTGCGGATGAACAATTGATGGCTTTCCCTCCACGAGTGAATAGTTCGCATTCATCTCAGGCATACTCTTTAATGCTTTCAACATTGCAAACGCAATAATGTGGGTGAAGGAAACTTTGCCACCGCGACCACGAGCAAGATGATTATTAATGACAACTCGATTATCAATTAGCAACTTTGCCGGAATTGCGCGCACGCTAGTTGCACTTGGAATTGATAGGGAGGCTTCCATGTTTGTGACAACTCTGGCTCCCACTCCGCGAAGCGTCTCAACTTGTGCTTGCGCAGCCGGTGTTACTGCAGGAGTTACGGCAGGTGTTACAGCCGGAGTAGCAATTGGTGTTACAACAGCAGGTGTTACAGCAGTAGGTGTTACAGCAGGTGCTGGGGTAGGAGTAGCAACTGGAGGAGTTGAAACTAGAGCTCCTGGACCAGCAACTGGGTTGACTGCTCTGACCTCAGGTTGAAAATCGGCGAAGAAATCCCACCAAGCCTTATCTACTGAATTTGGATCTTGTCGATATCGCTCGAACATCTCATCGACTAGCCACTCATTTGGCCCGAACTTTTTCAGCCGATCTTGCTCGCTCATTCATCTCCCCAACCACGTACTCTGATGCTTTCCGCGAGGCTAGGTTAGTCCGATTTGTGCAGTACTACCCAATGGGTACTCGTGGCTGAATGGGAGATTGGCTTATTGATGCGAAGCCGGGCAGGTTCGATCGGTAACCTTAGGGGGTGAATCCGAGCGCTTTAGCCGAAATTATTGGCCAAGAGATGGCCGATGAGTACGGTTTGCCCGCTGACCTGGCGGTGGCAGTGGAGCGCCCGAAGAGCCGTGAACATGGCGATTACGCCACCAACGTGGCATTGACGTTAGCCAAATCATTAGGCAAAAACCCGCGTGAGATCGCTGAAACTCTAGTCAGACGGCTACGCAGTATTAATGGCATAGCTAATGCAGATGTGGCTGGTCCTGGATTTGTGAACATCGTGCTGGCAGCAGCAGCGGCTGGCGAGATCGCGCGAACCATCGTCGCGGCTGGCGCCACTTTTGGTCAGAGCGAGGTGCTGGCTGGAAATCGAATCAACGTGGAATTTATCTCTGCCAACCCAACCGGTCCATTGCAC
>CAYFKL010000009.1:0-20735 GCA_964343565.1 uncultured Actinomycetes bacterium
TGTGGCGGAGGTGGGGAGATTTGAACTCCCGAGGGGCTTGAGGCCCCAACCGCATTAGCAGTGCGGCGCCATAGACCAGACTAGGCGACACCTCCACGCGATCACCCTTGGGGAGATCGACGGTTGAGAGTACCCTCTCGAGCAAAAGTTGAGCAAAGTGAGAGGCACGTCCGTGGCATTTGATCCAGACCGTATTCGACCCCAATATCCGGCTCTTAAAGATGGTCGTGCTTGGCTTGATGGTGCTGCCGGCACTCAAGTCCCTCAATCTGTGATCGATGCCATCTCAGATGCATATCGAATCGGTATCGGTAATACAGGCGGAGTTTTCGGGGCTTCAAAATTCAGCGAACAGATTCAATGGCAAGCGCGAGAAGCTTTTGCAGATTTAGTTGGCGGAAAACCAGAAGGCGTCTTCTTTATGCAGAGCGCCACCGTCATTTGTTATGCAATCTCTCGAATGCTGGCCAATACGTGGAGCGCTGGAGATGAAATTGTGGTTTCGCGATTAGATCACGATTCAAATGTTCGGCCTTGGATACAAGCAGCAAAAGAGAAGGGCGTAACTATTCGTTGGGCCGAGATTGATCTAGAAACTGGCGATCTTCCTGCTGATCAATATAAAGAACTAGTAAATGGACGTACTCGATTAGTTAGTGTGACTGCTGCTTCAAATGTTCTTGGAACGAAGCCCGACATTGCCACTATTGCCGAAATCGCTCACTCAGCCGGAGCGCTGCTCTATGTCGATGGAGTTCATTCAACTCCACATTTTCCTATTGATATAAACGCTTTCGGCGCAGATTTTTATGTCTCCAGCTCATATAAATGGCAAGGACCACATCTCTCTGGATTAGCGGCTGATCCAGAATTATTACATCGGTTATCACCCTACAAATTAGATTCATCGACGACAGAGTCTCCGAGAAAATATGAATTAGGAACTCCACCATTTGCTGATCTGGCTGGCCTTACAGCCGCTGTTGATCATGTCGCAAGCGCAGATCCTTCCGCGACGGGTTCACGACGCGAACGCGTTCTCACTTCAATGACTGCTGTTGCCGAGTATCAAAACATCGAAGCAAAACGAATGATTAAATCTTTGCGCGAAATGCCAAAAGTCACGCTCTACAGTAATTTGCCCGACAAGACACCAACCGCATACTTCACCGTGGCTGGGTACTCTCCAGAACAAGTTGCAATGGCACTGGATAAAGCAGGTGTAAATGTTTGGAACGGACACAATTACGCTTACGAAGTGACTGCGGCTTTAGGTATTAGAGATGCAGGAAGTGCAGTCAGGGCAGGCTTAAGTCTCTATAACAATCGCCAAGATGTCGATCGACTCCTCGAGGTCATCGAGAAGCTCTAACTCCACTCTTTGCGAATATGACCTAGGTGTTCGCGCATGATCTCTTCTGCACGTGTTGAATCATGTCTTTCGATTGCATTCATCAATTGATTGTGTTCTTCACTACTTGATTGCAATCCACCTTTATCCGCGATGCGTTGTAGCCCAAATAGGCGAGCTTGACTACGAAGAGTCGAAACTGCTTCTAATAGACGTTTATTTCCAGTGATTTCAATTACGGCAAGATGAAAATTTCGATCGGCTTCTACATATTTAGCAACATCATTTGCAATCGCGTACCTCTCAATATCACTCGCTAAATTCCGAAGGTGAGCAATCTGTGTTTCGGTTGCGATTCGAGCTACCAATCCTGCTGTGGGTGGTTCAAGTAGATCTCGAAGTTGCGCAATTTCATCGTGATCTTGATCAGATGGTTCCAAAACTCGGAAACCCTTATTTCGTACTGGTTCAAGGAGTCCCTCTTTAACTAAATCTAATAAAGCTTCTCGAACGGGAGTTACGGAAACATGATAGATATCGGCTAAATATGGTGCGGAGTAAACGGCGCCTGGTTCTAATTGGCCGGAAACAATATCGCCTCGAATTCCAGCCACTACGCGCTCACGTAGCGTCTGCTCATTCATCACTTTTACCCCTGATGAGGATGATGGTGATCGGTTGGAGGAACAGTAGTTTCCTTAATCGAACGAGCACTTACCCAACGCAACAAATTCTGAGGCGCTCCCGCTTTATCGTTTGTACCAGAGGCCCGACCTCCACCAAAAGGTTGCTGGCCAACAACGGCACCTGTTGGTTTGTCGTTGATGTAATAGTTACCCGCTGCAAATCGCAATTTAGTTGTGGCTGCAGCTATGGCTTCTCGGTCTTGAGAAATGAATGCTCCTGTTAACGCATATGGTGAATTGCACTCCATCTGTTCCATAGTCGATTCATATTCATTATCTGGATAGACATATATAGCAAGGAATGGGCCAAAATATTCTTTACTAAATACTTCATGATTTAAATCAGTACAGGTAATGAGAGTAGGTCTTACAAAGTAACCAACCGAATCATCATATGTACCGCCTGCCAAGATTTCGATACTTGGATCGGCTTGAGCCTTATCAATTACATTTTTCAAATTTGCAAAAGATTTTGCATCGATTACTGCAGACATGAAATTCTTGAAGTCAGCCGGATCTCCCATCGTCAATGCCTCAACGGCAGGAACTAGAGATGATTTCAGACTTGGCCATAAAGAGGCGGGTACATAAGCGCGGCTGGCAGCAGAACACTTTTGACCTTGGTATTCATAGGCTCCACGTATCAGAGCAGTTCGAAGAACATCTACATCGGCTGAAGGGTGCGCAAACACAAAGTCTTTTCCACCAGTTTCGCCTACGAGCCTTGGATAAGACTTGTACTTAGAAATGTTCTTACCCACTTCCTGCCATAAGTGTTGAAATACTCCAGTAGATCCCGTGAAATGAACTCCTGCTAAATCCGGGTGGTTTAATGCAACTTCAGAAACTTCAGCACCATGCCCAGGTAATAAATTAATAACTCCTGCTGGTAACCCCGCTTCAATCAAAAGATCCATTAAGAGCGAGGCTGAAAGCATTTGCGTGGTGGCTGGTTTCCAAATAACAACATTGCCCATGAGTGCTGGGGCAGTCGGCAAGTTGCCCGCAATCGCAGTGAAATTAAATGGAGTAATTGCGTAAACAAAACCTTCTAATGGCCGGTAATCCGTGCGATTCCAAACTCCAGGGCTAGATATCGGTTGTTCTGCCAAAATTTGGCGAGCAAAGTGAACATTGAAGCGCCAGAAATCAATCAATTCGCAGGCTGCATCAATCTCTGCCTGAAACGAAGTTTTAGATTGACCTAATACTGTGGCAGCTAACAATCGATCTCGCCAAGGACCAGCTAATAAATCTGCTGCTTTTAAAAAGATGGCAGCCCGGTCATCAAAAGACATATCTGCCCAGGATTTCGCCGCAGCTAAAGCAGCGTCGATCGCACGTTTTGCATCAGCGCCGTTGGCGCTTTGAGACTTACCTAGTACGTGTTGATGCTTTTGGGGAGATACAACTGTGAATTCAGGTCCATTGCCTTTCTCTTTCACATTGTTTATCACCATGTGAAGGTCATGCTGCTTGCTTGACATCTCTTTAATTGCTGCAGCAAGGCGATCGCGTTCGGGTGAACCTGGAGCATAAAGTCTTACTGGCTCGTTAATGGGAGTTGGGGTAACTGTTATTCCATTCATTAATCGATCGCCTTCGTTCCTGATCCCAAAGTGATTGTTCTTGTCATGGTGTAAAACCTCAAAGCATCTTTTCCTTGTTCACGTTGTCCATAGGATGAATCTTTTGTTCCACCAAATGGGGCGTGGAAATCAACTCCTGCAGTTGGCGAATTAACTTTCACCATTCCAGTTTTTAAAGAATGCGCGGCTCTAATAATTGCTTCAATATCTCGTCCATGAACGCTTGCTGTGAGACCATATCGGACACCATTCGCTTGTGAAATTGCTTCGTCTAAAGTTTTAACATGTGTTAAACCTGCGAATGGAGCAAAGACTTCCTCGCTCATCAGCGGATCTTTCAAATCCACTCCAGTGAAAACTGCGGGCGCGACAAACCATCCATCACTTCCCGTGACATGGCCACCAGTTAATAATTTGCCACCGCGAGCGCTCACTGCTGCAGCGGCTTCAAGAAATTCTCGTTGCGCTTCTTCTGTGATAACTGGTCCGACCAAGACACCATCATCAGCGGGATTAGCTGGTGCTAGTTTCTCAACGGCAGCGACAATGGCATCGCTTACTTCGCGATATCGCTTTTCATCCCCCACCACAATAAATCGACTGGTAGCCGTGCACTTTTGACCCGCAAATCCCATTGATGCTTGGGCTAAATGCGAACTAGCCAGGGCTAAGTCAGCATCTGGAAGCACTATTCCAGGGTTCTGTCCTCCCATTTCAGCCTGGACAGGTTTCCCTGCTTTAGCCGCCACTGCAACCACACTCTGCCCGACAGCAACAGATCCGGTAAAGGAAATCACATCAGCGTTCTCAATCAAGGCCGTTGCGCTATGGCGATCGCCCGGTGCCACTAAAAAGATATTTTCGGGCAAGGTTGCCTTAAGTAGTTCCTCAATTTTGAAAGCACATGCCAATGCGTTTTGACTTGGTTTCAAAACCACTGCATTTCCTGCTGCCAATGCTGGCGCTGCTTTCCAGATTGGAATTGCGACTGGAAAATTCCAAGGCGTGATCAAGCCTGCGACACCGTGAGGTACTCGTTGAGTAATCAATAACCCTGGAGTAGTTGGCGGAATATTTTCTCCGAATGGATCTAAAGCTGCTTGAGCGTAATAATCCAAAATAGCAATGGCGCGGCCAACTTCACCTTTGGCTTCCACAATTGGCTTACCGACTTCACGCACAATCAGATCGGCTAATTCATTGGTGTGCTTGCGAAAAATGTTTGCACTCTCTCGCAGTGCATTGGAGCGAGCCATCGCACTACTTGCCCAGTTCACTTGTGCGGTTCGAGCACGCTCAATAGTCGAGATAACTTCAGCCGGTGTTAAACCTGGTACTTCTGCCACCACATCTGTTGGATTTTGCGGACTGGTGCTGATAATCATTGGTGCTCCTTACACTAAGAATCCGGCTGGAAATGGATCGAGCGGGTCTAATCGCCACTGGGCAGTACCCATCACCCACGCACGACCGGTAATCGTGGGAATGATTGCATCGAACGAACCTACTTTTGTGGTGCCAGCAATTCGTCCTTGAAATTGTGAACCAATCCACGACTCATTTATCAATGTGTCTCCTGGCTTCATCAATCCACGACTCACCATTTGCGCCATTCGAGCGCTGGTGCCAGTACCGCATGGGGAACGGTCAAACCAACCGGGATGAATTGCCATTGCATTCTTCCAATGCAGCGCATTATCTCCTTGAGTTATAAAGTCAACATGATGGCAAATCGCAATTTCTGGATTTTCAGGATGAACCGGTCGATTCTGTTCATTAATAGCATCCGAAATTGCTAAACCAGCATCAAGAAATTTCTGGCCATTCTCTCTCTTAAATTCGATCCCAACTCGTTCGATCGGCACAATTGCATAAAAATTTCCACCGTACGCCATGTCATATTTAATTTCCCCGTAGCCAGGAACTTTCACGGTTTGATCAAGAGCCAATGTAAATGATGGAACATTGGTGATTGTGACGTTCTGTGCTTTACCGCCAGATACTTGGACATCAACAGTTACTAAACCTGCAGGAGTGTCTAACTTTACGGTGGTGATTGGTTCAACAACTTCAACCATTCCAGTCTCTACTAAGACTGTGGCCACACCAATAGTTCCATGACCACACATAGGAAGACAGCCACTTACTTCAATATATAAAACTCCCCAATCGGCATCAGGACGAGTTGAAGGCTGCAAAATTGCGCCACTCATCGCAGAGTGTCCTCGAGGTTCATACATCAACAATGTTCGAAGATCATCCATGTGCTCCAAAAAGTAAGCACGTCGCTCAAACATCGACTTACCTGGAATAACCCCAACGCCGCCAACTACGACACGAGTTGGCATTCCTTCGGTATGAGATTCAACAGTGTGAATTATTCGGTTAACCGGTCTCATGACTATTTACGATTCTTAAAGAAATCAAATGCACGTTTAATATCTTGCTGACATTTAGCTGCGTCTGCGGTTGGTAGTGGTAAACGTGGTAATCGCGTTGGGCCACCGTATCTTCCAGCTGCATCCATAGCCATTTTGATAGCTTGAATAAATTCTTTTTTAGAATCCCAATGAAATAGATCGTGAACTTCAGCATAAATCGTGGCTGCTTCTGAAAATTTACCTGCCAACACTAGGTTGTATAACTCAGCAGATTCTTTTGGCATAGCGTTTGGGAATCCAGCAATCCAACCTACAATTCCTGCCGTTCCCAATTCCACTAGAACATCATCAGCGCCAACTAAAACTTCAATTCGCGGAGCAAGCGAGTGGATTTGCCAAATTCTTCGAACGTCTCCGGAAAATTCTTTTATCGCAACAACTTCTGGAACTTCATCCGCTATACGTGCAACTAATTGTGGCGTGAGATCGACTTTGGTATCAAAAGGATTGTTATAAGCGATGATCGGAATTCCAACTTTGCCAACAGCTTTGTAATGAGCAACAACTTCATCATCATTCGCTTTATATGCATTCGGAGGTAACAACATCACCGCGTGAGCACCCGCCGAAGCGGCTTGCTCTGCCCATCGACACGACTCACCAGCGCCATAGGCACCTACTCCTGGCACGACATGAAATCCGGAAGGTGCAGCAGCAACGGCCGTGGTCACCATTGCCGCTCGTTCTTCAGCCGTTAACACCTGGTATTCACCTAACGAGCCATTTGGAACTACGCCATGAGTGCCTTGCGCGGCTAACCACTGCACGTGTTCGCCGTATCGGTCGTAGTTGATGGAGAGATCAGCATTAAATGGCGTTGCAGTGGCGGTCAAAATGCCATGCCAAGGTTTAGTCGTCATAGGAAAACAGTAATATATTACTGATCCGACGCGCAAGAAGTACGCTCTTCACCATGGCAGAGAAGCTCAACATAGGCTCGCACGATCTTCCCGTTAGCGCAGCGCTCAACGAGTTTATGAAGCAAGGTTGGGCAGATACTGAGGAACGAGATCTTGCTCCGCTTCCAGTGGTGGCCTATACCCGTAACCGTTGGCAACGTCTCTCTGCACTCTTCCCAAATAAGCGTTTAGTCATCCCGGCGGGCACATTCAAGGTCCGTGCCAATGACACCGACTTTAGATTCCGAGCACATAGTGCATTCGCTTGGTTAACTGGAATTCCCGGAGCAGAAGTGGTTCCAGATACCGTCCTCGTCTTTGAACCAGAAGGCAGTGGACATACGGCCTATCTTTATTTACATCCACGCAGTCCTCGCAATACTGAAGAATTTTTTCGAGATCGACGACATGGTGAATTGTGGGTGGGTCGACGACCAAGTGCTGCTGAGGCTCACGCCAAGTATGGAATGCAAATCCGACATATAAATGATTTAGCGAAAGATCTAAAAGATGACGTTGAGACTATTTTAGTCCGCGGAGAAGATCACAAAATTGATCCACTCGTCCCTGAAAATGATGATGAGTGGCGGTTATTACAAATGCTTGCTGAGTTGCGCTTAATAAAAGATGAATTCGAAATTAATGAAATGCGTAAAGCTGTTGATGCCACAGTGCGAGGTTTTGAAGATGTCGTGCGTGCGTTACCACTGGCAATGAAGGAAGAACGCGGCGAAAGAATTGTTGAGGGTGCTTTCTATACCCGCGCTCGCGTTGAGGGTAACGATGTTGGTTACGACACCATCGCAGCATCAGGTGCTCACGCTTGCATTTTGCATTGGATGCGCAATGACGGTGCTGTTCGCGATGGTGACTTATTACTTTTAGATGCTGGTGTTGAGGTGGAGTCGCTTTACACCGCAGACGTGACGCGCACCCTTCCTGTGAATGGACAGTTTTCAGAAGCGCAGCGGAAGGTTTATCAATTAGTTCTCGATGCACAAAAAGCCGCTTTGGCAACCATTAAACCGGGTGCGAAGTTTCGAGATTTTCATCGCGCTTCACAAGTAGTTATTGCCAATGCGTTAGCCGAATGGGGTATTTTGCCGGTCACGGCAGCGGAATCTCTAGATCCTGAATGTGGACTTCATCGACGTTGGACCCTCTGTTCAACCGGACACATGCTCGGAATCGACGTTCACGATTGCGCCAAAGCTAGGGCAGATCAATATTTAGATGGCATTCTTGAAGTTGGACACGTGCTCACAGTTGAACCTGGCCTCTATTTCCAAGCCGATGATGAACTAATCCCATCCGAACTTCGTGGAATCGGTGTTCGTATCGAAGACGACATCGTTGTTACAGAGAATGGATACGAGCTCTTAACAGCGAATTTGCCACGAGAGATTGATGAGATCGAATCTTGGATGACGCGCTTACTCGCTGAATGAAGAGTTAGCTAATTCACCTAATTTGATCGGTGAGATGATAGGACGATTGTTTATACCTCGTAATTCATCATTCGTTGGTGCACGTCCAACCTCAGCGCTAACAATTTCAGCCACTGAGAGTCCACAAATTCTTCCTTGACAGAGACCCATTCCACAGCGAGTGAAATTTTTTGCGCTTCTCACATCTTCTGCGCCAAGGTCGTGAACGGCACTTACAACCTTGTCGAAATTAACTTCTTCGCAACGACAAATCGTGGTGTCCGGTTTTAACCAGGATCTCCATCCGGGTCTAATTCGATAAACTTCGGAAAGCGCAGTGGCAAATTTTTGATACTTTGCTCGCTTATTTGATAGGCCAAGAGAACGCTCTCTCGCTTCTTCTTTACTGATTAATCCACGTCGGAGTGCAATCGCTAAACCAGCAATTTCACCTTCAACTAAAGACAACTCAACTCCACCAATTCCAGTTGTCTCACCCGCGGCAAAAATTCCAGGAACACTGCTCTCTTGTCGCTCGTTAACGGAAACGGCAACTGAATGATCAATCTCATTAACTACCGTTTCAACTCCAAATCCATACGCTAATGACAAATCTGGAGTAAAACCCCATCCGGTTGCTATGGCATCACATTGATGAATCTCAATTGTGGTGGGGATAATAGTGAAGTTCTTATCCACTTTCGCGATGGTAACTTCCTGAACTCGTCCATCTCCGCGAGCCTCAACAATTGCGTATCCGATTTTGATTGGGACTCGAGCACTCTGCAGAATCTTCATGTAGCGAAGGAGATCCTTAATTTTGGATGGATCGATAGCGTTGAGATGTCTAAACCATCCATTAATCGGGCTTGCCTCTAGCACGGCAAGCACTTTGACGCCGGCTTCAACCAAAGCGGCTGCTACCGGAAGTAGAAATGGTCCCGTGCCTGCTACAAAAACTTTTCTGCCAAGTAATGCACCAGTGCCTTTTAGCAGCGCCTGTGCACCGCCTGCACTCATGGAACCTGGTAGATCCCAACCCGGAAAGGGCAATGTTCGGTCATAGGCACCCGTTGCTATTAACACCGTTTGGCTAGTTAAAACATCTTGATTGCTCAGATGCAATGTTGGCACTTGGTTCTTGATCTCACTATGCCAAACCGATACACCGGTTCGAACTGAGATGCGTGTTGATTGCTGAATTTCGTCTAGAAGTGATTTCAAACGCTTTCCATCGTGTCCAAAATCCTGGTTAGTCGCAGCAACTTCGCTATGGCGCCAGTATTGACCACCTAATCTTGGTTGCGAATCAAGCAACGTCACCTCTCCACCACATCCAGCGATCACGGTTGCTGCCTTCAAACCTGCTGGTCCAGCGCCAACAATAATTGTCATTCGCTCACCTCAATTCGCATTCCCTCACGAAGTTGGGTTATACAAGCTCGTTGGTTTATCACGTCATCGATAGTGACTATGCAATCAAAGCAAATACCGATTCCACAAAACATTCCACGCGGTTTACCTTCTATTCGAGTATTGCGAAGTGCTTGTTGTCTTCGCTTTAACAGCACGCTGCCAACGGTTTCACCTTCGCTAACTTCAATCGCTTTACCATTAACAAATATATTCATGCATTCACCGTTTGAAATCTCGCTGGAGTAAAAGCAGAGGGATCCATAAAACTTTCTTGTTGCAAAATCATGTCTCGTAGTAAGTGGGCTGAACCTGGTGCTAACCCAATTCCAGCACCTTCATGTCCTGCGCAGTGGTAAAGCCCCGGAACTAACGCATCTTCTCCAATTGCTGGAAGGTGATCGGGTGCATAGGGTCGAAATCCTTTGTATACCCGCATTAATTCAATATTGGCAAGCACTGGGAAAAGTGCGACCGCTTGCTTAGCTAAACGATTGATTACATCTACATTCATGGAAGAATCAAAACCGATTCGCTCTCGCGATGCGCCTATCAAAATGGTTCCACTATTGGTTGCCTCAACAACTGCGCTAGATTGAATTTCAGCTGAATCACTTGCCACATTTGCGATGTAGTCAGCATCATAAACTTTTCGATGCACTAATCCTGGTGCTGGAGTTGTTACCAAAATAAATCCCTTGCGGGGCATTATGGGTAAATGACTTCCTGCTAATTCGGCAATCTCTCCTGCCCAAGTACCCGTTGCATTGATCACTATTGGTGCCGAGATTTGATCTGAGGTGGTTTGTACGCCCGAGATTCCACCATCTGGTTTCTTTAAAAGATTAACTACTTCGACCCTTTGATTTATCTCCCCACCTCGACGTCGGACTTCGCGAAGCATATGTGCGGCTGCCAACATTGGTTGACACTGCGCATCGCCGGGATAAAAAATTCCTTTAGAGATTTCAGGATGTAAGTAAGGCTCGAGTTCATGCAACTCATCAAAACCAATTTCTTGATTTTCAATTCCAGCCTTACGTTGAATCTCAGCAGTGTGTCGGAGTTTTTGTAATCCAGCATCAGATCTAGTTAGGGCAATACCCGTTTTTGCTTCCAATTCAAAGTGATTTCCAATTTCCTCAGCAATTGAAAACCAAGCGTCCCTTGAATATTTAGCAAGCGAAATTTCAGGTGCTAACTCCTTGTCCGAGAGCAAAATATTTCCCTCGCCGGCGCTCGTCGTGCCAGAGGCTATTGCGCCTCGATCCAGCACACTCACTTTAAGGCCGGCTTGAGCCAGCGCTAAAGCGCACGAACTTCCAACAACTCCAGCACCAATGACAACCGCATCAAAGGTCTTCATCTCTTTTCAACTTCAATTTCACAAGGTGCTCCGTCACAGCAATTGGTTTTCATATGGCAGTGTGGACAGAGCCATCGTGTTGCTACTGGGTCGTAAGGGGTGCCACAAAAATCGCAAGGCATTTGATTATTTGCGGTCATAGTCAAATTTTGCTCTGCTCTTCTTCATTTCTCAACTTGCAAGGGAGCGAGCCATGACAGCTGCGCCAATTCCCAATACGAGTGTGGCTGAAATGTTGAAGAAGGCAGAAAATAATTTTCGGTCTGCCAAGAGATTATGAGTTTCCATCGCAAATGTTGACCAAGTTGTAAAGGCACCTGCAAAACCAGTACCAAGCAGCAGTGACCATGATGTACCGCGCAAAATAATCCAACCAAGAATGAAACTTCCTAGGGTATTAACTAAGAGTGTTGCCCAAGGAATGCCTTTTGCCTTGGGAATCATTTGATCGAGTAAATAGCGAGCTGGAGCGCCTAACCCAGCTCCGAGGGCAACGAGTAATGCTTTCATGGTGCGAACTTCCTTGTGACATATGCGATCACGCCATAGGAAGCCGTAAGTGAGACGACGATATAGAGAACAGCAGTTCCAAATTGTCCGGTGCGGGTCAGTTCATCAACTTGAACTGCGAACGCAGAGTACGTGGTAAATCCGCCACAGAAACCAGTGGCAAATAATGGGCGCCACCACCACTTTGGGGATGGGTGCGTTTCAGAGTAGACCAGAAACCAAGCCAGAATGATGGAACCGATCAAGTTAACAGACAAGGTCATCCACGGAAAACCGTCTTCACTTTGTCCTAAAGAAAAGATCCATCGTGCTAGCGAACCTACAACTCCACCCGCAGCAACTAGCAACACTTTTCGTTTCAAGTGCGCTTCCACGCTGCTTTCAAAATTCCACCGACGATGCTCATGATGAGCGCTCCGAAAAAGGCTGACCAAAATCCTGTAATTGTTAAAGCCTGAGTCCAGGCAGCTGTTAAACCAAACATTGCGGTATTAATAATTAATAAGAAAATGCCAAGCGTTAACACGGTTAACGGCAAAGTTATTAAACGCAGTAAATTGCCGATAAACATATTGATTAATCCAAATACCAGAGCTATCCAGAGATAACTCCACCAGCCGCCAGAGATATCAATACCTGGTATCAGCGAGGTAGCAATCCACATCGCAAAAGAAAGAATGGCCCAACGTCCAAGCAGTTTCACATGCTTATTGTGTCAGATGCCTTCGCGCTTCCTGATCTTTGAACCTAACCAGCGTGCTGGGTCGTACTTAACGTCAACGACTCGTTCCTTCATCGGAATGATGGCGTTATCGGTAATACGGATGTGTTCCGGACAAACTTCAGTGCAGCACTTGGTGATGTTGCAGAAACCTAATCCGTGTTCCTCTTGTGCTGATCGCTTGCGATCCAAAGTATCAAGTGGATGCATATCGAGTTCCGCTAAGCGAATGAAGAATCGAGGTCCAGCAAACTTTGGTTTGTTCTCCTCGTGATCTCGAATTACATGGCAAGTATCTTGGCAAAGGAAGCACTCGATGCACTTTCTAAATTCCTGGCTTCGTTCAACATCCACCTGCTCCATGCGGTATTCGCCCGGTTTGAGATTCTTTGGCGCCGCAAATGCTGGCACCTCCTGAGCCTTCTTGTAGTTGAACGAGACATCTGTAACGAGATCCCGGATTACTGGGAAGGTACGAAGTGGAGTTACCGTTACTAATTCGTCTTCAGCAAAGGTGTTCATTCGTGTCATACACATCAATCGTGGTTTGCCATTGATTTCTGCTGAGCATGAACCGCACTTACCGGCTTTGCAATTCCATCGAACTGCAAGATCTGGAGTTTGAGTTGCTTGAAGGCGGTGAATGACATCAAGAACTACTTCGCCTTCCTTAACCTCAACACTGTAATCCTTCAGACCACCTTCTTTTCCATCTCCGCGGTAAACCCGGAACTTGTGCATGTGACTCATGCTTGTGCTCCCTTCGCGTGACGTTGTAATTCTGGCTCGGTCATATATTTCTTCAACTCATCTACTTCAAAAAGGTTCAACAAATCTTCGCGCATCTCTGGAAGCGCTCGTTTGTTAACCGAAACCGAATTACCATCAAAGCTGCATTCCAAATTAACCTTGCGCCATTCGCTGCTCATCTTTGGGAAGTCTTCGCGAGTGTGACCACCGCGGGATTCTTCGCGAATAAGTGCAGCACGGGCAATACATTCAGAGACCAGCAACATATTTTCCAAATCAAGAGCTAAATGCCAACCAGGGTTATATGCGGCACCACCTTCAGCTTTGGCATTACCCAATCGAGTATGGAATGCAGAAAGTTTTCCGATCGATTCCTCTAACTCATGTTTGATACGAATAATGCCAACTAAATCATTCGTGGTTTGTTGTAAATCGGCTTGAATCGTATATGGATTTTCGCCGCCAGCTCGATTTAGTGGAGCCGTAGCATGTGCCTGAGATTTAGCGATTGCATCGTCGGTAACGTTTGGTCGAGATGCCAGATTTTGCAGATAATTCACCGCACCAATTCCTGCACGACGGCCAAACACGATCAAATCTGAAAGAGAGTTTCCACCAAGTCGGTTTGATCCGTGCATTCCGCCAGCAACTTCACCAGCCGCAAATAATCCTGGTACACCTTCAGCAGCACCGCTATCTGGATCAACTAAGACGCCACCCATGACGTAGTGGCAAGTAGGTCCAACTTCCATTGGTTGTTGGGTGATATCAACATCAGCCAATTCCTTAAATTGATGCCACATCGATGGAAGACGTTTGCGAATTTCTTCCGCAGGTAGTCTTGAGGAAACATCAAGGTAAACGCCACCGGCTTGCGAGCCTCTTCCCGCCTTAACTTCTGAGTTAATCGCACGAGCAACTTCATCTCTTGGTAGCAATTCTGGCGGACGTCGATTGTTATCTGGATCTTTGTACCAACGATCAGCTTCCTCTTCAGTCTGTGCATACTTATCTTTGAAAACATCGGGGATGTAATCGAACATAAAACGACGGCCTTCGCTATTTCGAAGTACACCACCATCGCCACGAACTGACTCAGTTACCAAAATTCCACGAACAGAGGGAGGCCAAACCATTCCGGTTGGATGGAATTGCACAAATTCCATATCAATTAATTTGCCACCCGCACGAAGCGCGAGCGCGTGCCCATCGCCAGTACCTTCCCAAGAGTTACTGGTTACTTTGAATGATTTGCCAATTCCACCAGTTGCAAGCACAACGGCTGGTGCTTCAAATACGACGAACTGTCCAGTTTCGCGAACATAACCAAACGCACCGGCAATTCGATCACCCTCTTTAATCAAATCGGTGATTGTGGTCTCTGCAAATACTTTGATGCGTGCTTCTAGATCACCATGCTCGCGTAAATCTTCTTGTTGTAGTGAAACGATTGCTTGTTGCATGGTTCTAATGAGTTCCAGACCAGTTCGATCGCCCACGTGAGCAAGTCGTGGATATTCATGGCCGCCAAAGTTGCGTTGTGAAATTTTGCCAGCTTTGGTGCGGTCAAAAAGTGCGCCCCAAGTCTCTAATTCCCATACTCGTTCCGGTGCTTCTTTTGCATGCAACTCGGCCATGCGGAAATTGTTGAGAAATTTTCCGCCGCGCATCGTGTCACGGAAATGAACCTGCCAGTTGTCATTGCTATTCACGTTGCCCATGGCAGCCGCAATTCCACCCTCTGCCATAACAGTGTGTGCTTTACCAAAGAGAGATTTGCTAATGATTGCAGTTCGCAATCCTGCATTACGAGCTTCTACTGCTGCACGCAATCCGGCGCCACCGGCACCAATTACTACAACATCAAATTTAAGTCGTTCGGTCACAATCTCTCCTAGAAGAACTTCAAGTCGGTGATTGCTCCACTTGCTACAAGTCGCACGTATAGATCACAGAATGCGACTCCGAAAAGTGAAACCCACGCGAACTTCGCGTGATGATGATTCAAGATAGAAACTCGAGTCCAAAGGCGATATCGCAGTGGATGCTTACTGAAGTGCTTCAACCGGCCACCAATTGTGTGTCGACATGTATGGCAAGAGAGCGAGTAAAGCCAGAGCAAAGTGGCGTTCGCGAGCAAGAAGAGCGTGCCAACACCCATGTGGCCCCACTCTCCCTCTGCATTTCTGAACGCCAGAATTGCATCCCAAGAAAGAATGACGTTGAAAATTAATCCAGCGTAAAAAAACCAGCGATGAGCATTTTGCAAAATCAACGGTGCTCTGGTTTCGCCTGTGTATTTTTGGTGAGGCTCTGCAACTGCGCATGCTGGTGGTGATTGCCAGAAAGATCGGTAATAAGCCTTGCGGTAGTAATAACAAGTGAAACGGAAACCAAGCGGGAAAATCAAAATAATTAATGCGGGAGAAAGAATCCACCACGAACCAAATGGTTGGCCGAATAAAGAAGCGTTCTTCACACAAGACGTGGCTAAACAAGGAGAGTAGAACGGCGAGATGTAGGGCTCGCTGAAATAGTACGCATTTTCAAATGCGCGCCACGTTGCGTAAATAATGAACGAGACCAGCACTGTCACGGTGATAAGTGGTTGTAACCACCACTTATCTGTGCGCAAATGCTTCTCGGAGATTTTGGCGCGACCAGGCGTGGTCATCGTGCCACTCATAGTTCTCCTTTAGGCAGGTAAAACCCCGAAAATCAAGGCAGATAAAGTCTGAGGCAGGGGTACTACTTCGCGCCAGCCAGCATTGAGTGGAGTTAGCCACATATGGCGGAGGACGTGGGATTTGAACCCACGATAGGTTTCCCTATACCGGTTTTCAAGACCGGCGCCATCGGCCACTAGGCGAGTCCTCCGTCGCATAACTTACCCGATTTCCAGACTGCTCTAGGCTCCCCATATGCGCGCAGTACAGATTGGGCCAGCGAAGCAACTCTCGCTCGAAGAAGTTCCAGTTCCCACGATCAAGCCACACGAAGTATTAGTTCAAGTCGCGGCCACTGCGGTAAATCGTGCCGACATATTGCAGCGACAAGGTTTCTACCCACCACCACCTGGTGCCAGTGAGATTCTCGGCTTGGAAGTTTCAGGTCGAATAGTGCAAATCGGCAAGGAAGTCGAAAACTGGAATATCGGTGATGCAGTCTGTGCCGTCATTACTGGAGGTGGCTACGCCGAATTCGCTGTAGTTCCGGGATCTCAACTAATGCCTATTCCAACTGGTATCGATCTCATTGCAGCGGCTGCGCTTCCTGAGGTGACATGCACAGTCTGGTCAAATCTTTTTATGCTTGGTGGATTACGTGCTGGTGAAAAAATATTGATTCATGGTGGTGCAAGTGGAATTGGAACTATGGCAATTCAACTTGCTAAGTGGGCTGGCTGCGAAATATACACAACTGCAAGTAGCGCTAAACACGACGTTTGCACATTTCTTGGCGCCGATCATTGCATCGACTATAAGAGCGAAGATTTTGTAGAGAAAGCTAAAGGAGTAAATGTCATTCTTGACATCATGGGAGCCTCTTACCTAGAAAAGAATCTAAAAACTCTTGCGCCGAATGGACGTATGGTGATTATCGGATTGCAAGGTGGACGAAAAGCTGAACTTGATTTGAGTTACATGCTTACTAAACGGATTTCTATCGTTGCAACTACGCTTCGAGGTCGCACTGAAGAGGAGCGCGGCCAAATCGCAGCAAGTACGGTTTCCCATATTTGGCCCTTATTTTCAGACGGGACATTAAGACCAGTAATTGATTCGTATCTTCCGCTAAGCGAGGTAAACCTTGCACATGAAAAAATTTCTGCAAACGAACATATTGGCAAAATTGTGCTCACAGTCAATTCAGAATTGGAATAGGCACTTTTCAAAATTTAGTGCCATAATTTTGCTATGAGTGACACCCCAGTAGTTCTAAACCCGGACGAGCAAAATCCAAGCGAAGAGATCATGCCAACCGAACTCATAGAACAACCAGCAAAGGTGTTGCGCATTGGGTCAATGGTGAAACAACTTTTAGACGAAGTGAAAAGTGCTCCGTTGGATGAACCATCTCGCCGTCGTTTGCGCGATATTCATCGTCAATCCGTCAAGGAATTGGAAGGTGGATTAGCGCCAGAACTAGTTGAAGAGTTAGAACGCCTATCTATTCCTTTTCTGGGTGACGATGTTCCTACTGAAGCTGAACTTCGGATAGCGCAAGCCCAATTAGTTGGCTGGTTGGAAGGACTCTTCCACGGAATTCAAACCGCTTTATTCGCGCAACAAATGGCAGCTCGTGCTCAATTTGAGGAAATGAAGAGGCGATCACTCACCTCAGGTGATGCACAACCTCCAGCCGGTAATTATCTTTAAAATTCCCGAGGCAGTAGGGCAATCTCTTCAAACAATTTTTCATCACCTTTAAATGGATGCGACTTTCGTGGTCGATGAATTACTAGATCAGTAATGCCAATCTCTCGATAAATTTCTCGAAGTTCTGTGAAGGATGAAACTGAGTCAAACCAAGGTTCATTTCTCGAACTCGCTAAAAAGAGTTTTGGGATCGAAGCAAAATCTCTACCTTTGCGATCACACTCTGCCTTCAGCAAAGCTATTTGGTTTCTGACTGCGCTTTGATGTTCCTGCGAAGTGGCTTCAAGCGGATTTGAAGAAAAACCATTTGTTACCCAAATTGCACCATACTCAACTGCAATGGAGATTCCACGCGCACCGGTGGCTGCAATCGCAAAAGGTATGCGAGGTTTTTGAACAGATCCAGGAATGTTCCTAGCTTCTTTAGCTGAATAAAATTCACCAACCAATTCTTCTGTTGCCTCATGAGTCATCAAATGATCTAACATCGAAATAAATTCCTCGAAACGATCAGTTCGTTCCTTGCGAGACCAAGAATCTTGACCAAGCGCAAACGAATCAAATCCTGAGCCACCCGCACCAATTCCTAAAGTTAAACGTCCATTTGATATGTCATCGAGTGTCATTAATTCCTTAGCAAAGGTGACTGGATGACGGAAGTTGGGACTTGCAACCAATGTTCCCAATCGAAGAGTGGTGGTGCACATTGCTGCAGCAGCTAGCCATGGAACTGCTGAAAACCAGGGTCCATCGCGCAAATCTCGCCATGTTAGATGGTCGTAAGTCCATGCATGATCGAATTTAAGTTGTTCGGCTCGTTCCCACCATTCTCGATTAATCGCCCATCGATCTTCGGGCATGATCACAACACCCAAACGCATGACTACCCGAGCAAATCACTTATTACTTGAGCAACACCGTCATCATTGCAGGCCGGCGCAATGTAGGCAGCAGCTGTATGGGCATCTCGATGTCCTGACTGAACTGCATAGGAGCGCGGAATCAAGTTCAACATTGGAATATCGTTTGGATTATCGCCAAAGCAAACCACATCTTCGATAGGGATTCCCCATTGAGAAGCCACGTACCTAACCCCGGTGCCCTTATTTACTCCTAGCGCTGATATTTCTAACAATGAGTCTTCTGCATTTGAATGTGTGACCGTGGCAATGTCTGCCAACAAAGGCGCAGCGATAGCAAGCATTTCATCAGAATCTAAGACATGATTTGGGACTCGAGCGAGCAATTTTAAGAATGGTTGATCTAACAAATCTTCAATTGCATCAATTCCCTCGGTATCAAGTCCAGCATCCCAACGAGGTATGTAATGTTTTTCTCGAACATAGGAATTATGACGTTCCATTGCAAAAGTTATTTCAGGTATCGCTTGTCGCATTCGGTGCAAAATTTCTTTAGTAATTTCAATCGATATCGGCCACTCTTCAACGATTTTGTCATTTACTAAATCGAAGAGTAAAGCGCCATTGCAGCAGATCGCCCATGGAATTCTCTCTGTACCAAACGCATCAACCACGTCACCCATCCACCTGGGAGGTCGGCCAGTGGCATAAATGATGCGAATGCCTTCATCGAGTGCACGATTAAAAGTTTCAACGGTACGAGGTGAGATCCGGCCATTGAATTGAACAATCGTTCCATCCAGGTCAGTCGCAATTAATCTTGGTTTCACGCACCCACCGGAGTTAATACTTCTCGTCCACCAAGGAAAGGGACTAGCGCCTTTGGCACTTTGACCGAACCATCGGCTTGTTGGTGATTTTCTAAAATTGCCACGATTATCCTTGGGAGCGCACAAAGAGTGCCATTCAAAGTTGCAATCGAACGAGTTCCATTCTCATCTTTCATTCGAATATTTAGGCGACGAGCTTGAAATTCAGTGCAATTTGAGGTGCTTGTTACTTCTCGGTATGCATTTTGAGTTGGAATCCATGCTTCGCAATCGAATTTCCTTACAGCGCTAGATCCCAAATCTCCCGAAGCCACATCAATGACTCGATAAGGCACTTCTAAAGCATTTAAAAATTCCTTCTCCCACTCAAGAATTCTTCTATGTTCAGCCATGGCATCCTCGGGAGCGCAGAAAGAGAACATTTCTACTTTGTCGAATTGATGAACCCGAATAATTCCTCGCGTATCTTTTCCATACGACCCAGCTTCCCGGCGAAAACATGAGGAATAGCCCGCATAGCGAAGCGGTAACGAACTTGCTGAAATAATTTCATCGGAGTGATAAGCCGCTAACGGAACTTCACTTGTGCCAACTAAATAGAAATCGTCTTTTTCTAAATGGAATACATTCTCAGCAGCTTGACCGAGAAATCCAGTGCCTTCCATCGCTGAGGGCTTTACCAAAACTGGTGGAATCACTGGAATAAAACCATTTGCTGTTGCTTTGCTGATGGCTAAATTAACAAGTGCGAATTCAAGTAACGCTCCAACTCCTGTTAAGTAGAAAAAGCGAGCGCCAGAAACTTTGGCTCCACGTTCAGTATCGATCGCACCAAGAATTTTCCCGAGTTCAACATGATCACGTGGTTCAAAATCAAATTCGCGCGGGGAACCAATATGTTCGAGAACCTTAAAGTCGGCTTCGCCACCTTCAGGTACACCTTCTTCCACAATATTTGAAAGTTGAAGCAACTCGGTTCGGACCGCTTCTTCTGCTTTTGCCCGTCGACCTTCTGCTTCTTTCACGCGGTCTGCTAATACCTTGGCACTTTCTAAAAGTGCAGGTCGATCTTCTTTGCTTGCACTTCCCACTGATTTTGAAAGCGAGTTTTGTTCCGCTCTTAAAGTTTCAAATTCTGCGATGGTAATTCTTCGAGTCTCGTCTGCTGCGATCACTCGGTCAACAATGGAGACATCTTCACCACGGGTTCGCTGGGATTGGCGAACTAAATCTGCATTTTCGCGAATAAACTTTAAATCGATCACATCGATGAGCCTACCGGCTAGAGCCGGTGAGCTAAGAATGAGACCCGAGTCCCGCTCTCTGGCAGCAAGTCAACGATGACATCTCCACCGCGTTCCCAACTCACTGCTGGCAATAGCGGAACACTCACTCGTATTGGAAGCGTCTGATTTTCGGCAAATTTGACCTGTTCCAACACAATGTTGCGCTTTTCACGACCCATGCGTATCTGAGCAGGACCGACTTTGGGAATTTGATCCCCAATCACAAC
>CAYFKL010000010.1:0-18377 GCA_964343565.1 uncultured Actinomycetes bacterium
GTGCTTCGACGTTTAGCCGGCGATGACCCACAGGTAAATGAAGAGTGGAATTGCGATAAAGGACGTTGGGCATTTCAGTATGCAGTCGCGAAGAATCGATTAACGACGCCAATGGTTCGTCAAGGTGACCAACTCGTGCCAACTTCGTGGCCAGAGGCATTAGCCATTGCTGCTGCAGGATTAACTGGAAAACGCGCAGCGGTACTAACTGGTGGACGCGTCACTTTGGAAGATGCGTATGCATATCAAAAATTTGCCAGAGTGGCTCTTAACACAAACGATATAGATTTCCGAGCGAGATCAAGCAGTGATGAAGAACGCGAATTTCTTGGTCACATCTTTACCAACGATGTTACATATTCAGATTTTGACCATGCATCTCAAGTGCTTCTCGTGGAGTTTGAACCTGAAGATGAATCTCCAATCGTGTTTTTACGATTGCGCAAAGCTGTTCGAAAGCATCATCTCTCGATTACGTCTTTGGCACCTTTTGTTTCAAACGGTTCTGAAAAACTTCAAGCAAAAGTTTTGCCGGATAACATCAACAGCCTTAACCAAGTTGCACTTGATAACAAGTCCATCATTTTGGTTGGCGAGCGAGCAGCTAGAACTCCTGGGTTGCTGACGCAAGTAATCAAACTCGCTGAGCGCACAGGTGCAAAGTTAGCCTGGATTCCTCGTCGGGCAGGTGAGCGTGGAGCATTAGCTGCCGGCGCTCTCGGAACCCTACTTCCTTTCGGACGTCCGCTTTCAGATGCAAGCGCTCGAGTGGATATGCAAAGCGCATGGGGAGTTGCATCGCTTCCTACTCAACCAGGTCGTGATACTGAAGCCATTCTCAACGATGCTGCAAACGGTTCACTCGATGCTCTGGTCATTGGTGGTGTTGACCCTCGTGATATCCCCGTGCCGAGCGAGGATGCGCTTCGCAAGGCATTCGTCGTCTCCCTCGAAATACGAGAGAGCGAAGTTACCAAATTTGCAGATGTAGTCTTCCCGGTCGCGACCGTTACTGAAAAGTCTGGGACTTTTCTTAATTGGGAAGGGCGAGCACGCCACTTTGACCAAGTGTTGAATGAGAGCCGTTCATTAAGTGATTCTCGAGTCATCGCAATGTTGGCAGATGCCATGGGAACTTCTCTTGGATTTAAAGATTCGAAGAGTGCCGCGAAGGAATTATCAGGACTTGGTAATTGGGATGGTGCCAAAGTTTCAGCGCCAAATGTTGCGCCAGCAAAGTCAACGGATGGGGTCAGGCTTACTTCATGGCGCCAACTTTTGGATTTGGGGTCATTGCAAGAAGGAGAAGATCATTTAGCAGCCACAGCCCGAAAAGCCGTTGCTCGACTCTCGAAAGCAACTGCAGATCGCTTCGGAATTACTGCCTCGATAAAGATCAGCACCCCTAAAGGTTCGATCACGCTTCCAGTTGAAATTTCGTCAATGGAAGATGGTGTGGTGTGGATTCCTGAAAATTCTGTCGGATCTCAACGATTTACTTTAGGCGCGGATTCTCACATTACGATCGGAGCCGGCGCATGACCACCAGAGAATTGTTAAGCCAGGATCCGGGCTGGCTCACCACCATCAAGGCTCTCATCGTTTTCGTCTTTGCTGTTCTAGCAACTCTCTTCGCCATTTATGGCGAACGAAGAATAGTTGCGCGTATGCAGATGCGAATTGGTCCGAATCGAGTTGGCCCTGCTGGATTATTGCAATCACTTGCTGATGGAGTGAAGTTGGCGCTGAAGGAAGACATTATTCCAAAGGCTGCGGATCGAATTGTTTTTATCATCGCTCCTATTATTTCTGCGACTACATGTTTCATGTCTTTCGCAGTGATTCCATTAACCGGCGAAGTCTCAATGTTTGGCCATAAAACTGCACTACAACTAACAGACTTAAATGTTGGAGTTTTATATATCTTGTCAATTGCCTCAGTTGGGGTTTATGGCATTGTGTTGGCGGGTTGGTCATCTGGATCGACTTATCCGTTGCTCGGTGGTTTGCGTTCGAGTGCGCAAGTCATTTCGTACGAAGTTGCAATGGGTCTTTCGCTGGTAGCAGTTTTTCTTTACTCAGGTTCGATGTCTACTTCGGAAATAATCTCAGCCCAGCAAAAATATTGGTTCGCAATCGTGCTCTTCCCCTCCTTTGTTATCTATGTGATTTCCATGGTCGGAGAAACCAATCGTGCTCCCTTCGATCTTGCTGAAGCTGAAGGCGAATTGGTTGGCGGCTTCCACACTGAATATTCATCCTTAAAGTTTGCGCTCTTCTTCCTCGGTGAATATGTCAACATTGTCACCGTTTCTGCATTAGCAACGACTATGTTTTTAAATGGCTATCATGCGTTACCTGGGTTGGCATTTACCGAAAAATGGCTCGGTGGCTACTTCACTTTAATTTGGTTTATAGCGAAAGTATTTTTGTTCTTCTTTATTTTCGTCTGGCTACGAGGAACGTTGCCACGTTTGCGATATGACCAGTTTATGAAATTTGGATGGAAGGTGCTGATCCCGGCAGCACTGGTTTGGATCATCGTGGTTTCCACGTTGCGTGCTTTTTCTCAACAAGGAACTTCAAAAGTTGTGGTGCTTGGCTTTACATCAGGAGCGATCTTAATAGCGCTGGCAGCAATCTCGCTTTATGACCGTGCTAAGAAGAATAAGAGTGAAGCTGAGGCAAATAAAGTCTTTGCAGAACCCGATTTCCCGGTGCCTTCACTCCCATTCCAAGTTTCAACACTTACAGTTGGGGAGGCAAAACATGAGTAGTGACCTCACATCACACGAGCCCAATAAGGCGCTTGAAGTTGCTTATGAAGAGTCGGTGGAAGTCGCTAATGATGGTGCGGCATCACTCTTAAAACAGTCCCAAGGTTTTGGCGTGACCTTCACAACCATGTTTAAAAAGGTGAATACTGAACAGTATCCGGAAGAGAAGGTTCCAACTGCGCCTCGCTTTCATGGCCGTCATCAGCTCAATCGCTATGAGGACGGATTAGAGAAGTGCATTGGTTGTGAATTGTGCGCTTGGGCTTGTCCTGCGGATGCGATTCTGGTTGAGGGTGCTAACAACACAGAGGAAGAACGTTTTTCTCCAGGAGAGCGCTACGGCAAGGTATATCAAATTAATTATCTTCGCTGCATTTTCTGTGGTCTTTGCATAGAGGCTTGTCCAACTCGTGCTCTCACCATGAGCAATGAGTACGAACTCGCAGATGATTCTCGATCAAAATTAATTTTTGAAAAACAAGATCTTTTAGCTCCGCTATCGCCAGGTATGGTGCAACCTCCTCATGCGATGTATCCGGGAACTGATGACAGCCATTACTACCGTGGCGAAGTCACTCAAGCTCATCCTTCGCAATCCACCTCATCGAGCGAGGCGAATTGATGTTCTTAGCAGGTAATCCTTTTACGCCGCATGCAACAGCAATGCCGGAGGCTGTGCTCTTTTGGATTTTGGCTCCGCTGACTGTATTGGCAGCTTTGAGCATGCTCTTCGTCAGAAAAGCAGTTCACTCTGCACTACTTCTGGCATTTGTCATGATCGGATTAGCCGTTTTTTATATTGCAGAAGGCGCCCCGTTCTTGGGAATCGTACAAATAGTGGTTTACACCGGTGCGGTAATGATGCTCTTCCTCTTTATTTTGATGTTAGTCGGTGTGGATAGCACAGAATCTTTGGTGGAAACCATTAAGGGTCAACGTATTGCAGCACTTGCTGGCGCATTGGGGTTAGTGATCTTGTTGGTTGGTGCAATTGGACGTGCGTATACGAGTTTTGTTGGAATCTCAGACGTATTGGTTCAGAACAGCATCGTCTCATTAGCCGAATTGCTCTTTACGAGATATGTATGGGCGTTTGAAGTTGTATCCGCCTTACTTATCACGGCAGCGCTCGGTGCGATGGTGTTAGCGCATAGGGAGCGCACCACACCACGACCAACTCAAAAGGATTTGGCAATAGCCAGATTTAGACCTGGTTCGAATCTCCCTGGATCCACCTTGCCAAACCCGGGTGTTTACGCACTTCATAACGCTGTAGATGTTCCCGCGCTTCGTCCCGACGGGACGCCAGAGCCAACATCCGTTTCGGAACTTCTTCAATCTCGTGGAGATATCCAAGATATGCGCGAATTTCGTGCGAAGCCAAAGGTGGAAGAGTAATGAGTGCAAATAATTACCTCGTTCTCTCGGCCATACTCTTTAGCATTGGTGCTTTTGGTGTAGTTATTCGTAGAAACGCCATTGTGGTTTTTATGTGTATCGAGTTAATGCTCAATGCTGCCAATCTGGCATTTGTAACTTTTGCTCGGTTGCTAGGCAACTTAGATGGGCAAGTAGTGGCCTTCTTCACGATGGTTGTCGCTGCATGCGAAGTAGTAGTTGGTTTAGCAATTATTGTCACGATCTATCGTTCGCGTCGATCAGCTTCGGTTGATGATGCGAACCTGATGAAGTTATAGGGAGTAAGAGTGGAAACTTCACACGCTCTAGCATCGAGCAGTAGCGCGATGTTGGTTTGGCTGATCGCGCTCCCACTTATTGGCGCGACCATCTTGCTTCTTGGCGGAAGAAAAACAGATCGATGGGGTCACTTGCTCGCAACCCTGCTTTCTGGTGGATCTTTCGTAGTCGGATTAGTCGAACTAATTGCGATGCTCTCACGTGAGGGTGAAGCAAGAGGGGTTTCTCAACAACTATTCACCTGGATTCACGCAGGTTCATTTCATGTTGAAGCCGGCCTTCTGCTCGATCAACTTTCTATCTGCTTCGTGTTATTGATTACTGGGGTAGGCACTCTGATTCACATTTACTCAATCGCCTACATGGAACATGACACCGATCGACGTAGATTTTTTGCTTACTTGAATTTGTTCATTGCTGCCATGCTTTTGCTTGTTCTTGGTGATTCGTTCTTGAATTTATATGTTGGTTGGGAAGGCGTTGGTCTGGCTTCGTATCTCCTGATCGGATTCTGGAATCAAAAGCCTGAGTATGCAACTGCTGCTAAAAAAGCATTCGTCATGAATCGTGTAGGCGACATGGGCCTCTCGTTCGCGATCATGATCGCGTTTGCCTCCTTCGGCACTGTCTCTTTTCAAGGTATTGCAGACCAATCGCACTCTGCCTCTGAATCGGCTATGACATGGATTGGCTTGGCTCTCTTATTGGCAGCCACGGGAAAGTCTGCACAATTCCCCTTGCAAGCTTGGCTTGGAGATGCGATGGCCGGTCCAACTCCGGTTTCCGCTCTGATTCACGCGGCGACCATGGTTACCGCCGGAGTTTACTTAATCACTCGATCAAACTTTGTTTTTGATCATGCACCTAATGCCCAGTTGATTGTTGTGATTGTTGGCGCAATTACTTTGCTATTCGGAGCCTTGGTTGGCACTGCCAAAGATGACATCAAGAAAGCACTTGCTGCATCCACCATGTCGCAAATTGGATACATGATTTTGGCTGCGGGCCTTGGTCCAGCTGGATACGCATTTGCAATCATGCACTTACTGACCCACGGCTTCTTTAAAGCCAGCATGTTCTTGGGTGCGGGTTCGGTTATGCACGGCATGAATAACGAAGTCGATATGCGCAAGTTCGGAAGACTCCGGCTAGTTATGCCGATAACTTATTTAACTTTTGGACTTGGATATTTAGCGATTATCGGAGTACCACCTTTCTCTGGATTCTTCTCCAAGGACAAGATAATCGAAGCAGCATTTGCGGCTGGCGGAGTTCGAGGAATTTTGCTGGGTAGTGCCGCATTATTAGGTGCAGCAATTACTGCGTTCTACATGTCCCGAGTAATGCTCCTGACCTTCTTTGGGGAGAAACGTTGGAGCGATGATTCGCATCCACACGAATCTCCAAAGTTAATGACAGTGCCGATCATCATTCTTTCAGTCGGATCAATTGCGGCTGGTGGACTTTTCACTCTAGGTAACTCATTCCAACATTGGCTTGAACCGGTAGTGGCTCGTGGATTTGCGGAACCAGAGCCGAATCTTTCGCCGCTTTTGGTTTCACTCATGGCTCTAGTTGCAGTAGCGATTGGTTTTGTTGTGGCATTCCGAATGTATGGCAAAAAAGAAGTGCCACACGTCGCACCTACAAATGTTTCAGTGTTAACCAAGGTAGTTCGACGAGACTTGCTGCAAGACACAATCAACGAAACTCTCTTTATGCGACCAGGCCAAGTTTTAACCCGGCTATTAGTTTTCATTGACGACAAAATCATTGATGGAATTGTTAATGGGGTGGCCGGTTCATCCCGCGGTATCTCGAATCGAATCCGCCGCATTCAAACTGGATATGTTAGAACTTATGCTCTCCTGATTTTAATAGGAGCTGCCGTACTACTTGCGGTCATGTTAGGAACGAGGCTCTAAAATGAATCTTTTAACTCTTCTCGTTCTACCGCTCATTGGTGCAGCAGTAGTTTGGTCTATCGCTAATTCCGATCTAGCAAAGAAAATTGCGCTTGGCTTTTCGCTTTTGACGCTGCTGGATGGCTTACTCATAGCTTTCAACTTCAATCGAGACAACGTTAGTGATCAATTCACGGTTTCTTATAACTGGATTGATTCTCTTGGCGTTAAGTTTGCATTAGGTATCGACGGCACAGCATTAGTACTTATCCTTATGTCTTTGTTGCTCGTACCAATTGTGTTGCTTGCAGCTTGGCATGAAGGTCAAGGTAGTCGCTGGTCACAGAAGAGCTTTTTTGCGCTCTTGCTCGTACTTGAAACTTTTATGATCGGTGTATTTGCTGCCACAGACGTATTTCTGTTCTATGTATTTTTCGAAGCTATGCTCATTCCGGTCTACTTCCTCATCGGAATCTTCGGCAGCGGCAATCGCAACTATGCTGCCGTTAAGTTTTTGCTCTACAGCCTCTTGGGTGGCTTACTCATGTTGGCTTCAGTAATTGGGTTGTATGTCGTATCTAAAAACCAACTTGGTTCACCCACTTTTGATCTGACAGCCTTGAGTCAATTATCGATTGATCCAACAACTCAGAAATGGCTCTTTTTAGGATTCTTTATAGCATTCGCAATCAAGGCACCTATGTGGCCGCTGCATACTTGGCTTCCGGACGCGGCATCATCGGCTACCCCAGGCACCGCAGTGCTCGTTGTTGGAGTGCTCGATAAAGTCGGAACTTTCGGCATGATCAAGTACTGCTTGCCCCTCTTCCCTGATGCATCTAAATACTTCACTCCGGTCATTGTGGTCTTTGCGGTAATAAGCATTATGTATGGAGCAATTCTTGCCATCGGCCAGCGCGATCTAAAGCGCTTGGTTGCTTTTACCTCAATCTCACACTTTGGTTTCATAGTCTTAGGCATCTTTGCAATGACATCTACCGCTGGAGTTGGCTCTACGTTCTACATGTTTAATCACGGCTTCTCAACAGCTGCCTTGTTCTTAGTTGCTGGTTGGATGATTTCGCGTCGCGGTTCTGCTGAAATTAAAGACTTTGGTGGATTGCAACGCGTAACACCAGTGATGGCGTGGATGTTCTTTTTTGCGGGAATGTCGAGCCTAGCGCTACCAGGATTATCAAGTTTCGTAAGCGAAATTTTGGTTTTGGTTGGTACTTACACTCGTTATCCAGCGGTTGCCATCATTTCGACGTTGGCGATTGTATTAGCTGCTTTGTATATTCTCATAGTCGTTCAACGAACTCTCCATGGTCCGATAACACCGGGAAATGAGCAACTTCAAGATCTTTCTATGAGAGAAAAACTCGCGATTGCACCCGTGGTCGCAATCATTGTATTTTTCGGTTTCTATCCGAAACCACTGTTGGACGTTATTAATCCATCCGTGAGTGTAACTTTGCAAAAACAAAGTATGACTGACCCTCAGCCAACGCAGGTGAAACCCTAATGTTCAACAAACCTACGATTGATTATGTTGCAGTTGCACCAATTCTGATTGTTTTAGGGGCTGCGCTTGTCGGTGTGCTGATTGAAGCGTTCGTAGCGCGTAGCAAGAGGTACTTATCGCATTTAATAACGGCTTTAGTTGGCCTGGTTGCTGCCTTTGCATGGATTATCAAGATTCATGCTACAAAACTCGTGACCGCAGAAGGTTCAGTCACTATTGATGGTCCAACTCTGGTTATTCAGGCGAGCGTCGTTCTACTGGGAATTCTTGGTATCTTGCTGATTGCTGAACGAAGTCTAGATTCAGCAGGCGGTGCTTTCGTAGCACAAGCCTCTGCACTCCCAGGATCAGAAGCAGAGAAAGCAGCAATTGCAGCAAAACTTACACAAACTGAAGTATTTCCACTCACACTATTCGCTATCGGTGGAATGATGCTCTTCCCAGCATCCAATGATTTAGTCACGATGTTTGTTGCGCTTGAGGTCCTCTCACTTCCGTTATACCTCATGTCAGGTTTAGCCCGTCGTCGACGATTGCTCTCTCAGGAATCAGCACTTAAATACTTCTTATTAGGCGCATTCTCATCTGCGTTCTTCCTCTACGGCGCCGCATTCCTCTATGGCTACTCTAGTTCTGTAAGTTTTGATCGAATTCGTGTAGCAATTCAATCAAATGCTGGCAATGACATGATTCTGTTAATCGGAATCGCTTTCGTGTCAGTCGGTCTGCTGTTTAAAGTAAGTGCGGTTCCATTTCATTCGTGGACTCCCGATGTTTATCAAGGCGCTCCAACTCCAGTCACAGCATTCATGGCAGCCGCTACAAAAGTCGCGGCTTTTGGTGCGATTCTCCGACTCTTTTATGTTGCGCTTTCGGGTGCTCGTTGGGATTGGCGACCAATGATCTCTGGCGTTGCCATCATCACCATGGTTATCGGAGCGCTATTGGCGCTAACGCAAACTGATATTAAAAGGATGCTGGCTTACTCATCGGTTGCGCATTCAGGATTCTTATTAACTGGCATCGTTGCCGCGAATAAAGCCGGACTCTCTGGAACCTTGCTCTATCTCGTAACTTACGGATTCACCACGGTAGGTGCGTTTGCCATCGTGACTTTGATCCGTGATGGCAGTGGTGAAGCAACAGCACTCTCCGGGTACGCCGGCTTAGGCAAACGCTCGCCGATCGTCGCAACAACTTTGAGCCTCTTCCTCCTCGCATTGGCGGGCATTCCATTAACAAGTGGTTTCATCGCGAAGTTTGGAGTCTTTTCAGCGGCATACGAGAGTGGATCGACCTGGTTAGTAGTCATAGGCGTATTGAGTAGCGCAGTCGCCGCCTATTTCTATATTCGCCTAATTGTCATCATGTTCTTTGAGGATGCAGATTCTCAAGGGCCAACCGTTGCTGCCGCTCCAATCAAAACCACCATCGTCATTGCCGTATGCGCAGTGATTACTCTGGTTGTTGGTGTAATTCCAAACCCAATCGTCAAACTCATATCTCAATCAGCACGGCTTGTCTTCTAGCAATATGAGCATACTTGGGATCCCAAATGTGGATCCAGATTTGGAAAAATCCTTAAGTTCCGGGCTCGAACAAGTTGAAGAGTTGTTGCTATCTCACGTTAAGAGTGAGTATCCATTTATCACAGAAGCATCACAACATCTTGCCCAAGCCGGCGGGAAAAGATTGCGGCCATTACTCACCTTGTTAACCTCACATCTTGGCTCTGGTCCTTCAAAAGATATTGTGAAAGCCGGAGTAGTAGTTGAACTTACGCATCTAGCAACGCTTTATCACGATGATGTTATGGACGATGCACCACTCAGACGTGGTGTGATCAGTGCAAATTCTCGTTGGAATAACACAATTGCTATTCTCACTGGAGATTTTCTTTTCGCGAAAGCTTCTGAATTGCTCGCTGATCTTGGTCCTGAGGCAGTCCGGATTCAAGCCAAAACTTTTGAAAGACTCTGTACGGGTCAGATTTTGGAAAGTATTGGCCCAAGTGAGGATCCGCTCGCTCACTACTTAAAAGTAGTATCTGATAAGACTGGTTCATTAATTGCCACAAGCGCACAGTTCGGTGCCATGCTTGCCGGAGTTAGCGCATCTGAAATTGCGCAAGTAACCGCGTTCGCTGAAAAAATTGGAATTGCTTTCCAGCTTGCTGATGATGTTATTGATATTGCTAGTGACTCTGGAGTCTCTGGAAAGACACCTGGAACCGACTTGCGTGAAGGTGTGAGTACCTTGGTGACTTTGCATGTTATGGCATCAAAGGATCCGGCAGATGATGAATTGAAACAGATTCTTTCCCAGCCTATACAAGACGACAAGTTGTTGGAGCAGACGCTGGGGAGATTACGAACTCATCCCGCCATGGCAGCAGCGCGAAACCAACTCCATGAAATTTCCAGAAGTGCGAAGTTAGATTTGAATGCCTTGCCAAATTCTGCAGTTTCGCAAGCACTGGCTTCACTCTGTGATGCGATTATTGAGCGTTCTGCCTGAGCGTCTTAATGCTGTCGCTTCCTAAAAAGATCAAAGCAATCCAGATAAACCCGAAACCCCACCAACGAGCCGGAGTCATTATTTCTCCGATCAAGAAAAGTCCAGTTAAAAACTGAACGCTAGGATTGAGATATTGCATCAATCCGATGATGGAAAGTGGTAGGCGAGTTGCTGCTCCATTAAAGAGAAGTAGCGGAATAGTAGTAACAAATCCACCGAGAATAAAAAGCAAACTGATCCACAAGTTATGACCAAACTTTCCAACACCATTTTGATTCAAAAACAATAAATAGCCCAGAGCAATAGGTGCCATGAGTAGCGTTTCGACAGTCAATGACTCTAAGGCTCCGGCTTGCACATGTTTTTTGATCAGTCCGTAAAAGCCCCAAGAGAAAGCCAAACTTAAGGCGATCCAGGGTGGGGATCCGTAGGCGAATGTCAGGATCGTGACAGCGATCGTTCCGCACCCAACCGCAGACCATTGAAGGCCAGAAAGTTTCTCGCGGTAAACGATGATTCCAAAGAGAATCATAACCAATGGATTTATGTAATAACCGAGTGCAGAGTCAGTTAAGTGGTCGTGGTTGATCGCCCAAATGAATATGCCCCAGTTAATAGTGAGCGCGGAGGCTGACGTAAATAACCAGAGTGCTTTTTTCGAATCCCGAATTAATTCTTGAAAGGCGCCCAGATTTTTTCGAATAGCCAAGGCTAAGAAGCAAATTACGATCGACCAGAGCACACGATGAGCCAGAATTTCAATGGCACCAGCCGCACTGAGTAATCGCCAGTAGAGCGGAAAGAATCCCCAGAGTAGGTAGGCCATGCCTGCATAGAGCAGGCCAGTTCTATCTAAACGACTTGCCACGAATCTCCGCCCACGAGCAACTTGCCAAGGTCGCCTTTCCCGTTTTTGTCGATGACCTCTTTTAGTTGGTCTTGAACGAGTGCGCCATAGTGTGGGCGAGGAACATCTCTAAAAATTCCAACCGGAACATGTGACGAGTTGGAAAGTCGCGAGAGTGCGAAAGCGTATGTGGGGTCTTGTCGATGTGCATCGTGAATCAAGATGTCTTCTTCTTTGATTTCTGATAACGATGCCAAGGATAATGAGCCATCAGCCGCGCGAACTACACCGTGAGTGCTCGATTTGATGGGTTGGTTATGGACCATCTGGAGCAGTGCACTCTCTTTGGTTTCTCCTTCTTTAAAAGTATCGAATGCACCATCATTAAAGATTGGGCAATTCTGATAGATCTCTATCAATGCAGATCCTTGATGGGCAGCTGCTGCACGCAAAGTCTCGGTTAGATGCTTTCGATCACTATCGATTGATCGTGCGACAAAACTAGCCTCAGCGCCGAGTGCAAGTGAAATTGGATTAAATGGTGTGTCTAGAGAACCCACTGGTGTTGATTTAGTTATTTTTCCTTGCTCGCTAGTGGGTGAGTACTGGCCCTTAGTTAATCCGTAGATTTGATTATTAAAAAGCAAGATTTTTAAGTTGACATTGCGTCGAAGTGCGTGAATGAAGTGGTTTCCACCGATTGAAAGAGCGTCACCATCGCCAGTTATCACGAATGTGACCAAATCGGGACGAGTGATTGCGAGTCCGCTCGCAACTGCTGGTGCTCGTCCGTGGATTGAGTGCATTCCAAAAGTTTCAACATAGTAAGGAAAACGAGAGGAGCATCCGATGCCCGAGATGAAAACTACGTTTTCGCGGGGCACTCCCAATTCCGGTAAGAAAGCTTGAACTGTAGCCAGAATTGAGTAATCTCCGCATCCAGGGCACCATCTGACTTCTTGATCGCTGGTGAAATCTTTCTTGGTGAGAGTTATTTCAGCCATTGAGCACCTCCAAAGCAACTTCAACTAGTTCACTCGTTGAAAAAGGTAAACCTCTTACTTGATTGTAAGAGATGACATCTACCAAGAATTGACCACGTAGCAGTAAAGCAAGTTGACCTAAATTCATTTCTGGAACAATCACCTTGGGATACTTGCGTAAAATTTCTCCAAGATTCTTTGGAAATGGGTTCAGGTATTTAAGGTGTGCTTGAGCAACTGCAGTGCCACCTGCTCTGAGCACCTCCACTGCGGATGCGATTGGTCCAAAAGTTGAACCCCAACCTAGGAGCAAGATCGAGGCGCCATCTGGATCATCGACCTCAAGATCAGGTACTTCGATCCCAGCAATTTTTGCAGCGCGCGTTCGCACCATAAAGTCGTGATTTGCTGGCTCATAGTTGATGTTGCCAGTCTTATCTGCCTTCTCAATTCCACCGATTCGATGCTCCAAGCCTTTTGTTCCGGGAATTGCCCACGGTCTGGCTAGTGTCTTTGGATCTCGAGAGTATGGAAGAAAGTTTTCGGTACCTTCTGGTGCAAAATGCACTTTCAAATCTGGAAGTTCTTCAACATTTGGGACTTTCCATGGCTCAGAACCATTGGCTATATAACCATCTGAGAGTAGAAAAACCGGCGTGCGATATGTGGTTGCAATTCGGACGGCTTCCATCGCCATCGTGAAGCAATCGCTCGGGGTCGAAGCTGCAACAACTGCTACTGGAGATTCACCATTTCTTCCAAACATGGCTTGCAGGAGATCGGCTTGTTCTGTCTTTGTGGGTAATCCAGTTGAGGGACCACCACGTTGAACATCCACAACAACGAGAGGAAGTTCTAGCATCACTCCGAGTCCGATAGCCTCACTTTTTAGCGCAACGCCTGGCCCTGACGTTGAGGTAACTCCTAAATCTCCGCCATAAGAAGCGCCAATCGCTGAAGCAATTGCGGCGATTTCATCTTCGGCTTGAAAAGTGATGACTCCAAATTTCTTATGTTTGGAAAGTTCATGCAAAATATCTGATGCTGGAGTGATTGGGTACGAACCTAAAAAGAGTTGTAATCCAGTGCGCTCTGCTCCCGCAATAAGACCGTATGCCAACGCTAAATTACCGCTGATATTTCGATAAGTTCCTGGAGATCGCTTTGCTGGTGCAATTTCATAAGAAGTTACAAAGTCTTCAGTTGTTTCACCATAATTCCAGCCAGCTTTTAGAGCGATTAAGTTGGCTTCCAAAATTTCTGGTTTCTTACCAAATTTGGCTTTAAGGAAATTTTCTGTTGCTTCGGTTGGACGGTGATACATCCAAGAAAGCAATCCCAAAGCAAACATATTTTTTGCTCGCTCGGCCTCTTTTCGGGAAAGGGGTTGATCAGCCAGCGCCGTGACAGTCATCGAAGTCAATGGGAGCGAATGCACCTTAAAACTTTCAAGGGATCCATCTTCGAGGGGATTATTTTCGTAGCCAACTTTTGTTAAGTTACGCGAAGAAAACTCATCTTTATTAACGATGATCGTAGAACCGCGCTGCATATCTTTGATATTTGCTTTAAGTGCTGCTGGATTCATTGCCACCAAGACATCGGGAGCGTCTCCGGCGGTGCGCACGTGATGATCTGCGAAGTGGAGTTGGAATGAAGAGACTCCTGGCAATGTCCCCGCTGGTGCACGAATTTCGGCTGGAAAATTTGGCAGAGTGGCTAAGTCATTTCCCAACAATGCCGTTTCGGAGGTGAATCTGTCGCCGGTAAGTTGCATGCCATCGCCACTATCTCCGGCAAAACGTATGACTACTTGATCAAGCACTTGAACTGGTTTAGCTGAAGCCTGGTTACTCACCTCTTAATCTTCCCACTCAGGGCGCTAGATAGCACTAGCTCGAGGCAAAAACTCGCTAACCTGTGGGCGTGATCACTCTCACGCGCCATAACTTGCCGAATGGCACTACTGTTGGAATTGCTGATCTTCCATTGGCTTGTTGCGCTCTAGAGGTGCTCTCTGTAAAACGATCATTGCCTATTTCTGAAGCGAGTCCAGATTTCTTAATCTTACTTATCAGTGGCACCATCACTCACCGAGTCTCTGATTATGTAATTGACCAAATTTCAGAGTTTAAAAAACTTTTGCCAGAACTTCATCACAGGGTTATCGCGATTGGAGCCTGCGCAATTAGCGGTGGGCCCTATTGGGATTCCCCAACCGTAGTTCCAGGAATTCAATCTTTAGGAATAGAAATCGACGGTTATCTCCCAGGATGTCCACCAACGCCATCAATGATTATGTCCATACTCTCAGATTCGATGGTGTCAACATGATTTCAGTACCAGAGAATGAGTGGGTTCAAAAAATTAAGGAAGTGCATGCGGCCGGTTTTACTTTCTTCGATCACCTTGTTAGGGATCAGGAGAAGACATGGGTAGTGCTTCGAAATCCTGAAAGTGGCGAATTAATCTCTCTCACATCAACGATGTGTCCAACTATTGGTGATGTCTTTGCTGGAGCAATACGGTGCGAGACAGAAATACTTCCAAACCAAAAACTTCCTGCTAGAGAGCAGCAGTGGCCGGGTGCAAGTGGCAGATTCCAACCTTTGACAAAGCAGGTGCCATGAGAGAGATCGCATTGAATGCAGCAAATTGCACCAGTTGCATGATTTGTGTGCGTGAATGCCCTACGTGGTGTATCGATCTAACCTTTAATCAGACGCAAGAAGATAGGGGAACGCGGCGACCGGTAACGGTTAACGTGCTGGAAACCTTCCAGATCGATTATGGCTTGTGCATGTTTTGCGGTATTTGCATCGATACTTGTCCGCACGACGCTTTACATTGGGCTGAAAATGCTGAGAATTCGCTGAATCAAGATGCGATAGGGAATGGCAAACGGGAGAATTTGGTTTATCCAGTTGAACGGCTGGAAAGCGCTTGGGATCGGAGGATCTGATGGGGCATGGTAAGTATCGCAACGGTTTAAAAACTGTAATTTTGATGGGCGCACTCTCCGCACTGATATTGGTGGCCGGCACGTTAATTGGAGGTCGCAGCGGATTACAAATCGCTTTTATCTTCGCGTTAGTAACGAATGGAATTGGCTATTTCTTTAGCGATTCAATTGCTTTGCGTTCAATGCGAGCTCAACCTGCTCCAGAATCTCAATATCCTGGTTTACACCGAATGGTTCGAGAACTCTCTTCATCGGTGAATATGCCCATGCCTAGACTTTATATTTCTCCAACAGAGGCTCCAAACGCATTTGCTACAGGAAGAAATCCGAGTCGAGCCGCAGTATGTGTCACCCACGGAATCCTTGGATTATTGGATGAGAGAGAGTTGCGTGGAGTTATCGGTCATGAACTTTCACATGTCTACAACCGAGATATTCTCACTGGTTCGGTTGCAGCTGCTTTAGCAAGCGTGGTGATGTACTTAGCCAATATGGCGTGGTGGATTCCAATGGGCGGAAATGGCAGAGATCGAGATGGCGGTAGCGCTGCAGGTGCACTGCTGCTTATGGTGCTTGGCCCATTAGCCGCATCGCTCATTCAATTAAGCATTTCAAGATCTAGGGAATTTCAAGCAGATGAAAATGGTGCTTACTTAACTCGAGATCCATTGGCGCTGGCGAGTGCATTGAAAAAAATCGAGGCTGGTGTTGATCGACGACCCTTGGTTCCCGATCCCTCATTACAGACAACCAGTTCGCTGATGATTGCAAATCCTTTTAGGGGAAGTGGTTTCTCTCGTTTATTCTCAACCCATCCACCAACAGCGGAACGAGTTCGTCGACTCGAAGAGATTGCTCGCAAGCACTCTTAGCGGTAATTAGTGAATTGGACTGCAAAGTCCCATTCATGACCTTTAACAAGAGCAATAGTTTCTTGGAGATCATCACGGGATTTGCTGCTCACTCGAAGTTCATCACCTTGAATTTGGGTTTTCACTGATTTTGGACCTTCGTCCCGAATTAGCTTTGAGACTTTCTTTGCATTCTCTTGCGAAATTCCTTCTTTTAAAGGTGCGGTGATTTTGTAAATCTTTCCAGACTGTTGCGGCTCTTTTGGATCAATAGATTTCAGGGATACTCCGCGTTTAATTAATTTTTCTTGAAAAACATCGAGTGCCGCTTTTACACGCTCTTCGCTCTCAGCTTCAATCGCGATCACTTCGCCGGACCAATCGATCTTTGCGCCAGTATTTTTAAAGTCATAACGGGTAGCTAATTCGCGCTGCGTTTGATTTAAAGCGTTATCAACTTCCATCTTGTCAACTTTTGAAACTATGTCGAACGAACTGTCAGCCATATGTCCACTTTCTCCGTGAGAATCTTGCAGGAGTATTGAATCCTGAAGGGGAGTCTAGAGCAGGCGCGAAAGGAAGTTGGAGGAGGGCCAGCGGGTGCGCTAGCCTCAACCCTGCGTCAAGGCGGATTGCCCGAGCGGCCAATGGGAGCGGACTGTAAATCCGTCGGCTATGCCTACCCAGGTTCGAATCCTGGATCCGCCACACATGCCCCCGAAAGGGGGCTTTTGTGTTTATTGCTATTCCACGTCGAAATCGCTGAAGTCATCGATCTCTTTGCGGCGACGCCTGATAAATGCCAAGCGCCAGAGCAATGCAATTGCGATGAATCCACCGATGATCCAGATTGCAAAACTTCCAGAACTTGGTGCGTTTTGAGTCGTTCGAACTACATCTTTTGCAAGCACATCAATGCCGCGTTGCGGCTCGGATGAGGCGCGTTCTCCAAGGACATCTACGGCTGTAACTCGAAAAACATAATCTGGATTTTGCAACGCCATCTTTGTAGATGTTTTAGAACTATCGACAGAATCAATGACTACAAATTTTTCTCCGAAATCAATACTACGCTCGATTAGGTAAGAATCTATCGTCTGAGATTTACTTGGCTTCCAACTTAAAATTGTTGCATTCTTCAAATCTTCCAATTGCACAATGGTTGGTGGATCGATTTGATTTGGAACAGCATTTTCTGGGACCGAGAATTCACCTTGACCAGCTGCAGAAACTCCTGCAATTCTTACTGCGTAAGGTTTTCCGTTTGTGAGATTGTGCAATGTCCAAGTAGTTGCGCTGCCTGGAACTTTTTTCTTACCTTTCTTCCAGTGTGCACCGCCATCCGTTGAGTATTGAATGATGTACGAAATGATGGTTACCGCTGAAGTTCCTTTTGGTGCATCGGGAAGTTTCCAATTCAGTGCTATTGATTTATCGCTTGGATAGACAGAGGTAATTTCAGGTGTTGGAGCTAATGCGGATGGCGTCACGCTGACAACAGGACTTGCATCTCCACGAGTTCCATCAGTTGCAATTGCTCGGACTCGCACCGGATAAGTTTTTCCATTCTCTAAATTGAGAATGAGCGCACTTGTTTCATTATCGGATGTTGTTTCATTGACTTGATCCCACGTTTTAGCACCGTCTGAACTAATTTCGATCACGTACTTACTGCTGCTTGCAAAATCCGGGGTTCGCTTCCAGGTAATCGATGCCTGCTGATCACCAGGAACTGCTTTGGTGATGATCGGTGGGCGCGGAGTAAGGGCATGTGCCGTAGCAGTTGAGAAAAGGGCAGAGAATAGGGAGAGTGCTATTCCCAATGTGAGAGCCCGTGAACGCATGGAGTTAGGGTGTCACATTGTTTGCCATTGGCAGTACTCCCGGTTTCCAACCACCGAGCAGAACCAGGCAGAGACGGCTGCGGCGACCACGCTGAATTACATGTTTGTAATTTGAGAATCAGATTTCTTGCCCACCGTATGGCGGGCAACTGCCCACCAAAGAGTGGGGGGCAGGAAATTCGCGTCGAGATAGGGCCACTTGGGAGGATAGAACTCTCTAAGAGACGTCTTGGAGTTACGTTAAAAATGGGGTGAGCGTGGTCGCATTCTTGCGTGGGCTCATCCGACCCAATAAACGCTCAGTTGGCTCCACGGTTAGTGCCGCTTTAGTCATTTCATTGCTCTCATCGGTCTCCGCTGTGGTGATTGCTGCTGCACCTGCATCAGCAGCACCCCCAGGAGAGATCGATTACGCAGCAAGTTTTGATGGCGGTAATTACTTCACCTCAACTAACCAATCTGGGCAAGC
>CAYFKL010000011.1:0-15813 GCA_964343565.1 uncultured Actinomycetes bacterium
AGTACATCGCGCCAGCAAGACCGGCCAAGCCACCTGAAATCGTGTAAGCAATCCATCGAACCCGATAAATACTGATGCCAAGCGCTGGTGCAGCAAGTGCATCTTCACGGGTTGCTCTCAAAGTTCTACCGACTTGCGAAACACCCACGAAGTAGGCAACCAGCATTGCAATAACAGCTAAAGCAATCGTCTCTTCAAGAAAATTAAATTTAGGTAACTGTGGTAAGGCCTGAGGGCCAGGTCCAATATTGATGTTATTAAAGAAAACGTTATACGCGACTCCTAATAGAGCGAATGTTGCGATGCCGGCTGCCAAACCACTCAAGCGAGCCATGAAGATTCCCGTCAATGCGGCAAAGATCGCCCCAACTACTACTGCGACCAAGATGCTTGGATAGAGTCCAAGATTGAAATCAACCAACCAGCCGTAGAGATTTTGAAGTTGTAGGGAGTGCTCTTTGATTCGAAGGGACGTGGTTGCAATTCCTGATGCAAAAGCTCCGATCATGGCAAAAGCACCATGTCCAAAGGAGAGCACTCCAGAGTTTCCAACGAACACTTGGAGCGCTAGCACCATAACAAAAAGCGCCAAGGTATTTTGTACGATGTATAACATTCCTGGCGATCGAGTTCCAAGAATGTAGGAGAGAACTACAACTAAAAGTAATGGACCAGCCAGTTCCAATATTCTGGGTTTAGTTGTCATCAGACTCGCTCCTTAGCGGCATTCTTACTAAGCAGACCGCCGGGTCTAATTAATAGAATCACCATCACCAGTAGGAACATCCATGAATAGGCGTATACACGGCCATTGCCCAGAATTGAATTCAGAATGGAAAGCACAAATCCAACAATGAATCCACCAAAAACTGATCCGCGAAGACTAAACATGCCGCCGATGACAACGCCCACCAATGCCAAAATGGTGACGTCGAGTCCGAAACGAGGATCGACTTGCGGGTTACTCACGACCAGAACGAATGCGACAACACCAGCCAGGAGTCCACTAATTGCAAAAGCAGCCCCGATCAATCGATTCGATCTAACTCCCAACAGCCGGGCGGTTTGAAAATCACTAGCCGCTGCCCTTAACTGCAACCCAATGTTGGTGAACTCCACTAAATAACCCATGCCAAGAGCAACGATGATCGTTAGAACGATCGTTGCCACACTTGCCTTCGTAATTGAAATACCACCTAGCGAGAACGAACCATTCATCGAAGGAGCAACAGCAGCAGATCGAGGAAGAGCTCCAAAAATTAATTCGAAAACCTTTTGTAGTAACACGCTGATACCAAAAGAGACAATCAACATCGTTCCAGGATTAGATCCTCGAAGTCTGCGATAAGCCACGAGTTCCAGCAAGATCGCCAACAGGGCACTTGAAGTTAAAGCGAGGCAAATGCTGACTATTAGTGGCAAGTCATTTGTGACGACCATGATGTATGCAGCGATAGTTATAAGTTCACTATGAGCAAAATTAACTAATCGCATGACGCCAAAAACTAATCCAATACCAACTGCCGCCAGGGCATACGTTCCACCTAAGCTGATTGCATCCAATAACGTCTGAATCATCTAGGCCCCCGAACCAAAGTACGCAGATGCAAGTTTGGCCTCATCATTTGCATCCTGCGGTGAAAGTATGGCTTGTACTTTGCCGGCACGCAGTACATATGTGCGTTGCGTCAATGAAGTGACCAAGTGCGCTCGTTGCTCGACGATTACCACTGCGGTTCCTTCTTGCGCGATATGAATGAGTCGCTCGAAGACGTCTTTGACAACGGTGGGCGATAATCCAAGTGAAGGCTCATCCAACAAGAGAACTTCAGGATCAGCTACCAATGCTCGCGCAATCGCTAGTTGCTGTTGTTGACCACCGCTTAGCATCCCTGCTTGATGTTCAGAGTGGGTTGTGAGTACCGGGAAAATATCGTGAACGTGTTCGAGCGCTCGTTTAGCACCAGACTTATCTCTTCTTCCGGTTAATCCCAAATTCAAATTCTCTTGTACAGATAGGTCGGAGAAGATTTGACGGCCTTCCGGAACTAATGCCAATCGATCTCGAACAATATCTTCCGGGCGGCGACCTTTTATGGATTTTCCTCGCAACATAACATCACCAGATCGCACACTTACAATTCCCATGATCGCACCGAAGAGAGTTGACTTCCCTGCTCCATTGGGACCAACAATGCCAACCATTTCACCTGCTGAAACTGATAAATCAACACCAAAGAGCACATCAACGCGCCCGTAGCCGGCTCGTAACTCTCTTACCTCTAATAAGGACATCAATGACCACCACCGAACGCAGCATCACCAAGGTAAGCATTCTTGACGCCTTCATTTTGCAATGCGTCTTGCGGGTTTCCATCAAAGATCATGGCACCCGCTGCCAACACCACGACTCGAGAGCATGCTTGGGCAACTAATCCCACATTATGTTCAACTAGCAACATTCCACATCCTGTTGTCTCACGAACAGTATTCAACGCACTTAAGAGTGCAGGAACTTCGTGTTCATTTAATCCGGCAGCAGGTTCATCCATAATCAAATATTTGGGTTCGGCTGCAAGCGCGCGTGCTAATCCAACCAGTCGGGCGGAGCCATGCGATAAACCACCGGCGGGACTTGCCGCTAATTCAGTGAGATTCAATGTGTTTAAAACTTTTTCAGTTCTCTCTCGTGCAATTTTTGAACTCACACCAAGTCCGAGAGCACCGAGCGCCACATTCTCCCCGACAGTCAAATTCGGAAATAACCGACCTGCTTGAAAAGTGCGTGCAACACCAAGTCGCGCTCGCTTAAATGGTGGCAAATCTTCAAGTGGCGTTTCGTCTAGTTGCACAAGTCCGCCATCGGGTTGTTCATACCCGGCAATGATGTTGATTAAAGTGGTTTTGCCGGCACCATTTGGTCCAAGTAATCCGACCGTCTCACCAGCATGAACTTTGATCGAGACATTGTCGAGCACACGAAGCGCACCGAAAGATTTACTGATTTCGATTGCCTCAAAGACCCTGTCGACCATAGTCACCACCTTACAAATTTTTGATTACATATTAGAAAACGGAGGTGTGCGACTTGCGCACACCTCCGCCTTCTAGTCGGTCTTACTTAGTTGGGAAAGTTGGCTTCTGAGCCGCACGGTATTCAACGAATGCATCCTTGCCGCCTGTAATTTTCAGGACTGCCATTGGACGAGTTACGTTGACGTGGAGTTCAGGTGAGAATGATGTAGGACCTGCAGTGAGGTCTTCACTCTTGAACTTTTCCATTTCAGCAGCGAGCGCTGCTCCATCAAAGCTCTTTGCTCGCTCTGCAGCGATAGCAAATGCTTCAACAGATGACGCACCGGTGATCAAACCAGATGTTGCTGCTGGATTGCCAGTCTTGGTCTTGAATGCATCGAGGAGTTCAGTGACCTTTGGATTTGGATCATCACCGAATACTGATGCATAAGTAACTACGTAGTAGTCATTTAGGTTTGGAACTGCGCCTAGCCAGAAAGCACCATCCATGCCGAATCCGGAGATGATCGGAGTCTTAACTCCGGCACCACGAATGGATGCAGCGGCTTCAGCGCCGCCGCCCGGATAAGAGCAGAGCGCAATAACTGAAGCGCCATCCTTCTTAGCATTGGCAACTTGAGCAGTTACTGGCTTATCCAGCTTGCCTGCTTGTGTTTGAGAGAATTGCTGTACGGACTTAACTGTTCCGCCAAGTTCCTTGAATCGAGCTTCGAATGCATCGCATTGTGAAGTGGTGTAAGCGATCGACATGTCTTTAAACAATGTCGCACTCTTACCAATTTTTTCGTATGCATACTCAGCCATGATTGCGGCTTCACCTGGTACTGCTGATCCGAGTGAGAAACCAAGATTTAGTCCGTTGTCTGGACCCATTGCTGTTGAACCAACGCAAGGTGCAATAACTAGTACGCCTGCATTGTTGGCAACCTGTGAAGACTTCGCATTGATGTCATAGTCGCAAGTGACAAGCAGCAACTTGGCGCCCTTCGATACAAAGTCAGTAGCGATCTGTTGACCTTTATCAGGATTGGTCTCGGTATCAACTGCTTCAAGCTTGAGTTGGCAACCGTTGACTCCGCCTGCAGCATTGATCTTGTCAACAGCAATTTGTGCTGTTGTTAATGCCGGGCCATCAAATGGGCTCATAAATCCAGTCTGTGCCATCGCGGCACCGATCAAGATAGGAGCATCGCACTTGGCTGCAGCTGGTGCTGCGGTCTCCGTTGTAGAACTGTCGCTGGTTGAGGTACAACCGGCGAGCAAGAGTGCGGCCGCAGCAATCGCTGGGACCAGCGCCTTCTTGAACTTCATTCAGACTCCTCTGTCCATATGGGGGTGGGGATCCAACCGTCCGGTCATACTCTCGCGCCTAGTGAACGCTCGTCAATGACACGACACAACCTTTTTTATAACAAGTTAGTGACTTAGGAGACTTCCAAGACCATTGCGATGCCCAAACCCACACCGATGCAGGCGGTAGCGACCCCGATCCCGCCACCTCGGCGATGCAATTCTCGCCCTAACTCCAAAACCACTCTCGTTGCGGAAGCGCCAACGGGGTGACCAATCGCGATAGCACCTCCGTTTGGATTGACCTTGGAATGATCAATTTCGGGAATCTCGTGCAAGACCGTGAGCACCATTGATGCGAAAGCTTCATTGATTTCCCAGAGTGAGACATCGCTCACCTTCTTACCAGCACGGGCTAATGCGCGATGGATTGCCGGAACAGGCGCTAGTGAAAATTCATCCGGGGCGGTAGCCGTGACTGCCGATGACAGAATCCGAGCAATCGGTGCAATATCTAGCTCGCTCACTCCTCGTTCATTAGCAATCAATGTCGCGGCAGCGCCATCGTTTATTGGTGAAGAATTTCCAGCGGTTCCCGAACCTCCTGGAGTGAAGGCAGACTTCAACTCACCAAGTGATTCCAAAGTTGTATCGGGCCGTATCGATTCATCCCGAGTCAAACCATTTAATGCAAAGACGTGATCATGAATTCCGCGCTCCCAAGCAGCGTGAGCTAAGTGATGAGAACGAACTGCCCATTCATCTTGTTCGCGTCGACCAATTCCCAACCGATCTGCAACACGTTGAGATGTTTCACCGAGCGAAAGAGTCCAATGGCTTGGCATTGCTGGATTTACCAGGCGCCACCCCACCACTGATTGATGAGCGATTGAATCTGGCTTGAGGGCAGGCGCATCTTTATCAAGAGATCGTTCCACGATCCACGGTGCCCGCGACATGCTCTCAACGCCGCCGGCGATAACCAAATCCCCATCCCCCGAGCGAACTAATCGAGAGGCTTGCACAATTGCCTCGGCACCAGATCCACAGAGTCGGTTGAGAGTGACCCCGGGAAGTGTTTGAGGTAGGCCGGCAAGCAGGGAGGCCATCCGAGCCACGTTGCGATTATCTTCGCCAGCGCCATTGGCATCGCCAATGATCACATCTGCCAAATTCCCGGGATCTAATGCTGGCGTCCGGTCGACCAAGGTGCGTAGCGTTGCGGCCAATAGGTCATCTGGTCGAATCGAAGCCAGGGATCCCCGGTTCTTGCCGAAAGGAGTTCGGGTGCCACTTACCAAATACGCACCAGGTGGGGTTTGGCTGCTCATCTGTCGTAATATTTCCGATCGCAAGGGAAACGGGATATGCAGGGTAGCACCGAAGGAGTTCTTATGACATCCACTTCAGACTCCTCCCCTACCGCTTTGGTGACCGGCGCTGGTCGCGGCATCGGTCGCGCTATCGCTCTCGATCTTATCGCAGCCGGGTATCGCGTTCTCTTGACCGCCCGAAGCGCCGACCAACTTCAAGAAACCGCCGAGATCTCGGCGCACCCCGATGCCACTCATATCCTCACTGGAGATGTCATTACTGATGGTGAGCGAATCGTCAACGAAGCGCTGCGGATATTCGGAAAACTCGACGTACTTATTCTTAATGCTGGTGAAGGCATCTCGGCAAAATTAGAGAAGACTTCTGACGAGTTGTGGCAACAGCAACTTGCTCTGAACTTAACTGCACCGTTTGTCATGATGAGAGCAGCACTTCCTCACATGAAGAACGTTGGTTTTGGAAGAGTAGTTGTTGTCGCATCAGTTGCAAGCAAACAAGGTGCTCCTTACATCGCGGCGTACTGTGCCGCGAAGCATGGCGTTCTCGGTTTAGTCAGAGCCGCCGCTGCTGAATACCAAAATACTGGGGTCACCATCAATGCAATCTGCCCGGGATACGTTGATACACCGATGATTGATAAGAATGTGGAAAAGATTGTGCAACAAACCGGGCGTTCAGCGGAAGAAGTCAGAGCAAATATGGCAGCGGCACAAGGCCGACTTCTCACTTCACAAGAAGTTTCCGATGCTGTGATGGATTTGATTAATTCAGAACTAACCGGAGCCTCTCCGGTACTACCTGAAGGAATGGTGTAAATGTTAACTCCCATCAATCCAGAAACACTTGCGCCTCCGATTGGCTTTAGCCATGCCATGGTCGCATCAGCTGATAGCAAAATAGTTTTTCTTGCCGGACAAACCGCTCTCAATCAGCAGAACGTGATCGTTGGCAATGGAATTGTTGAACAATTCGAAGTGGCACTTACCAATATTCTGACTGCGTTAGCCGCCGCAGGAGGCTCCCCTTCAGATTTGGCTCAAATAAGAATCTATTCGGTCGATCCAGTGGATTACCGAAACCACGCTCGGGAAATTGGAGCGGTATGGAAACGACTAGTTGGTAAGCAATACCCTGCGATGGCACTCGTGGGTGTGGTGCGATTATGGGATGACGCTGCCTTGGTTGAAATTGAAGGGACTGCGGTTATCTCGTGAACTCGCTCTCCCCGCTCTGGTCTGCAACGTCTATTGCAATCATTGGCGCAACAGAACGTGAAGGAGCGATGGGTAGATTGCCTATCGATTATCTACTTCGTTTTGGTTACCAAGGAAAAATCTTTCCGATTAACCCAAAGGGCGGGAATATCCGCGGATTAACTGCATACACAAACATTAAAGACGTCCCAACAAAAGTAGAACTAGCCTTGGTGATGGTTCCTGCAAACTCGGTCAAAAACGCTGTTCAAGATTGTGCCGACGCTGACGTGGATATCGCAGTGGTCATGTCATCAGGATTTGCTGAGAGCGGCGCGGAAGGTTTACAAGCTCAAAATGAATTGGTCGATATCGCTCGTGCCAAAGGGATGAGATTGGTCGGACCGAATTGCATCGGTTCTGTCGGTGGGAAAGATCGAGTTCTCGCAACTTTTAGCCCAGTATTCACCGCCGCCAGCACCAAGGTTGCTCCCGGGAATGTTGCACTTATTAGCCAATCTGGCGCATTAGGGTATGGCACCTACTCGCTTGGACTAGAGCAAGGTCTTCCGATCGGAGTTGCAGTAACCACAGGGAATGAAGCCGATGTCAGCGCACTTGAAATCGCTGAAGAATTAAGTCAGGCAAAAGAGATCGACACAATATTGCTCTACTTAGAAGGCGTTGATTCGTTTCAGCGAATCAAAAATATCGCAAAAGCAAAACCCACCGCCGTTCTCAAAGCTGGAAGATCTAACGCTGGTGCCGCGGCAGCCGCATCCCACACTGGAGCACTAGCAACAGCAGATCGAGTGATTGATGCAGCCCTTCGCCAAGCAGGCGCGATCCGAGTCAATGATGTCGAAGAATTGCTAGATGCTGGTGCGGTCTTCGCAGCTAACGCCGATGCAACTTCTGCACAGCGAATTGCGATAATTACTACTTCGGGCGGAAGTGGAATTCTTGCGGTTGACGCTATTGAATCATTCGCTGACAAGTCGAACATTTCACTCGCACAATTTGAAGTAGAAACCATCTCAAAACTTGAGCAAATTATCCCGGCTTATGGAAATGCACAGAATCCCGTTGATGTAACCGCGGCAGTAATGTCACAGCCTGGCATGTTCGAAGAATGTTTGAATGTTGTTGCAGCAGATCCAAATGTTGACGCGATTGTTGCTTGCTTCTGCGTTTTGACTGGCAACGATGTGGAAAAAATTGCAAGCGCACTGGTCGGAACGCGAAATATTCGCTCACTTCCGCTCGTAGTAGCACGAACCGGAGCGGCATCTTTGGCTCCAGAGGGTGCACGATTGCTGCAGGAGGCTCAAATCCCAGTATTTTCAACACCCGAACGTGCGGTTCGTGCTTTAAGCATGCTAAACGAGCGATTCGAAGTTACCTTGCGTTCGCCACTGATGGAACAGAGCGGTGGTACTGCTCTGCCAACGCCAACATCTGGTGATGAGGTGGAGTTGAAAGCCATGCTCGCAAGTGTTGGCTTGCCTATTCCAGAATCATCTTTAGCCACTACAGTCAATGAGGCTATCGCTGGCGTGCATCATGTGGGCGGACGAGCGGTGTTCAAGGCCGTAGTACCGGGGTTACTTCATAAAAGTGATGCAGGAGGAGTTCTCCTCGACATTAACGAAGCGGCAGCCACTAACTCATTTGAACAACTAAAAAAATTAGGTGGAAATGTTCTAGTGGAAAGATACGTACCTAAGGGAGTTGAAGTACTTCTAGGTCTTACTGGATCACCCCTTGGCAGAGTATTAACTCTTGGAGTTGGCGGCATATTGACTGAAATCGTGGCAGATGTAGCGATCCGAGTCTTACCGGTTGATTACAAAACCGTAGAAGAGATGATTAATGAAACAAGGTTGGCTTCGCTCTTAGCAGGAGCTCGAGGCGCAGCTGCAGCGAACCGTGAGTCTTTGATTCAAACGGTACTCGGCATTATCGAAGCCACTCGCGATTGGCCACTAGAGAGTGAACTCGATATTAATCCAATAAGTGTTGGTGAAACCGCATGGATCCTCGATGCGGCTTATGTGGCAACAGGCAAGGAGTAATCATGGACGTCGGAACTTTAGTTGCTCGATCGATGCGAAAGTATCGCGATCGAATCGCCCTAACCGGACCCGAAGGTGAAAAAACATTTGGTGAAGTCGGATCTCGCGTGATGCAACTTGCGCGCGCGCTTCGAGCACTCGGGCTAGAGACTGAAGACCGCGTTTTAGACTTACAAAGTAATCAAATTACATACATCGAAACCGATCTGGGCATTTCAACTGCTGGCCTATGTCGAGTGGCGCTCAACTATCGACTACATCCAAGCGATTGGGTCAGAATCGCAACAGATTGTCAGGCGCGAGTCCTGATACTCGATGCAAAATTTTGGGATGACGCAAAAGATGTTCGTGCGCTAGTTGATCACGTTATCGTCATTAATGGCGACGGTGACGGCGCAATCCCCTACGAGCGATTCTTGTCAGCACAATCAACTACAGAACTCGGTTTAGCCGTTTCTCCAGACACTTTGGTTTCACTGAATTACTCCAGCGGAACTACCGGCAAACCGAAAGGCGCTATTCGAACTCATCGAAATCGATTTGCCTCACTTAACAATATTGTCACTGATTTATTTGGCCATATCCCCACTGAAAAAGATGTTTGGCTACATGCAGGGCCCGTTACCCATACCAGCGGCCTGTTCGTTCTTCCATTCTTTACATTTGGTGCAAGACAAATCATTCATGCAAAATTTGATGAAGAGCACGTGGTAGCCGAGTTTGAAACTGGTGGCGCAACTGCGACAGCTATGGTCCCAACTATGGTCGCTCGACTGCTTGCGATTCCAGGAATAAGTCCCGATAGATTAAAGAATTTGAAAATGCTTGGTTATGCAGGAGCACCGATGCCTGCTGAACAGATCCGGCAATGCCATGAACAGCTGACAAAACATATGGTGCAGTACTACGGCTTGGTCGAAGCCATCCCACCAGTAACCGTGCTCTCTGAAGCCGATCACACTCTCGGACTTACCAGCGAACCTGAAGTCTTAACCTCCGCTGGAAACCCATGCGCTGGCGTTGAGGTTCGAATTGTCGACGAAGATGGAAAAGATGTTCCTGTTGGCGAAATTGGTGAAGTTATTACTCGAGGCGACCATGTGATGCGTGGTTATTGGGGAGCCGCGGGTCAAGATTCGACGGTTACCAAAGCAGTACGCGATGGATGGTTACACACCGGAGATCTCGGTCGACTAGATCAACACGATCGGCTCTTCCTGGTCGACCGAAAAGGCGACATGATCATCAGCGGTGGATACAACATTTACCCACGTGAAATTGAGGAAGTAATTGCGCAAGTTGCAGGCGTGCATGAAGTTGCTGTCGTTGGTGTAAAAGATCAGGAATGGGGACAGCGAGTAACTGCACTTATTACTCTGCTACCAGGCGCTCAAGTGGATTCGCAACAAGTCATGGATCACTGCAAAGCGAGCATGGCTTCGTATAAGAAACCAAAAGAAGTTAGAATCGTTGAGTCTTTCCCGCTAAATTCCACCGGGAAAATCGCTAAGAAAGTAATACGCGAACAACTTGAAGCAGAGTGAGGGAATATGGAACAACCTGGTGAATATCCATACACCCGAGGCATCAGTAAAGAGCCAAAAGTTTGGACGATGGGTCAATACGCTGGCTTTGGCACTCCAGAAGAGACCAACCAGCGATTTCGTTCTCTACTCGATCAAGGACTCACCGGCTTCAGTGTTGCGCTAGATCTCCCCACACAACTTGGTTTGGATTCCGATCATCCGCTTGCACATGGAGAAGTAGGCAAAGTCGGAGTTGCAATTGATTCTTTGAGGGATATCGAAATCCTGATGGATGGCATCCCACTCGAGAAGATCAGTCAGGTGCGAACCACTGCCAATTCAATTGGATATATCTGGTGCGCTATGTTCGTTGCGCTAGCCGAACAGCGCAACGTTGATCCAAATGCTTTCGGAATTTTTATTCAAAATGATGTGCTGAAGGAATATATCGCTCGAGGTACGCAAATATTTCCTGCCGAAGCTGGCTTAAAACTTTCAGTTGACGTCATGGAATACATTGCAAAGTACGTGCCGAAATGGGTATCGCTGGCAATGAGTGGGTACCACATTCGTGAATCAGGATCTAACCCAGTTCAAGAAGTGGCGTTCACCTTCGCAAATGCTCGGGAATATTTGGATGCCACGATTGCCCGTGGGGTTAGTGTTGACTCGGTCGCTCCCACACTTTTTACTTTCCTCACATCGAATATGGATTTCATTACTGAGGTTTCTAAATTTCGAGCTGCGAGAAAAGTTTGGGCAAGACTTATGCGTGAAAAGTATCAAACTCAAGATGCTCGGTCAGAGCAACTGAGAATTTTTGCCTTCACAGCTGGTTCCTCATTAACAGCACAACAACCAATGAACAACGTCGTGAGAACATCCGTAGAAATGCTCGCTGCAGCCATGGCCAACATTCAAACCATGCATGTTTCCGCTTATGACGAAGCACTTGGTGTTCCGACAGAGGATGCAGCAACCTTGGCATTGCGAACCCAGCAAGTCATTGCCTATGAGTCTGGCGTAGTTGACCATCTTGATCCACTCGCTGGCAGTTATCTCATCGAATCTCGAACTGATGAACTTGCAGATGCTATGTGGCAAATGTTGGAGGATATCGAAAACCGAGGTGGTGCATTAAAGTGCATTGACTCGGGTTGGTTCCAGAAAGAGTTATCCGACAGTGCCTACCAACTTGCGCTTGAAGTCGACCGCGGCGAGAGAATAATTGTAGGAATCAATAAATTTCAGGGCGAGTCACCCAAACTCGAAGTATTCCAAATTGATCCAGCAACGGAAGCGCAAAAGATTGACTCCCTCAAAACTTTAAAGAGTGAGAGAGACCAGAATCGAGTAGGTCTTGCACTAGAAGCGCTGCGAATTGCTGCAGTAAATAATGAAAATACGATGCCTGCGTGTATTGAAGCAGTTAAAGCCTATGCAACTGTTGGCGAGATTGTTGAAGTACTCAGAGGTGTCTACGGTAAGTGGATTCCAAATACTGTTTTTTAATTACCGCTTAGCAGTTTGTTTCACATGCTCCATGGCAGCGCTCGCTAACTCTTTTTTGAGTTTGAAGAAAATATCTGCTGACTTCATACCGACCCAATCTTTTGGTAAATACTCAGCAGGTAGACCTGGGTCTAAATACGGTAGATGCCGCCAAGAAGTGAGCGCCTTGGTGTAATCCACAAAGGCAGCCACTGGTGTTACTGCTATGCCTTTGCTCCACTTTCGGGCAACATCACTTTGTGAGTCAATAAAAGCCTGGTGCATTGACGCTATGGACTTTAGATCCCACCAGCCCGCAATCGCTTCGACCGTTGGCTTGAATGCCAAATGTTCAGCTCGAAATACATCGAGATAATCAGTTACTGCAAGTTCGCGTGCAAGTTCGAGTACTTCGTTTTCTAACTGGGCAGGCGCAATCCAAAGTCCACCGGTCACTTGTGCAAATCCCATCCAAATCAATCGAGATCGAAGTCGATAACGTAAATCGCGATTGCTCTCTGGAATTGAAAAAGCCGCAAGGAGCCAACCCTTGTTCTGGTTCGATCTCGGCTCAAGAACTCGAGCGTCACCAGCGTCGAAAGTTTGCCGTGCGCCGTAACTCAATGCGTAGCCAGCTAACGAACTTCTTTTCTCAGCATGCAAGATCCCACGTCTTTTAAATCTGCTGAGAGCAGATCTAACGGTTGCTTCCTCAATGCCAAGGTCATTCATAAGATCTACAAGTGCCGAAACCGAGAGCCACCCTTCTAACGGTCGACTATAGGCACCGTAGATAGTGAAAATTAATGATTGAGGTCGAGTTGATCGCGTCAGCAGATCGCTGGCTTCTCCGCTGATGACACTTGCCACCGGGCTACAATATCCGTATATCAGGTACCGATGTAAAGGATCCCCGTGACTGCTGCCATCTCGATCACTCGAACGCTGCAATGGGTGGAGACCGATGCATCAACACATCAACATTATTCGAGCGGATTCCGCTGGGCTGAAGAAGCTGAACATGCCCTTTGGAAAAAATTGGGGTACGGCATAGAGATCGTTGGAGCAATCCCCCGAGTCGCCGTGAATATGGAGTATCTCCGTCGGATTTACTACGGCGAAGAGATACTCACTGAATTGCGCGTGAAATCGGTCGGGCGTAGTTCATGCACGTTTGAATTTACGGCATCCGTTGGTGGCGAATTGGCAATGCGCGGAACACACACCTGCGTCTATGCCCCTGGAAAAACTTCTCAACCATGGCCTGAAGAAATTAGAGCAAGACTCCTGGCGGATTAATTATTTTTTGCTAAATCCAGCCGGACACTTAGGTGAAGCACCGGTGACTTTCTTGATCGTTTTACCTTTCACGCATGTAATCGAAGTAGTTTTGGGTGCGCTCTTGACGCTTGTGGTTGGAGTGCTGGTGGTTGGAGTGCTGGTGGTTGGAGTGCTGGGCGTGGCAGCAACAGGCGTGCTCACCGCGGGAGTCGCAGTTGCCACTGCCTCCTTCTGCTTTAACTTAACTTTTAGGGTCGGTGAGGAGAAGGTAATTCCGTAGACCCCGAGTTTGATCCACTTATCATCTTCTCTCAAAGTAGCTGTAGTTACTCGCGAAGTCCCATCTGAATTAACGATTTGAACTTCGGCGTAAACGGGAACATTCTCGTTAAAGCCGTAAAGACATTTTGCTGTCTTCTTATCCATCACCAGGTCGTATCGGCCAGAGAAGACTGAATCATCGGGATTTAAATGCAACCCTGCAACTTTGTAATCTAAAGTTCCGTCTTTAAATGATGGTGGCCCTGCCGCGTAAACCATTGCACTTGTCGTAACTAGTCCCAGTAAATCGGTGGTGGAATTCTGTCCTAAAACCGCTCCGACGATCTGTGTTGCTTGCGGCATACATTTTGCAGCCATAACACCCAACCCCGTCGCGCTTGCTAGCGCCGAGGTTGCATCAGTTGCGCTTGGAGTAGTTCCAGTACTACCAACAATTCCGGCAAGCGGATTGCTCGCTGTGGGATTGGTTCCAGTTACTCCACCCGTTAATCCGGGAACACTTAATCCTGGCGGGAGTGTTAATCCTGGTGGGAGTGTTAGCCCTGGGATTGATGCCAAAGGATTTATCCCAGCCAACCCGCCAACGATTCCTGTAGAAGTGCTCGCGCTTGGAGCAGCGGTTGGGAGTAAACCTGATGCAGATGCACCAAGAGAGGCTGGATTTAGGGATCGGAAAGACCAGGTTGGAGCAAAAGTATCGGCCTTGCCATTGAAGAACGATTCGTAATCCAAGAAATTCTCATATGCAAAATCTTGAGATGATTCGATTAATTTGCGGATTGTTCCGGTGGGAAGATTTCCATTTGGATCGCGGTAACCATCAAGTAACTTTTGACTGACTTTATCTGCTGGCACGTCCACTGATACACCCGGGACTTCTACAGGTTTGGCTTCAACCGTTAATCGATTCTGCGTCGCTGAGAGTTGAGTGATTGAAATGTTTGGTTCAGTCAATCGACCATGTAGCCAAGAGGTGAGGTAATTACCAATATGAAGCGTTAGAGAGACTTTTGCATCAACAGGAAATTTCGTTTCTTTTCCGCACGCACCGCTCTCAATCCACACGCACGCTGGATCTCCACCCATACCTACAACTGAAGTTTTTCCTTGTGCGTCGACCCTCTCCAAAACAGTTGGATCTGACATATTCGTGGTTGAAAGCAGATAAGGGACAACGGTTGCTGAAAAATCGGTAGCCTTGATTCCAACGACGGGAAATGATTGAAGATTGAGTTTTACACGAACGGCATAAAGGTATTGCTCACCGGAAGACTTTAATTCTGGTACTTCAAACAAACTCCAACTCACACCCGCTGGAATCCCTCGAGCAGGATCGGCATCAAATGCCTTTTTGCCAATCGTCTTAATCTTGGTTGCTTTTCCAGTGGAGGTCTTCGCGGAAGTAACGCTCAAGGCTTCGACACAGTTGGCTTCAGAGGTGCTTTCACAAATAGGAAGGATCGCCGTGATATCCGCGCCTTTAGCGCACTTTGGATCATCCACAGTTTGGCAGATAAAAAAACCACCGCCACCCACGGCGCTAGTGGCCATAGCCACCGATTTAGATGACTCAATAATTGAGTTTGCACCTGCTGGAAAATGATCAGCTACCGTAACCGAAAGACTGGGCGTAGCAAATGCGGGAGCAGCACCAATGACCAAGGTGAGTAGCGCCAGGAAAATCTTCTTCACGATTTCTCCCTATTTTTTCTTATAACCAACCGGGCAACTCGAGCCAGTTACTTTCTTACTTACCTTACCTTTTACGCATGTGACTGTCTTGATGACTGGTTTAGCAGCAACCTTAGTGGCCGGAGTTGCAGCCGCAACAGGAATTGGCGCTGGTGCCTCAACAGGGGCTTGGGGTGCCTCAACTGGATTTGTGCTCTCGCCTTTGATTGGAGCTTGTTTCATGGTGATGCGAAGGGTTGGCGAAGAGAAAGTAAAACCTTTTGCTGCCAAGTACAACCAGCCATTCGCCTCGCGAACTACCGTAGTTGTGGTTTGTTGAGTTCCATCTGCAGAGACCACGGAGACTGTAGCCTGAACCGGAGCATCAGAGAATCCATACAGGCATCGAGCAGTTTTTGAATTGATGATCAGATCATACGTTCCTTGGAATTCTTTTCCACTCGGCAGGAAATGCGGCGCCGCCACTTTGTAATCTAAGGTGCCATTCTCTTTATCAAAGACCGGTGGACCTGATAGGTAATTCGTGGCGTTGGTCATGACAATTCCAGTGATGTCAGCACTGTTTGTGTAGCAACTTTGATTAATGTCTTGGCCATCGCGAACGGTTCGTAA
>CAYFKL010000011.1:15913-17561 GCA_964343565.1 uncultured Actinomycetes bacterium
CGAAGTTGCATCGCATTGGGAACGTTTTGATAACTCACTTGCTCATAAGCACTGGTTGCCATTCGAAGTTCAAATTGATTTGACGATGCATAACCAATGTAATCCGGTCCAGGCGCTCGTGTAGTAAATACGGTTTGTTCATCTGGCTTATCTGCCGCAGCAACCGGAGTTGCTGTGAGCAGGAGTCCAACGACTCCGCAAGCAGCAACGAGCCTTGAAAGTAGGGGACGTGCAGGCATTACAACCCTACTTTCAAGGCTCGAAGTGCGTTCTTACTTCTGCTTGTAACCGGCTGGGCACTTGGGGTTAGCGCCTGAAACGGTCTTCTTCTGTGCACCCTTCACACATGTAATGGTCTTTGCCTTGGCCTTGGTTGCGGTGGCAACTGCAGGCGCAGGTGCTGGCGCAGTGCCAGCAGCAGATGGCTTATAACCAGGCTTAATCTTCACCGACAACTTAGGCTTTGAGTAATTAAAGCCAGTGGAATCGATGATGATGTTGTTGTTCTTCACCGAAATATTGGTGGTTGCAGCTGTGGTGTTTCCATCCTCAGATTGAACTGAGACTTCAAGCGCTGAAGCAGCATCGTTGGCATTTGCCAATCCCCACAGCAACTTGGCATCTGCAGCTGGAATAACAGCATGGTAGAAGCCCTTGTTGATGGTGGTGCCATCTGCCTTGAAGTGAGGGGCAGCTGATTGCCAGGTCATCGTCTTTTGTTCCGCATTCCATACTGGAGTGCTCAAGAGACAGAAACCATTTGATGTGACGTTCATATCGCCAGAGACCCCATCAATACCGAAGCCGCTGTTGTCATCGTTAACTGGAACGATGATGACGAAGAATTGCTTCGTATCAGCAACAGCCTTTCCTGCTTCACCGGTGCAATCCTTGGAAGAAGCAGCGATGGAGGTCGGTACTGGATTACCTGTGATGGTGACGGTATTTCCTTGACCTGCATCAACGGTTGCATCAGTGGTGACAACAGTTCCAGCGGCAAGAGTGACGCCGTTACGGAAATCACCAAGTTTTAACGTGATCGCAATAGTGAGATCTGAATCCATGGCTGCTTGATATGACGGACTTGCTTTTTGGGAAGCCATAAAGACGTTGTTAGTGGTGTTGGTTAATGTTGGAACAACATTTACCATCACGAAATTAGAGAATTCGTTAGCTGTCTTGGCATCGATAGAGATACCGTCATATCCAAGTGCGCCAAGTCCACCAGCAGTCCACTTATCGGAAGTCCAACGTCCCTTGAGTTCAGTCTTTCCAGCAACCACATTTGGATCGGCGGTAGCAGCCGGACCAGTTGGTGCTGCAGGTGCAGCAGCGGTAGCAGTATCTGTTGATGCAGCTGCGGTTGCGGTATCTGTTGCAGCAGGAGCAGCCGGAGCAGCAGATGGATACTTGGTACCCGTTGCAACATAAGTCAGTTTCATTGCAGTGCCACCAACTGGCGTTACCGAAACTGAATCAACGCAGTAGGTGGGGCGATCTGCTGAACAAACGGGCCACGTAGTCTTTGGAACTCGCAGTACAGCCGCTTGGGCAGGATTGATAGCGACCAAGATGCCGCCGATCAACGCAATACCGGAAATTGCGGTCAGAATCTTCTTCATTTTTCCCCCAGGACAAGACAGACCCA
>CAYFKL010000012.1:0-17094 GCA_964343565.1 uncultured Actinomycetes bacterium
CAACTATGTGAACAAACCTTCTACAAAAAGTTCAGGTTCAAAGGGAGCCAAGTCGCCCATCTCCTCCCCGAGCCCGACGAATTTAACCGGAATCCCGAGATCCCGCTGTATTGAGATCACAATTCCACCTTTTGCTGATCCATCTAACTTGGTCAAGATAACGCCAGAAACCTTCACGCTCTCAGCAAAAACTTTGGCCTGCATTATCCCGTTTTGCCCAGTCGTGGCATCGATGACCAACAAAATTTCATCAACTGGACCCTGTTTTTCGATAACCCGTTGAATCTTTCCCAATTCATTCATTAAATCAGTTTTGGTATGTAACCGACCTGCGGTATCTACTATCACCAGATCTGCATGCTTTTCTTTTGCAAGTTTTATTGCATCGAAAGCAACTGCGGCAGGATCATTTCCTCCGGAAACAACGTCGGCGCCCACTCTCGCCGCCCACGTACTTAACTGCTCTACAGCCGCGGCTCGAAAAGTATCGGCTGCTGCAACCACAACTCGTGAACCCTCTTCAATCGCATAGTGAGCCAACTTGGCCACCGAGGTGGTTTTGCCAGCGCCATTGACTCCAACCACCATGATGACTCGAGGACGGGAATCAATTTGTCGCAATTCGATCTCGCGCGAAGCAGTATTTGCGAGTAAGGATGACAACACTTGCTGGAGGGTTTCTAAATGGTCATGATGCTTTGATGTTCGAAGTTGATCAAGAATTTCTTGCGTTGCGCTGTGACCAACGTCGGCGCCAAGCAAAGTGGCTTCCAATGCCTGATAACTTTCTGGATCCAACCGACCACCAGAAAAAAGCGCCTTAATTCGCTTTCCAAAACCTTGCGAGGTCTTGAGCTTCTCTTTTCGACGAAAGAGTCGGCTCGCCACCTCAAACCCCTACAGGTTCTGACTCTGAATCAAGGTCGCGTAAACGTTGAGAAATGACTTCAGTAACGCCATCTCCTCGCATCGTGACACCGTAAAGGGCATCAGCGATTTCCATGGTCTTCTTTTGGTGAGTAATGATCAAAAGTTGAGAAGATCCCCGCAACTCCTCCATCAGACCAATGAGACGTCCAAGATTCGTATCATCAAGTGCTGCTTCAACTTCGTCTAATACATAGAACGGACTTGGCCTTGCTTTGAAAATCGCAACGAGCAAAGCCACTGCAGTAAGCGAACGCTCTCCACCCGAGAGCAGTGACAATCTCTTGATCTTCTTTCCTGGAGGACGAGCTTCCACTTCAATGCCGGTTGTCAGCATGTCATCCGGGTTAGTCAGAACCAGTCGCCCTTCTCCACCCGGAAATAGTCTGGAAAACACTCCTTCAAATTCTCGAGCAGTATCTCTAAATGCTTCCGTGAAAATTTGCTCAACTCTCTCATCGACTTCTCGAACAATTTCCATCAAATCGTGTCGAGTTTTCTTTAAGTCCTCAAGTTGTTCGCCGAGGAATTTGGCACGCTCCTCTAACGCCGCATACTCCTCGAGTGCTAATGGATTAACTTTGCCAAGTAGAGCGAGCGCGCGCTCTGCAGTGCGAAGTCGCTTCTCTTGCGCTTCGCGATCGTAAGGAACTAAAGGTCCCGGAATAAATTCACCCTGTTCGTTCTCAACAAATGTAGGAACTTCGTTCTCCGGCCCGTAATCGGTTAACAGAGTTGAAGCATCGACACCCATTTCCTCAAGAACTTTTTGTTCCAGAGATTCAATTCGCAACCGATATTCAGCCCGAGCAACTTCATCGCGATGAACGCTTGAAGTCAATTGCTCTAATTCTTGTGATAATTCTCGTCCTCGTTGTCGCACACCCAATAGATCAGCTTCTCGCGCGGTGCGAGCTGACTCAGCTTGCGCTCTTTCACTTGCTGCTTGCGCAATTGAAATATCGAGAGCCGATAGTGCCTCTTGTGCTAGCACCATCACTGCACGCGCGGTAACTGCACCAATAGCACGCGCCTCGCGTCGCTTTACAGCAGTTGCTCTGGCTTCACGTTCTGCCTGTGCATTGCGTTCCAGTTGTTCCGCTCGCTGCCCAGCAGAGTGAGCCCGTTCTTCACCGGTGCGAAGCGCTAATCGCGCATCCATCTCGTTCGCGCGAGCCTGAGCAACTGAATTTCGAAGGTTCTCAAGCAGGGTGACATCAGGTTCATTTTCGATTGGCTCATTCTCGGCTTGAGCTAAACGAGATTCCAACTGAGCACATTCGCCTTGATCTGTAGCCAAAGAATTACGAACATCTGCTATCGCAGAGTCAATTCGCGTCGCTTCTGCATTTGCACTCCGCACTGCTTGCCCTGCCAGACTCATCTGTTCTGCTAACGCAGCCATTTGGGCATCTGATTCATGAAGGCGAGCCATTGCGGCATCCGTTGCACTCTGCGCCTCAAGTTGGATCTCTAATGCCCTAGCCAAATCAAACCTGACTCGTTCACCGCGATGGGTTGCTTCCTCCAGAAGAGCAGTTGTTTCATCGATAGCAGCTCGAACTTCAATTAATGAAGCTTGTTTTCCAGAACCACCGCGGGCTCGAAGCGGACCGATTACATCACCGGCGCGGGTGATAACAGTGAGCTCCGGGTGAGAACTCTTGATGGACTTCGCTTGCTGTAAAGATTCAACTAACACCATACCTTCGAGAAGTGCTGCTAGTGCTCCTGATATATCTGCACTAGAACGCACCACATCAATTGCATACTTGGCATCACTAGAAATGGTTGGCCACTGAGCCCGTGAAACAAGTGGGCTAGCACCACCTAAGATGAAATTCGCACTACCGCCATCTACATTTTTCAAGTGGTCAATTGCTGAAGCTACAGTCTCAATATCGGTTACAGCCAACGCATTTGCAGCTTCACCTAATGCAGCAGATATTGCTGCTTGCCACCCTGGTTCAACGACAATCAAATCCGCCAATGAACCTAACATGCCGCGCAATTGGCTTTGTAGCAAAACGCTACTTCCGTCTTTGCTGGCACTTCCCATTCGCAAGGCTTCTAACCGTGCATCGTGGGCGGCTCGATCTCGATCCGCACGACGCTCTTCATCTCGCAACTGATCAACGCGAGCGCTTGCTTCAATCAATTTGGAATTAGCAGTTTCGTACTCTGCATCAAGACTCTGTTCGCCTTGATCCATACCAGCGACTTGAGACTCAAATAATGCAAATTCACTTTGAGCAGCACGCGCTCGATTTAGCGCTTCTTCACGACTCGACTCAAGTCGTGCTACTTCTGATTGAGCGGCATCTACTTTTGATTTAAGAGCGCCAACCTCACCACGTAGTCGCGCCAATCCTTCACGTCGATCTGCCGCAGCCCTTACTGCCGCAGAAACACTCGCCTCTTCTCGTCGCAAGGCATCTTCGCGCTCTAACCGTTGGGATTCTGTCCTCGCTAACTCAGCTGAATGGCTCGCTATTTGTTCAATTAAGCGACTTTCTTCCTCACGTAAAAGCAGCGCTTCTGCTTCCATCGCTTCTGGATCTCTACCAGCAGCGCGCGCTTCTTCAGCTTCTTCCGACAAAAAGCGAGTTCGCTCAGCCGCTAAATCAGCCGTGCCTCGATATCTCTCTTTGAGCGAAGTTAACCGGTAATAAGTCTCTTGAAATTGCGCAAGCAAAGGTGCTTCCACTGCAGCCAACTCTTCAAGTTCGGTTTCACGTGCAAGATTTGAAGCTAAAGTTTGCTCTACTTCGGTTCGACGTTGTCGAAGGGCAGTTTCATCCGCCACCTCTGCTTCAAGAGTGGCACGCATCTGAATCAAATCATCGGCGTAGAGTCGCAGTCGAGCATCACGAAGATCAGCTTGAATTACCGCAGCCTTTCGTGCAGCTTCTGCTTGCTTGCCCAATGGCTTTAATTGTCTCCGCAATTCAGTGACAAGATCCTGCACTCGAGTTAAGTTCATTTGCATTGCTTCTAATTTTCGCAGCGCCTTTTCTTTGCGTTTGCGATGCTTCAAAACCCCTGCGGCTTCTTCAATAAATCCACGACGATCTTCTGGTGTCGCTGATAGCACGGAATCAAGTTGTCCCTGACCCACAATCACATGCATTTCCCGACCAATTCCAGAATCGCTGAGCAACTCCTGCACATCAAGTAATCGAGCATTCTCGCCATTTATTGCATACTCACTCGTGCCATTTCTAAAGAGAATTCGAGAGATGGTTACTTCGGTGTAGTCAATCGGCAAAGCGCCATCTGTGTTATCGATCGTTAACGACACTTCTGCTCGTCCAAGTGGTGCCCGGCCAGCAGTACCGGCGAAGATAACGTCTTCCATTTTTCCGCCACGCAAACTTTTGGCACCCTGCTCACCCATAACCCATGAGAGCGCGTCGACCACATTCGATTTCCCAGAACCATTGGGTCCGACCACTGCTGTGATGCCCGGTTCGAAGCGCAATGTGGTCGCTGAGGCGAAGGATTTGAACCCTTTCAGGGTCAAACTCTTCAAGTACACGATCGGGCTCCTGGGCAGTAACGGTTGGGATTCAAACCCTACCCTGTGTGCTCAGATGGGTTGGCAGTGAGGGCAGAAGTGGCTACCTCGATTTGCAAAACTTTCGCGCTGAACCGGGGTACCACAGACCAAACAGGGTTGCCCATGGCGCTGGTACACCGCTAATTCGCGTTCAAAGTACCCACTCTCACCATTGACGTTAACAAAGAGCTCATCAAACGTGGTGCCACCTACCGTCAGCGCTTCATCCATCACTGACCGAGCTGCCTTGAGCAGGGTGCGAATTTGACGCCGGGATAAATTCAGACCGTGAGAGCGTGGGTGAATTTTGGCTCGGAAGAGAGCCTCATCAGCATAAATATTGCCAATCCCACTGATCAGACTCTGATCTAACAGCAGTCGCTTAATCTCCACATTTTTGCGCGAAATCTTTTCAATGACGTGCTCAATCTTGAAATCTGGGTCATATGGATCTGGGGCAATGTGAGATATCGATCCAGGAATATCTCCTTCCCTATCTTCTAATAGAAACCCACCGAACGTGCGTTGATCCAGAAAAGTTAATGGGGTTTCGCTCTCTGCTTTTCGCAATGCAAAAACCACTCTGGCGTGAGGATGTTTGGGCGAAGAATGATCGACTCGAAATTGTCCACTCATTCCAAGGTGCGCCACAAGAAAGTCGGAATCTAAAACGAACCAGAGGTACTTTCCCCTTCGACAGATTTCAAGAATCTTTTGGCCCTTTAATCGATCTTGGAATTGTTTTGCTCCCATTGGTGATCGATGCAATGCTCGAGAGTGCTTAACAAGAACTTTTTCTATACGTGCATTTTCACAATGGCGTGCGAGACCAAGGCGAACACTCTCAACCTCCGGTAACTCCGGCATCGCATTACTTTTCTATTTCGAGAGCGGCAAATGCAGCAGCTGCAGCCTTTTGTTCCGCCTCTTTCTTGCTCTTGCCTTCTCCACTGCCAAGTACTGATCGACCAACTGTGCACGAGGCAACAAATAATTTGTCATGATCTGGTCCTGACTCAGTAACTGTGTATTCAGGTACACCTCTATTTTTTTGCGCGGCTAATTCCTGTAAAGAAGTTTTCCAATCTAAACCAGCGCCAAGGTTTGCAGCATTTGAGATTGCTGGCTCCATAATGCGTCGAACTAAATTGCCGGCGACTTCAAACCCAAGATCTAAATAGATGGCTCCCACCAAAGCTTCAAATGAATCTGCGAGTAACGAATTCTTCTCGCGTCCACCTGTCACTTCTTCACCCTTGCCAATGAGAAGCGCATCGCCTAAGCCAATCTCTCGAGCAACTCCAGCCAGCGCTCGCATATTCACAATCGCTGCTCGCAACTTCGCTAGTCGACCTTCAGCATAATCCGGGAAACGACGATAAAGCTCTTCAGTAATTACTATGCCAAGGACGCTATCCCCGAGGAATTCCATTCGCTCGTTGGTGGGCATTCCACCGTTCTCATATGAGTATGAACGATGCGTAAGCGCCTGAGTTAAAATCTCAGGTGAAAGATCAATGCCTAATTTGTTGATCAGATGATCGCGTGCAGACACCGAAGTGCTAGACGCTCAGAACTTGTCGACCGTTATACGTTCCGCACGTTCCACATGCAGTGTGTGGACGCTTCTTTTCCCGGCAACGTTCGCACTCCACAAGAGCGGTAGCCGTGGTTTTCCATTGGCTGCGGCGTGAGCGCGTATTTGAACGCGACACCTTTCGCTTAATAACCGGCACGGCATCCTCCTCAATAAATGACCCGCTTAGTATTCCCCAATAGGGACTCCAAGCCCAAATCCAGGTGGGTTGGCTACTCCTCCAAGGATAGATTTCCCAGTTTTGACCAGCGCGGATCGATGAGTTCGTGAGCGTGATCGACGGGCAATTCTTGCCACTTCTGCCCACACTCCGGGCACAGTCCTTGGCATTCCACGCTGCAGAGCGGAGAGAAGGGCAACTCGAGAACTACGGCATCTCGAATGGGAATTTCCAGATCGAGGTTCTCCCCTTCGAGATAAAAAACCATTTCATCTTCTGCCTCAAGTACTTTCTCGTAAAAGTAAAGTTCCTGAACTCGTACATCCAGGGATTGAGAAACTGGATCCAGGCACCTCCCACACTCGCCTTGTGCATCCGTTTCAAAAACGACCGTTGCCAATATTCCTTCAGAGACCGACTCCAGAGTGATATCGAGGTCTAACTCATTTCCTGCTGGAATCGCAATGATGTCAATTCCCAGTGGTGATTGCAGCTGAATTTTTCGCGAGTAACGTTTCATTTCTCCAGGACGTCGGGGAAGATCACGGGTATCTAAAACAAAATCAGAACTCATGATCCTTACTCTTCGACAATTCCGTCTAATCCACTTGCGTCTTTTTCTCCAGCCAGCCTGGCACGGCCACGTGTTATGGCATCCATCGTTTTAGTAAGCACAACTTCCAAAGTAGCCAATCTGCCATCAACATAGGTATCAGCCTCATCTTTTATTGCATTCGCATCTTCTTGAGCACTTGCGAGCAATGATTCAGCTCGATCTTTAGCAGCCGCTACTATCTCTGTCTCTTCCACCATTCGAGCAGCCTCTTCTCTGGCATGCACTAAAAACTGTTCGGCGGAATATCGCCCTTCTTCAATCACGGCATCACGTTGAGCTAAGACAGCCTTTGCGGAATTTAGATCTCCTGGTAGGCGATCTCGTGCTGCCGAAAGTAAATTAAGCAGGTCGGCACGATGAATGACGCACGAAGCAGAGAATGGAACGCTCTTGGCTTCTTGAACTAGCGAAATTGCATCGGCTAATGCCATCTGAACATCAACTATGTCGTGACTACTTACTTCATTCATATCTGAATCCATCTCAAGACTTCTTTACTCGGTCTTGAAGAAGTTCAAGGACGTTCTTCGGTACGTAAGGCGAAACATCGCCACCATACGTGCACACTTCTTTAATAAGGGAGGAGGAGAGGAATGAGTGGCTAGGGCTGGTCGACATGAAAATTGTTTCTACGCCAGCTAACTGCAAGTTCATCTGTGCCATTTGAAGTTCGTAATCAAAATCTGAAACCGCACGCAGTCCTTTGACAATCACCGGGATATCCTGCTTCTTACAAAAATCGACGAGTAGTCCATGCCACGACTCAACTTGAACATTGCCGTAGGCATGGCAAGCGTTACGGATGAGATCCATTCGCTCCTCAACGGTAAAGAGCGACTTCTTCGAATGATTAATCATCACGGTCACGACTACCTCGTCGTAAATAGCGCTAGCTCGTCCAATAATGTCGAGGTGTCCATTCGTTATTGGATCAAATGAACCAGGGCAAACGACTCGTCGCTTCATAGTTAGAGGCTAGCCCAAGTTGCGTAGTGCACGGCAGCCAAACCGTATTTACGTTCCCGAATCGGGGTGAATTGCGCTGGCCAGGTGAAGTTTTCCGCTGCCGAAGGGCGTTCCACACAGATCAGCGCGCCAGGCTCAAGCCAGCCTGAGGTAAGTAATTGACTCAATATCGACTCGACCTTTTCATTTGCCAGGGCATACGGCGGGTCCATGAATACCAAGTCGTACTTAAGATGCGTTGCTTGCATTAACCACTTCTCCGCGCTCGCAAGGTGAACTTGGACTGGCAATCCCACACGTGAAATATTTTCTCGACATACCGCAACCGCTTTTGCTTCTCGTTCGACTAAATCGACATGACTTGCTCCACGCGAAGCAGCCTCTAGCCCCCAGGCACCAGTTCCAGCAAATAAATCCAAAACATGAAGACCGGAATCAAAATCTATCAATGACTCCACAGTTGAAAAGATTCCTTCACGCGCGCGATCAGAAGTTGGACGAGTAGGTCCATCTGGAGAAGCGAGGATCCTGCCCTTTGCACTTCCGGCAATGATGCGCATCAGCTCTTCTCCATAAATTTTGCGTGCTCTTCTGTTGCTAGTGCACTGATTGCCTGCAAAAGCACCGGATATCTCTCTAATTTTGGATCAGAACGCAAGAGAGAAATTGCTGCATCTCTAGCGCGTTCTATCAAATCTTCGTCACGAACCACGCGCAAAATCCGAAGATGAGACCGCCCTCCACTTTGAGCCCGTCCCAGCACATCACCTTCACGTCGTTGTTCTAAATCAATTCTGGAGAGTTCAAAACCATCAAGAGTCGATGCAACTGCCTCTAACCGTTGCATTGAAGGTGAACCACTCTCAGTGTTAGTGACTAACAAACATAATCCGGGCACAGCGCCTCGCCCAACTCGACCTCGCAATTGGTGCAATTGTGAAACACCAAATCGATCTGCATCCATAATGATCATGAGAGAAGCATTTGGAACATCGACTCCCACCTCAATAACTGTTGTTGAAATCAAAACATCAATGAAACCTTCCGAAAAGAGCCGCATCACTCTCTCTTTATCTTCGGCAGGCAATCTGCCATGAAGCATTTCAAGTCGTACCTTTTTCAGTGGCCCCGCTGCCAATTCCTCATATAACTCGATCAACGAATGCGTCTGTTTATCGCTTTCTTCATCTTCAATTAATTCGTTTTCCGATTCAGCCCCAATTCGAGGCACCACAATGTAGGCCTGATGCCCCTTATCGATCTCTTCAATTACTCGGCTCCACGCCCGAGCTAGAAATGCAGGCTTTTCTGCAGCCGCTACCACATGTGTAGTGATTGGGGATCTACCACCTGGAAGTTCTCGCAACGTAGAGACGTCTAAATCTCCAAACACCGTCATGGCTACAGTTCTTGGGATTGGCGTAGCGGTCATCACGAGCAAATGAGGCTGCTCACCTTTTTCGCGCAAGGCATCACGTTGCTCCACGCCAAATCGGTGTTGTTCATCAACAACTACTAGACCAAGATCTGCAAAGCTAACCCGATCTGACAGTAAGGCGTGAGTTCCAATCACAATCCCGGCAACACCGCTTGCCATATCCAGCAATGCTTCTCGCTTCGCAGCACTTCCCATTGACCCGGTTAACAGCACTACTTTGGTGGCTCGATCATCTCCGCCAATCATGCCTTTGAGCGCTAAATCACCCAACATGTTTGTGATTGAACGGAAATGTTGCTGAGCAAGAACTTCAGTGGGTGCCAATAGCGCACACTGCCCACCAGCATCTATGACAGCTAACATCGCGCGGAGTGCTACGACGGTTTTTCCAGAACCAACTTCGCCCTGAAGAAGCCGGTGCATTGGATATGTTCGACTCAAATCCGTTTCTATCTCTGCGCTCACTTCCCGCTGCCCCTTCGTCAGATCGAAAGGTAAACGAGAGTCAAACTCTGATAACAAGCCATCACCTATTACCAAACGAGGTCGCGATTGCATCTCTTGCAAATTCTTGCGGCGATTAGCAAGTAACACTTGAAGCGTGAATGCTTCTTCGAAAGCTAATGCTTCTCGAGCAGACTTTGCCTGCGCAATGTCTTCTGGTTGATGAACCATCTTCATAGCATCTGCAGCAGTTGGAAATTGAAATTCGGTGCGAATGTGTTCCGGAATAACTTCAGGAATCTCATCAATTACATCTAATACCGTCTCTATACATTGGGCGATTTTCCACGAAGGCATTTTCGAGGTGGCTGGATACACCGGGACTAAAGCACGCGAATATTCACGTGCTTTGGTCTCAGCCGAGTCCGAATCTGACGCATCAAGAAATTGATATTCCGGATGTGCAAGTTGCCTCTTACCTTTATAAGTTGAAACTTTCCCAGAGAAAAGCGCTCTTCGACCGACTCGTATTTCTCGCTCGCGCCATGCTTGATTGAAAAATGTCATGGCGACCATACTCGCCCCATCAGAAACCACAACCTCGAGCATCGAGCCTTTTCGAGTTTTCCACTGCCGATTTGTGACCTTGGATATTTCTCCCACAATGGTCACTAAGTCGCCATCATTCAAACTGTTCAGCGCAGTTAGTTCGCCTCTCTCGGCATAGCGACGAGGGTAATGTCGCAAAAGATCCTCAACCGTTTTCAGACCAAGTCCAGTATCGAGTGCTTTCGCAGTTTTGTCCCCGATCACCGACTTTAGAGATTGTGTTAGCACGCTCTACTCCAAGCCAAATAAGAGTGGATACCAGGCTTGTCCACCATGCAAGATGGAAACTTCTATTCGAGGATTGAGGTTCCGGGCTTGTTGCTCTGCAAAAATTGCAAGTTCTTCAGTTGCGTCCTTACCGATCACGATCGTGAGTAATTCACCACCCGATATCAGCATTCTCTGTAGCGTCTCTGAAATTGCCGCTTCAATAGTTGGAGTGATCACTCGTATGACTCCATTTATCAGCCCCAAGTGATCACCTACCGCACATGTGCCAACAGGAGTTTCGATTTCTCTTCGAGCAATCGCCAAAGTTGCATACTGGGAGTGGGCAATAACTTCGGTCATTGCAACCATCGCATCATCAAATTTCAAATCAGCATCATGGATTGCGATTGCAGCTAAAGTTTGTACCGGTGAATGTGACGGGAGCACTGCAACTCTGGCTCCTGATCTACGAATAGCAGTAACTGCCCCTTCAGCGCTTCGCTTTCCCGCATTGTCGTGCGGCAACAACAGAACTTCGTTGGCCCCAATTGCTGCATCTACCCACTCTTGAGACTCAACTCGACGCGAGTCCAATGCTTCAATGACTGTAACGTGGGACTGGTGCAACAATTCTGAAAACCCTGATCCATTTGCCACGGTTATCACTTTTCGACCAACTACTAATTCGGTGTGATCGGTTAAGGTTGAGATACGAATTTGGAATGGACGGCCTGCATTTAGCCCAGCCTCGATCGCTGCACCAGCATTATCCAAATGGACATGAACATTCCATGTTGGCGATTCACCCACTACAAGCACACTCGAGCCAATTCTCTCGAGTTCGCTCTTTAATTGCTGCACCGAATTTTCGGAATTCGATTGAAGTAGATACATCACTTCAAACTCTCCGTCAGTTGCACTCTGTCGTGTGGCATTTGCGCGTGGAGTAAATTCAATCCCCGAAATTTCCCCGGCTTGCGGATCAAATGTTTCAACCATTGCCGCCAACATTCGCTCTAATGCATGCGCACCAGCATCGATGATTCCCATTGCAGCCGGAATCGGTGGATTAGAAGCAGTTCGAATCGCTTCCGCACGAGCGGCACTCCAAGCGGCTCGAATAATGTCAAGATCCGATGCGGCAGGATCATCTGCCTGCAGATCTGCAGCAGCGAGCGCAGCGGAACGAATACCACTTAAGATCGTCGATTCTCGCGGTTCCGATACCGCTTGATATGCAGCAACTTCAGCGCTCTTAAATGCGGCAACAAAACCCTCTGAAAAACCTCTGGCAAAGCCGGTAAGGATTTGACTTGCGATCACACCAGAATTTCCGCGTGCTCCAAGCAACGCCCCTCGAGCAAACGCACTCAATAGTGCGCTATCACTTTCATAATCCGATGTAGCCAGACCATTACGACCCGCTTCCAGTGTGGCCCAGACATTGGTACCGGTATCCCCATCGGCTACTGGGTAAACATTCTCGCTATTGAGCCCAGCCCGCGCCGCAGCAAGGGAGGCAGTGGCCCGCTCAATCCAGGCCCGTAGCATCGCTTGCACAACACGAAGGCTAATGCCGATTTCCCCCCAGAGCCGGCTCTCGGCTAATCTTTCTCAGCGTTAACCGGGTTGGTCGGGCTCTTCACGGGCTCGTTCAGCGCTTAGTAGCAGTAAACCCACTGGTATTGAACGTCAATGACAGTGAATATCGAAGGAGTAGCACCATGGCATCCAAGTGTGAGATCTGTGGCAAAGGCCCAAGTTGGGGCAACAGCATCTCTCATAGCCATATCCGCACTTCACGACGCTGGAACCCAAACATCCAGCGAGTTCGCGCCATCATCAAGGGCACCCCGAAGCGCGTCAATGTTTGCGTAGCCTGCTTAAAGGCCGGCAAAGTCGCTCGCTCTGCTTAATTAATCTCGGTTCTTCCATCCGTGATCGACTGGACCTATTCCAGAACCCAAACTAAAGCCGGCTTGAATCGCTCCAGTTATGTACTCTTTCGCACTTGCTACTGCATCGGGCATCTTTTCACCTTGCGCCAAGAAACTGGCGATCGCTGAAGCCAGAGTGCAACCAGTGCCATGAGTATGTCGGTTATCGTGACGTTCTGCCGTGAAATGAAAAGTCTCTCGACCGTTAGATAACAAATCTGTAGCCGCCCCGGATAAGTGGCCACCTTTTACAAGAACCCACTCTGGACCAAACGCAAGTAAGGCATCTGCGGCATGGGGCATCGCACTCACATCAGAAACAGTTAAACCCGTGAGTTGAGCAACTTCAAATAAATTTGGAGTGATGACAGTTGCAAGTGGAAGTAATTTCTCACGCATCACTTCAACTGCATCAGATGCTAAAAGGGAATCTCCATGTTTGCTTACTCCAACTGGGTCAACCACTACGGCGACATGGGCTGGCAAACGTTCAATTAATCCTGCAACTGCTTCAACCACTTCAACCGATGCCAACATTCCGGTTTTGACTGCATCTACACCAATGTCATCGACGACAGAATTAAATTGTTTTTCTATCGCATCAACCGGGAGTTCCCAAACACCTTGAACACCGAGCGAGTTTTGAGCAGTAATCGCGGTGACCACGCTCATCCCATGAACTCCACACGCCAACATGGTTTTGAGATCGGCTTGAATGCCAGCTCCACCACCGCTATCTGAACCAGCGATCGTCAGTACTCGTTTAAGGGAGCTCATGGCGAAATTCTAAAATGATCAAAGCCTGAGTTGGCTACGCCACTTTGGGGGCCGTTAACTAGATGCACTATCCCAGTCGAGTGCGTTGCGGTAACAGTTCCAATCTCACGGCAAATCAGATTCTCCTGATTCAAAAGATCAGCCAATGAAGATGCGACCACTAGAAATGCATGATCTTCACCACCGGTTAAGGCCCAAGTTTTTGGATCCATCCCTGCAACTTCCGCCAACTCGATAAGTCGAACAACGTCAAGTTTGTTGCCGTCTATCTCACATTCAACTTTACTGGCTTGAGCGATATGAGTTAGGTCAGCGATCAAGCCATCACTCACATCACACATGGCATGTACTTCAGAATTTTTCGCAACCTGACGAGCTTGTTCGTAGAGTGGACGCGGAACTCGATGCGCCTCTTTCAATAAATCAAAACCCGAGAGGTCATGCGAGAGCGCATAGAGTCCAGCGGCAGAGAGGCCAGTCAAACCAATCAGATAAATTAGATCGCCCACTTGCGCACCACTTCGCCTTACTGGGTGCTCCACCTCACCCATTGCTGCGATTGAAATCACGATTCTCTCTGATTGAACAGTGTCGCCGCCCACCAAAGCACAATGCTCTCTTTCACATTCCATCCCGATGCCCCGAGCCAAATCCAGCGCCCACTCAACTTCTAGAGTCTTGGGCGCAGCTAATCCAACGACGAGGGATTGCGCTCTGCCTCCCATCGCCGCAACATCGGCAAGATTTGCAGCCGCTATCTTGCGACCGATCTCAATTGCAGAAGACCAATCTCGGCGGAAGTGCACGCCTTCAACTGCCATGTCCATGGTTAGGGCGGTTAAGTGTTTGGATGGTTTCAATAGCGCTGCATCATCTCCAATGCCAAGAACTACGTGATCACCTTGATCTGATTTCAATTTTGCAATTTGAGCTATTAATCCGAACTCGCCAATTGCGCCTAAATCATTCATGGCTAACGAAAAATTGTGAGTGGCCGGGCTAATGCTTCTTCAATTAATAATGTAATCAGAGTCTTGTAGTCGATTCCACTTGCTGCCCATAGCAATGGATACATGGAGCCTGAGGTGAAACCAGGCATAGTATTGATCTCATTGAGCATGGGGCCATCTGGAGTAAGAAAGAAATCCACTCTTGCTAATCCCTCGCACTGCATGGCTATGAATGCTTCTCGAGCCATTTCTTGCATTTCTCTTGCGAGTTCGGAAGAAACATCTGCAGGAATAACTAACTTTGTCGAGCCATCTATATATTTCGCATCAAAATCGTAAAATTCAAATTTCTTATCGACAAGAATTTCACCTGGCACCGAAACTAGAATTTCACCAGTGGCATCTTGCAAAACTGCGCATTCAATTTCTCGCGCATCGACTCCTTGCTCCACAATAATTCGGGAATCGTGAGCCCCGGCTAATTCAATCGCCGGTCCTAATTCGCTGGCACTCTTTACTTTTGTAACCCCTTGACTAGAACCGGCACGCGAAGGTTTAACAAATATAGGCAACTGCAAATGCTCCAAAATTTCTGCTTCGACCTCTCGAGGTTCGCTAGCCCAATCGATGAGTCGAAAAGTAACGTGATCAGGAGTTGCAAGTTGGGCGCTAGTAAGGATCTGTTTCATGGCGCCTTTTTCCATCGCCATTGCTGATGCTAAAACTCCCGAGCCTACGTAACGCATTCCGGAGCTTTCTAATAAACCTTGGATAGCGCCATCTTCTCCATAGGCGCCATGCAAGAGTGGAAAAATCACATCATGTCCATTGAGCAATGACGGTCCTTGTAACGCGTTGTGGGTCGGGTCAGATACGACGGGCAAAACTCCATCCTGAATAGCAAAATTAGGATCGCTAACAATTTTCCAGCCACCATCTTTTGCGATCCCGATGACGGTGACCTCAAACTTTTCCGGATCAATTGCCGCCAACACATTTGCCGCTGAGATCAACGAAATTGAGTGTTCTTGACTCCGACCACCGCAGAGTAGAGCCACTCGCGTACGCATAGTTAGACCTTACTCGGATTTCTTGGTGCGACCCATCAAAAGTCGCACCGCCTCCGGTGGTTTCAATCTGCCATTCACCACTTCAACCACTGCTTCAGTGATTGGCATATCCACTCGAAATTTATGGGCAAGTTCCAAAAGCGGTGCAGCACTTTTAACTGCCTCTGCTGTTGTCGAGGTAGCTGCCTGAGTCTCGATTAATGAGAGTCCTTGCCCGAGCCGTTCGCCAAAAGATCTATTTCGCGAAAGTGGCGACGAGCACGTTGCAACCAGATCCCCCAAGCCGGCAAGTCCGGCAAATGTCGCAGGATCAGCACCCATTGCAGCGCCTAACCGAGAAATCTCAGCTAAACCTCGTGTTATCACTGTGGCTTTGGTGTTATCGCCCATTCCTAAACCAACGGCCATACCAACTGATAACGCAATGACGTTCTTACCAATCCCGGCAATCTCACAACCCACGACATCATCGGTGGTGTACGGACGAAAGTAGGGGGCAGAACTTAGCGATTGAATTCGTTTTGCAAGTTGTGCCGAAGTTGATGCAACCACGCCTGCTGCCGGCTCACGGGCGATGATTTCTCCAGCCAAGTTCGGACCGGTTACCATCGCGAATCGATCGCTTCCAATCTGCCATTCATCTCCAACAATCTCGCTTACGCGGCGAGTGCTTGAAACTTCCAGCCCTTTCAACAAACTAACAATCGGAGCATCTGTGGGCGCAAGATCTACCCAAGCGCGTAAGTTCTCCCGAAGAGTTTGAGTTGGAATTGCTAGAACAATCACTTCACTTTCAAGCGCTTGCGAAATTTCAGAAGTAGCCACAATTGAATTCGGTAAAACTCTTCCTGGATGAAACTTTTGATTGGTGTGGCTTTCATTTATTTCTTGAACTACAGCCTGATCACGTCCCCACAACACCACATCTGAACCAGCATCCGACAAAATTTGTGCAAATGCACTCCCCCAAGATCCGGCCCCGATGACTCCGACGCTACTCACGTTTGCCACGTTTCTTGAAGTTCCCAGTTCTGGGCAATCCAGATTTACGTAAATCGAATCGTTGATCTGGAGCTTTTTCACCGCGAATCTCTTCGAGCATAGAAGTGATAGTAGCCATGACATGATCGGTAACTTCGGTAAGTAGCCCAACAGTGATTTCTTTGTCAGACCATGGAGATAGATCGATAGGGGCCCCTGCCCAAACTGAAACTTTGGTTCGCGGCCACAATTTAATTTTCTTACTGTAAGTACCAACTATTTCTTGGGCACCCCACTGGGCACATGGAATTAATGGTGCCTTGGTCTCTAATGCAATTCGCGCAACCCCAGTCTTTCCAGTCATGGGCCAGATATCTGGATCTCTAGTCAACGTCGCCTCTGGATACACACCTAGTAATTCACCACGCTGCACTGCATCAACTGCAGCTTGATATGCATGATGTGCCCCATCACTTTCGCGATAAACCGGAATCTGCCCAGCACCCAAGATGATGGTCTTAACAATTGGAACTTTGAACAGGCCGGACTTCGCCAGAAACCGCGGAGGACGACCATTATCAAAGAGGAAATGTGCAAAAACTAATGGGTCGGCATAGGAAATATGGTTCACCGCAACTATTGCGCCACCCTTGGTAGGGATGTTTTCGATGCCACGCCAATCTCGCTTCGTTATTGCAAAGAGGATGGGTCGAATCAAGAGGGCAGCGAATCGGTAATAAGGCCCGACTTTCACCTTGACCACACGCCTGGCCATCATCGGATCCCCCGTGTCATAGACAGAGCCTATGGCAAGATTCCCGAGTGCGTTATTGGTCGGCAATTATTCCGTTCA
>CAYFKL010000013.1:0-6959 GCA_964343565.1 uncultured Actinomycetes bacterium
CACTGCTCCACAATCTTTAGCGACTCTCCCATTTCAGTCATTCGAATCAAGAATCGTCCATAAGCATCTGAACTAGTTGCTGTCACTACATCGAAATCGTAGGTCTCATAGCCACAGTAAGGTTGGGTTTTTCTTAGATCCCAAGGCAATCCGGTGGCACGCAGAATTGGCCCGGTCATCCCAAGTGCTGTGCAACCTGCTAGATCAAGAAATCCGACTCCATCGGTTCGCGCGACCCAAATTGAGTTACCCACTAAGAGTTTTTCGTTATCTTTAAAATTCTTACGAAGTTGAGCAACTGTTTCTCTGATTTTTTCGGTCGCACCAACTGGCAGATCTTGTTGGACGCCACCTGGTCGCACATAGGCACTATTCATGCGCAGTCCGCTAATTAATTCAAATAAATCAAGAACCAATTCGCGTTCGCGGAATCCAAAGATCATTGCCGATAACGCACCAAGTTCCATGCCACCAGTCGCGAGTGCTACCAAGTGGGAAGAAATTCGGTTCAGTTCCATCATCATGACGCGAATGACATTCGCCCGAGCAGGAATTTGATCTGTAATGCCAAGAAGTTTCTCAACCGCGAGACAATAAGCGGTTTCGTTAAAGAATGGAGATAAGTAATCCATTCGTGTTACGAACGTAACGCCTTGAGTCCACGTCCGATATTCCATATTTTTTTCGATACCCGTGTGCAGGTAACCGATGCCACATCGTGCCTCAGTGACTGTCTCTCCTTCTAATTCAAGGATCAGTCGCAATACTCCATGGGTCGATGGGTGCTGTGGACCCATGTTGACCACAACGCGCTCTTCTTTTGCTGAACCAATTTCATTGACGATGTCATCCCAATCACCACCGGTTACCGAGTAAACAGTTCCCTCGGTGGTTTCGCGTGATTGCGCGTATGGGTCAGTGTATGTGTCACTCATAGGTATGACCTCCGCTCGTCTGGAGGGGGAACAGTGGCACCTTTGTATTCAACCGGAACGCCACCCAACGCATAATCTTTCCGTTGCGGAAAACTCTGCCAATCATCCGGCATCAAAATGCGAGTCAATCCTGGATGACCAGTGAAATCAATTCCAAACATGTCAAATGCTTCTCGTTCATGCCAATTGTTAGAAGCCCAGAGCGACACTACTGATGGGATCTGTGGTTGAGAAATTGGAACTGATACTTCAATCCGAATTCTTCGATTATGAGTTAACGAGAGCAACGGATAGATCGCATGAAGTTCTCTACCGGAATCTTCAGGATAGTGAGCGCCAACAACTCCTAAACACATCTCGTATCGAAGAGTCGGTGTATCTCGTAGAGTCTTTGCTACTTGAAGCAAGTGTGATACACGAACATGAAGAGTTAGTTCACCTCGATCGACCACAATTTTTTCTATTGCTTCATTAAAGGCTGGAAAAGCACGCTCCAATTCATCTGCAACATAATCGAAGTCGCCACCGAAAGGTCGATTTGAAGAACCAGGAGTTGGAGTTGTTCTTACCAGACGACCGTAACCAGAAGTATCACCACTTCCAGTTACACCAAACATGCCTGTGCTCACGCCAATAATCCCTTCATTTCAATGGTCGGGATTGCTCGAAGCGCAGCAGCTTCAACTTCAGCACGAACTTTCTCTCGATCAACGCCGAGCGGCTCGTTTGAAATTTGTTCGTGTAATTTCAAAATTGCATCCATCAACATTTCAGGTCGCGGTGGACATCCAGGAAGATAAATGTCTACCGGAACAATGTGATCAACGCCTTGCACAATGGCGTAATTGTTGAACATCCCTCCTGAAGATGCACACGCGCCCATTGCTAAGACCCATTTAGGTTCTGGCATTTGATCATAAATTTGTCGCAGTACCGGTGCCATTTTTTGACTTACTCGGCCGGCAACAATCATGAGATCTGCTTGGCGAGGAGAAGCTCGGAAAACTTCCATTCCAAATCGCGCTAAGTCATACCGACCCGCACCAGTTGCCATCATCTCGATCGCACAACAAGCCAAACCAAATGTTGCTGGCCAAAGCGAACTCTTACGAATGTAGCCTGCTAATTTTTCTACCGTTGTCAGCAAAAATCCTGCTGGTAATTTCTCTTCTATTCCCACGTTATTCCCACTCAAGTCCGCCGCGACGCCAAACGTAGGCATACGCTACAAAAACTGTTCCTATAAAGAGCACCATCTCCACCAAACCAAATAAGCCCATTTGATCGAATGAAACTGCCCAGGGGTAAAGAAAAACAATTTCAATATCAAACACAATAAAGAGCATCGCTGTTAGGAAGTACTTCACCGGAAAACGTCCACCACCTGGTGCTTGTGGTGACGCTTCAATTCCACATTCGTAGGCGTCGAGTTTGGCTCTGTTGTAACGCTTCGGGCCACTGAGCGCGCCAGCCACAATGGAGAAAGCAGCGAAACCGAAGCCAATGGCTCCGATAACCAAGATTGGAACGTAAAGGTTCATGACCCCAAATCTCTCGTCTGTACCCCTGAATCCTAGACGCGATTAGGCGGCAGGTACGACTCGGGCGAGCGCGTTGATTATGCGATCCATCGCATCTCCCCCACGTTCTTCGGTCAAATTCGCTAGCAACTTCAAGGTGAAGCGCATCAAAGTGTGATGCGATAGACCTCGCTGGGTAGCCACTTTCATCACCTTGTCGTTGCCAATCAATTTCACGAAGGCTCGACCAAGGGTGTAGTAACCGCCCCACTCGCTCTTAAGTCGGGTGGGATAGGTGGCTAGACGATTCTGGTCAAATCCTCCTAAACCGGACAACCCCTTTGCGCTCAAAATCGTCTCGGCCGCAATCCGGCCTGACTCCATGGCATACGCGATCCCCTCACCATTGAAAGGGTTCACCATGCCGCCGGCATCTCCTACCAACATCAATCCGCGGTGGTAGTGCGGTGTGCGGTTAAATCCCATAGGAAGTGCGGCACCGCGAATGGGTCCAGTCATCTCCTCCGGAACGTAACCCCACTCTCTTGGCATGGCAGCAACCCATCGCATGAGCAATTCTTTGTAATCGACATTTGCGAATGCAGGTGAGGAATTCAATATGCCAAGTCCAACGTTGGAAGTGCCATCGCCAACTCCAAAAATCCATCCATAACCGGGAAGTAATCGATCGTTGTCCCACAGTTCAAGCCAGGACTCCAAATAATCATCTTCATGACGTGGAGACTTGAAGTAAGTTCGAACCGCGACGCCTAAAGGTCGGTCATCTCGTTTTGACAATCCCATTGCTAATGAAAGTCTTGAAGAGTTTCCATCTGCTGCAATGATCACTGGAGCACGAAATGATCGCTCCTCACCTGCACTATTTTTTGCTACAACTCCAACGATTCTTTCACCATCAAGAATTGGTGAGGTGACCGTGGTTGATTCGTGCAGCAATGCACCATTCTCAACAGCTTTCTTCACCAGGATGTGGTCAAGATCAGCACGCGTTCTTACTAAACCGTAATCCGGAAAATTTGAAAGTTCTGGCCAAGGTAGCTCAAGTTGATGTCCACCACCGATGATTCTCAAACCTTTATTTCGAATCCATCCATGTGACGTCAAATCAATATTAAGTTGGAGTAACTCCTTCACGGCTCGAGGAGTTAAACCATCACCGCATACCTTCTCCCTTGGAAACATGGTTTTTTCCAAAAGAATCGTGCGCATGCCCGATCGTGATAAGTGTGCAGCCGTTGCTGATCCGCCTGGACCAGCACCAACTACCACAACGTCAGCATCGAATTCGGGGCTCATAAATGACTCCTTTAAATTGCTTTCTGAGCTTGGTGGATAGCAACAATTCCCGCAGAAAAATTTCTCCAAGAGACCTTCTGCCAGCCTGCGCTCTCAATGTTTCTAGCAAATGTTTTCTGATCTGGCCAAGCCCTTATCGACTCAGCTAAGTAGTGATAAGCATCGGGATTAGACGAGGTTCTTGCCGCAATTTTTGGAAGAGCCCTCATGAGATAGCCAAGATAAAAACGGCGGAAGAGTGATGAAGTCGGATGTGAAAATTCACAAATAACCAATCGACCGCCGGGCTTGGTGACTCTCAACATTTCTGCTAAACCTTTGTGGAAGTCATGCACATTTCGAATTCCGAATGAAATCGTCACAGCATCAAAAGTTGAATCTGCAAATGGAAGTTTCATCGCATCACCTGCGGTAAATCCCCAGGCAATCGCCGAATCTCGCTGGCGAGCTTTCCCAACTTCAAGCATGCCAACGCTGAAGTCGCAGGCGATCACATCAGCACCAGTGGCGCTCAGAGGCAGGGAAGAGGTTCCAGTACCTGCCGCGAGATCGAGAACTACATCACCTTTTTTTGGATTGATGACTTCTTTGACGGCGGCCCGCCACCTTCGAGTCTGCCAAAGCGAGAGCAGGTCGTTGGTGATGTCATAGCGCCGAGCCACCCGGTCAAACATTGCTGCGACCTGTTCCGGCGACTTCTCCAACGTGGCCCGAAAGCCAAATTTACTCATGAGCACATCATTCCCGAGAGTCGACCGAACCCGCCAATTGAGATGTGATCGGTAGGCTATTGCCCAACCTAAGGAGATCACATGAGTACTGCCACCGTCTTGCGCACAACCGTGCTACCGAGAACCAGTGCACGAGCAAACGCCTTGCTAGTCGTTGGTGGTGTCTTATTTCTCTCACTCATGGCACAAGTGGCCTGGCAACCCAAAGGATGGCCAGTTCCAATAACCGGACAAACTCTAGGTGTTCTCATCATCGGAACTTCGTTTGGGGCAACACTTGGCGTAGTTACATTTGCACTTTATTTGGCAGCAGGTGCTTTGGGAGCACCAATTTTTTCGCAGGCTCATCATGGATTTTCAGTGCTTACTGGACCTACTGGTGGATATTTGATCGGAATGCTGCTCACAGCGTTTGTAACGGGAAAACTTGCAGAAAGAAAATGGGATACCAAAGTACCTAGCGCACTTTTACAAATGATCATTGGTGAAGTGTTGATTTTTGTGCCAGGTGTTTTGGTCCTTGCTGCGTACTACAGCATGCCATTAAGTGCAGCTATCGAAAATGGTTTCACAAAGTTCGTGGGAGTTGAAGCAATCAAGATTGTTTTTGCGGGTCTACTCATGCCAACAACCTGGTCGCTAGTTAAATACATCAAGCGTGATGTCTAATTCTCGTGAACGCAAGAATTGAAGTTGAAAGTATTGCCTTCGATGGCAACAACGCCCTCTTGGAATTACTTCCAGACAATTCGCCTTTGGCTTGGGTTCGAAATGGGCAAGGTGTCATTGGCTACGGTGAATTTGCTCGAGCAACGTTCAAGGGTCGACAACGGTTCGAAGATGCAAATCAATGGTGGCGGGAGCAGTTAAAGGGATTTCGCATCCAGGATCATGTTCGTTTAGCGGGTTCTGGTCCTATTGCCTTTGGATCCTTTGCGTTTGATGAAAACGAAGAGTCACACTTCATCATTCCTCGAGTTGTCGTCGGCAAACGTTCATCTAGCACTTGGATCACGCGAGTCGGCGATCCCCCACCGCTCGTACATGAAAGCAATCCAGTTATGAAAAGTGGAGAGTTAACGTGGGGCGAAGGATCACTGACTGAATCTGATTGGAAAGCCAATGTCTCGGAAGCAGTCAGACGAATTCAAGCCGGCAAATTAGACAAGGTGGTCTTAGCGCGCGATATATCTGCAACCAGCAATTCCCCAATTGATGCAAGGGCAGTATTGCAACGCCTTGCTGAGACTTATCCGAGCACGTGGGTCTTTGCAGTCGATGGATTGATTGGTGCCACGCCAGAGTTATTAGTTCGACTTGCAAAAGGTCTAGTTACTTCAAGAGTACTTGCTGGCACGATTCGTCGATCTGGAAATGATGAACGTGACCTCGCACTTGCAGCCTCACTTGCTCGTTCATCCAAGGACTTGGAAGAACACGAATATGCTGTTGCTTCAGTAGAAGAAGCACTAGAGCCATTCTGTTCTTCAATAAATGTTCCAGATGCACCGTTCGTCTTACATCTTTCTAACGTCATGCACCTAGCAACGGATGTAACTGGAGTTGTAGCTGATTCGCTCGCATCGACCAACGCGCTCACGTTAGTAGATGCACTACATCCAACCGCCGCAGTGTGCGGGACCCCTTGGGAAATTGCTCGTAAAACCATTGCAGAACTCGAGGAGATGGATCGTGGTCGCTATGCAGGGCCAGTTGGTTGGATTGACTCTCGCGGTGACGGTGAGTGGGGTATCGCACTACGGTGCGCTCAAATAGATCCATTCAATCCACAGAAAGTACGACTCTTTGCCGGTTGCGGAATCGTCGGCGGATCAAATGCTGAAGATGAATGGGCAGAAAGTCAAGCTAAATTCATACCAATGCGAGATGCATTAATCGGTTAGTACCTGAGTAATTCTTTGCTTAACTGCATTGAGTAAATCGGCATTGGATTCTCTATCAGACATGTTGCAAACGATGACGTTAGGTCTACTTCTCATTGCGCTTTCAAATTCTCGAAAATTTGAAACCGTTTCAACACTATGACCAAAAGCGGCTGCAATTGCAGAAAGATCTTGGTGTTGTGGTGTGCCGAAGATTATTTCAAAATCTTTTACGCCACGTTGAGGTAATGTTGAAAAAATTCCACCGCCATCATTATTAACAACCACAAGAGTCAAATTCTCTGTTTTTAAAAGTAAAGATGAAACATCATGCAGAAAAGTTAAATCGCCCATATAGGCATAAAGATGCTGTGGGATGCCTGATGCGATTCCGTTAGCTGTTGCAATATTCCCATCAATCCCAGCAAGGCCGCGATTAGCGAATACTCGAATATCACCCCGAGGTATCGCAAATGCCTCGATATCCCGGACCGGTCTAGATGAGCCAACAAACAAAGCATCGTCGCTTTTCAACTTCTCTGAAATTTTCTTTGCTAATGCAGGCTCAGACCA
>CAYFKL010000013.1:7059-16992 GCA_964343565.1 uncultured Actinomycetes bacterium
GTGATGACAGATTCGGGTTTAAGTGAATCAAGGACCTTGGGAGTATCAACCCATAGTGAAGCGTGTGGAAGTGCTCCAGCAAAACTCAATGGATTTTCTGCAATCACGGGAAAACCAGTTTTTCCTAGCCATTGATGCAATTCCTTCGTATCTAAACTTCCGATGTCATGACCTATCACAACAACCGATTTAGGTGTTATGCCAATTTCCGTGAGAGAAGTTAATGCCGAGAGTTTTGTTGGCGAAATATTAGAAATACTCGGTGCATACTCTGGTACTTCATTTGAAATGAGTGGTTCACGAAAAGCGACATTCACATGTACCGGTCCACGTTGATCACCAAGAACATGAACCAGATTTCGCTGCCAACTCACATCTCGTCCCGCAGGTATATGAATAAAACTGGATGTGGCATCCCCATACATATATTGCTGATTGGTAGTTTGATTTGAACCTTTACCGTGTAATTCCTCCGGTCGATCGGCAGTGATCACTAAGAGCGGTATATCACTATGGTGGGCTTCAAGAATTGCTGGATAGTAATTAGCTGCAGCCGTACCGCTAGTACAAACAACTGCCACCATATTCAAAGTTGCTTTCGCAAGTCCAACTGCAAAAAATCCAGCAGACCTTTCATCAATGTTTACGTGCAGAGAAATGCTTTCGTTTTCAGAGAATGCAATTGCCAGTGGAGCATTTCGTGAACCTGGTGAAAGCACAACATTTTGCAATCCACAAGCCACTAACTGATTGACTAAACTCCGTGCCTGAAAGAGAGCATCATTAGTCATAGCAGTTCACCTTCAACTTCAAGTAATTTCCAACATCTCTCAATTCGATCCCGCCACCATTGATAACGGTTCGAATCTACGGCGTAACGGCTTAGCAATTCCGAATCTACCTCAACTGGGCGTTCCTTCATGAAACCAGATTCTGCTCGCAATGGATTTTGAGTAACGTCTGCGGACATTAAATCAATGGTGCCAAGACCACATGCACCGTAAAGATTTGGAACTGCGAGCGCTAACGCCAATCCTGCTCTAATTCCGATACTGCTGTCTAAGGCGCTTGAGACTACGACCGGAAGATCGATTTCATGAGCGATTGCTAATGCCTGATAAACACCACCCATTGGAGCAACTTTTAGAATTGCAATATCTGCAATTTCGTCCAAGTGAGAAATTCTTCCCGCCTTGCGGATTCCTTCATCAACAGCAATCGGCACCGATACTTGCTGCCTAATTTTTGTTAAATCTTGAAATGAGTTAACTGGTTGCTCAACATATTCAAAAGATTCTCCAATAAGTTCCTGAATCTGATTGATATGTTTAACTGCCTCGCTGAAGTTCCAGCCTCCATTAGCATCTAGCCGAATTTTTCCAGAAAATTCACGATGGATTGCAATAATTCGATCGAGATCCTCTTGAAACGATTGCTGAGGATGAGCCACTTTAATCTTTACCGTTCCACAACCTTCAAAACGGGCTAGAGCGGCCAATGCATCTTTGGGTTTTACGGCGGGAATAGTGGCATTAATAGCAACTTTTTCACGATGCCGATTTGGAAATGGTCTTGAAGCACATTCAAGACCAGCTCTTAACCAGCGTGCAGACTCATTATCGTCATATTCAAGGAATGCAGAAAATTCACCCCAACCAAATTGGTTTTGGAATATGGCTATTTCTCGATAAGTAACGTTTCTAAATTCTTGATGCAGTGGCAACGAAACCACATGTAGAGAATCGATAACTGCATCAAGATTCATAGTGATGTGTCTACGGGCGGCGAGGAAATTTGGCAAAGTTAGGTTCGCGTTTTTCCTTGTAAGCGTCGCGACCTTCTTGGCCTTCTTCTGTTAAGTAGAACAACAAAGTTGCATCACCTGCAAGTTGCTGCACGCCAGCCAATCCATCATCAGCTGCGTTCATTGATGCTTTCAGAAGTCTTAAAGCCATTGGAGAATGTCGCAACATTTCTCGTGCCCATTGGACTGTCTCCGCTTCTAACTCATCAAGTGGCACCACTGCATTTACCAGACCCATATCGAGTGCTTCTTTGGCATCATAATTACGACACAGAAACCAAATCTCTCGTGCTTTTTTCTGGCCAACATGTCGTGCTAATAAACCTGATCCATAACCACCGTCAAAAGAACCCACCATGGGACCGGTTTGGCCAAAGCGCGCGTTATCCGCCGCGATGGTTAAATCACACACCACATGCAAGACGTGTCCGCCACCAATTGCCCAACCTGCCACCATCGCAACAACCGGTTTGGGCGTCCTGCGAATTTGAATTTGTAAATCCAAAACATTGAGTCGACCCACGCCCTTCTTGGCTAGCGCGTCATCACCCAAATAGCCGTCATTACCTCGAATTCTGATATCACCACCGGAGCAGAATGCCTTTCCTCCAGCGCCAGTAAAGATGATGACACCCACAGCATCATCATCTCTGGCCATATCGAATGCCTCGGAGAGTTCAAATAGGGTCTGCGGTCTAAATGCATTGTGCACATCAGGTCGGTTAATGGTTATTTTCGCCATACCTTCAGCGGTTTCATAGGTGATATCCGTGAAACTTCCCTGGGCAACCCAGGCTGGGATCGAACGGCTGGCGGCTTCGCGTTTCGTTGGCTTACTCACGGGGATAGCCTAGAGCCGTGAGAAGCAGTGCGTCGCCGCGAGAAGTTGTGATCTTTTCTCCAGAGCAACGAGCAGAGATCAGCCAAGCCTTGCGAGATCTCTGGCAACAGCCCTCGGCCCCCGCCGTTTACGTCAGCCATCAGCCAGCACAGGTCTCATCCGTCCCTTCAGATGTTGCTCTGCTCGTCGAGACCAGCGGCAGTCAGGGTTCTCCTAAATTGGTGATGCACACCATCCAATCCTTGAAAGCAAGCGTTACAGCCACCCATGAATTTCTTGGTGCCAAATCCGGAGATACCTGGACTCTTCAACTCCCTCTCAACCACATTGCAGGCATCATGGTTTTACTGAGATCAATCATGCTCAAGAGTGAGATTACAGACTCAGGAAATTTCACCGCCATAGTTCCAACTCAGTTATATCGGGCAATAAATAAAGATGAAGAAATGCGAGCCTACTTAAAGAATTTTGATGCAGTACTAGTTGGAGGCGGATCAATTGAGGATACGCTCCTTGACCAAGCACGTGAGAGTGGAATCAAGGTAATAACAACCTACGGAATGAGCGAAACAGCTGGGGGTTGTGTTTATAACGGGATGCCACTCAATGGCACACGTGTAAGTCTGAATGAAAATTTAATTTCAATCACCAGTCAAGCGGTTGGGCTTGGTTATCTAAACGGTGAACTATTCGCGGGAACATTCAAAACTCAAGACTTAGGAGAATTGGTAGATGGCAAATTAAAGGTCTTGGGTCGTGTCGATGATGTTGCAATTTCTGGTGGAGAAAAAGTCCGATTAATCGAGGTAGAAAATCACATTCGAAAAATTCAAGGTATTCAAGATGTTCACGTCTTCGCTGAACCAGATCTTGAATGGGGTCAGAAAATCATTGTCGCAGTGGTAGGAAATTTAAGTCTCGAAGAAATTCGGAATTCAATAGCAATCCCGGCTTGGAAACCACGTGGCTTGATTCGACTTGAGACTATGCCGCTCAAAGGTGTGGGAAAGCCAGATAGAGATAAATTGGGAATAATGCCTTTAACAGAAATGCGTGAGGAGAAAAGTGACAAGTTGGGCTGACTGGCGCGCAGGGGCAAGACCAAAAACTCTGCCTGCCGCGATTGCTCCTGTACTCGTAGGGACAGGTGTTGCTGCACCTCAAGTAAATATCGTGCGGGCATTACTAGCACTTCTCGTCGCACTCGCACTTCAAGTCGGAGTCAACTTTGCTAACGATTACAGCGATGGGATCAAAGGCAGTGATTCGAATCGAGTCGGCCCGAAAAGATTGGTGGGTAGCGGTGCTGCTACACCTCGAGCCGTTAGAAACGCGGCGCTACTAAGTTTTCTCATTGCAGCAACAGCGGGTTTGATCCTGGCCCTACAAACTTCACTCTGGTTAATTCTGGTTGGTGCCATCGCAATACTTGCCGCTTGGGGTTACACCGGCGGTGCGCGCCCTTACGGCTATCGCGCGCTCGGTGAAGTTAGTGTTTTCATCTTTTTCGGAATAGTTGCGGTGGTAGGAACTGCATATGTGCAGACAGAAAGTTTCTCTTGGTGGGGATTGCTCTCTGCAGTACCGATGGGATCCCTAGCGTGTGCAATCTTGATCACTAATAATTTGAGAGACTTACCTCAAGACGCAAAAAGTGGAAAACAAACACTTGCCGTCAAAATTGGTGACACATCGACTCGGAGATTGTACATATTCCTGCTTTTTGTGGCGTTCATCTCAGTTGCTGGTTTGTCTTATTGGAGATCAGCAGCCGTTATAACTCTAACCGCTGGAATTTTTGCGATCACCCCGATGCGAACAATCTTGAGTGGAGCAAAAGGACTGGACCTGATCCCAGTACTCACTGACACCAGCAAGATACTCATGTCCTTCTCAGTTTTCTTAACTTTCGGATTAACGATTTCATCGTAGAATAAAGACATGCTTCGAGCTTTACTCTTCTTCGCGTATATAGGTCTGGCGATTTATGCGCTTTTAGACTGTGCAAGAACCGATCAAGACGAAGTGCGTAACCTTCCTAAGTGGGCATGGCTCCTCATCATTTTGTTCATTCAATTACTTGGTTCGATCGCATGGCTTATAGCTGGCAAGCCACGTAAGCGAAAAAAGAATAATCCTCGACGAATCATTCCTCCGGACGATGACCCGGATTTTCTTCGCGGTCTTTGATCTACTTATCTAAACCAGAGTACGTGTGTTTTCCACTTCCCCACACATTCACATAAACATAATTAAACAAAAACGTTGAACCGGCGATGAGACAAAGCCATGCTGCGCGGCGGCCTTTCCATCCGACCGTTGCCCTGGCATGTAAATAGGCGGCGTAACCGACCCACGTTATGAAGGCCCAGGTCTCTTTTGGATCCCACCCCCAATAGCGTCCCCACGCTGATTCGGCCCAGATTGCGCCGGCGATAATGGCAAAAGTCCAAAGTGGAAACACAAACGCAATCAACCGATATTGCAATCGATCCAAATTTTCCTGTGACGGGATTCGGATCGCCCATGCCGGACGGTGATCACCAAACCGCTCTAGGTAGAGATAACTTGCTGCAACAGCATTTGCTAACAGAAAAACTCCGCCAGAAATGATCGCTGCTGAAACATGGATTGCTAGCCACGTCGATTTTAAAGCAGGCACCAAGGGTGCAGATGGTCGATAAAGTAGTGTGATTGCAGTACCGAGAATCAACAAAACACAGACGTTTACAACAACCGCTAACCAGCGCAATTGAAATTTTCTTACTAACAAGAGATAGACACCTGCAACAGCTACCGACCCAGTGATCGAAAATTCGTACATATTTCCCCAGGGAACTCTGAGCGCTGAAATCCCCCGTGTCACCACTCCAGCAAGATGAATCAAAAATGCTAATCCGGTGAGAGAGAGTGCGATTTTGCCTAGTCGCGCACTTCGCACTGGCTGATCTGAAACCAATTCCGCTGCACTTTTGAGATTGATTGCAAACTCCCAAGCAGTGAGCAACATTGCCAAGGTATAAACCACCATGGCTGAATAAATTAAATTATTCGATAGATAAGCCCACTGTGATGAAGTTATCCAAGGAGTTTCAATCATTTAGCCTCTTAACTAATCGAGCAATCTCTTCTTGAAAGCCGTCATACTCGTGTCGTTGTAATCCGGCTACAGAAATCACGCTACCGCTTGAATCTGAAAATTCAACTCGTACCCAGATTCGTCGCCGTTTTACAAAGAGGGTGAGCATTAGGCCAAAAAGCGCCAAGATTGCGCCGGAAATTGCCCAATCTTTTCCAGGATCCCGAACGATTTGCAGATTTACCCAACGCTTCCAGCCCTGGAATGTGATGGATCCCTCAGCAAAATTCCAGGTATCGCCAATAGCCATATTTTTGATTCCGATTCGCTCTAGCCCATTCGTGTCAAGACGATAAACAGATTGTGGGATGCCCTTATCTAAACCAAGATCGCCCACCCAAGCGGAGAGCAGCAGTCGTGGATCTATCGCATCCGGGAAAGATGAAAAACCACCCTTTACTTTATCCATTACCGCAGTTGGCAAGAAAGTTCCGATGAACCCGATTTGTTGAGGTTGAGCATCGGGAAGTTTTATTGCACCAATAGAAGTAAAGTTTGAATCCTGCGGGAGGAATGCAACCGGTCCGTCAAAAACAACGCTTCCACTTCCATCTCTGACAGTTACTACCGGTGCGTATCCATTTGCTTGCAAATAAACGTTTGTATTACCAAACGAGAGTGGATGATTCACTTTTACAATTTGCTTGATTGGTTGCTTTTGGTTGACCGTAGTTGTGACATCCAAAACATAATCGAGCGGTGCCCCAGAAGCTAATTCATATTTAGGGGTGAATTTGTCAACTTTCAAAGTGAAATTATCTAAATTTTTCAAATCAAAATAGTGACCATGAGACATATTGTCGTAAGAGGTTGCGACGTTGGTAAATGTGTCATCTTCGATGACAATCGCTTCACCTTTCTGCCCGCCTAAGGATCCCATAGCCATTGCAATCAAAAATAGAATTAATGAAAGATGAAAAACAATATTGCCTGTTTCTTTTGCATAACCCTTTTCCGCCGATATTGAATCTACATTCCTAAGAAATCTAAACCGATGCTTCTTGAACCAGGATTGCGCAACATCCAAAATTTCTTCACTTGACCGTGTTGATGAAAACCTTTCGGGATATTGGAGTCGATCAAGATTCTTTGGAGTCAGGGTTGGCGCTTGTCTAAGTGCACCTAAATGGACTGTGAGTCTTGGAATTACACATCCAATGAGAGAGAGAAACAGCAACAAATAAATGGCACTAAACCAAGGAGAGCCGAACACATCGAATAAAGAGAGCCGCTCGTACCACTGTGAGATTACCGGGTGATCTTGAATAAATTTGGCTACTTTCATTTGATCTTGATCCCGCTGCGGGATTAATGAACCAGGGATAGAGCCAATAGCGAGCAGAAGCAATAAAATTAATGCGGTTCGCATGCTTGTTAGTTGTCGCCAAAGCCAGCGAAGGCTGGCTGTCTTACTTAACTCAGGAATCTCACTCATCAAAGCACCGGCTGGAATTCCGTGATCATGCCACGAAGTTGAATTGTAAAGTCGTTCCACAATCCAGTGACTTCTGATAAACCGATTAAAATCAGCAAACCGCCACCAAACCAAGATAAAAATCGTGCATGTCTTCTGAAAAAGCGCAAACGATCATGAGCAGTTTGGAGTAATTGGCCAAAAAGAATAAAGGGCAATCCAATGCCGGCAGAGTATGCGGCAGCAAGTAGTGCTCCTCTTCCGCTACTTCCCTGAGTCATCGCTAATCCAATAATCGTTGAAATAACTGGACCTAAACAAGGAGTCCAGCCCAAACCGAACAAAACTCCAAGAAGCGGCGCACCAGCAATGCCGCCTTTCGCTTTAAATGGAATTTTCCACTGTCGGTATTGAGTTATTACTCCAGAAAAAAGCAATCCCATAATGATCGTTAAGAAACCAAGAATGATTTCAAATGTTCTTTGGTGACGAGATAGAAAGGCACCAAGACCGCCAAAAATTGAACCATAACTAACAAAAATTAGCGTGAACCCTAAAACGAAGAGTATGGAACCGAGCAGAATTCGAAGCCGGTCTTTTGAAGAGCCAATTGATGTACTTGCCATACCAGCTGCATAGGAGAGATAGCCTGGCACGAGCGGCAATACGCATGGAGAAAGAAAAGATATGAGTCCAGCGAGCACAGCAATTGGTATTGCGAGCAGCAGCGTTCCATCAATCATCAAATTAGAAAAGTTGTTTATCATTCTGACAACACTTTTTCTATTAATTCACTTAGCGAAGCAACAGTGATTTCACCAGATATTCTGCCGGCCACTTTGCCCTGCTTATCGATAACGACAGTGGTGGGAATGGCATTTGGAGGCAGCGACTTCCCAAACTCTAAAAGTAGTGAATCATCGTGCAGAGTTGGGTAAGTAATTTTGAATCGCTTGAGAAAAGCTTTCGCGGCAGTGTTGTCATCGCGAGTCAAAAGTCCTAGAAACTGCACATTTGGATATTTGGTCGAGAGCGCTTGAAGAGTGGGGGCCTCTGCTCGGCAGGGAGAACACCAGGAAGCCCATACATTTACAACAGCGACACCAGAATTAATGGCGATGCTCTCCCCGGTCAGGGAAGTCCCAGATAACTTAGGGGCTAAAACTCGATCGTTCTTATTAATAAACGTGGTCGCCCCTGTTCCAGATACAAATCCAACTCCCTGATTTGAACTTGTTGCTGAGCAACTGACTAAGACCAATGCAAGAAGGAGAAGAAATGGCTTTCTCATGGCAATAGATCTTTACAAGGTTCGCTATATCTAACGTCAGTGATGTTGAATTGACTATCAAATGTTAGTGATGTGATCGAAGCAAGAGTGCATTCTCGCTTTCGAGGGTCGTGCAAAAATCGACGCCCCTCAACGGAGAGTCTAAGAATCCAGATCGGCAATTGATGTGAAACGCATAAACTTTCTTTACCGACATTGTTTGAGGCTGCAAACTTAGCGATTTCAGTCATGCGATCCACAAGCTCCGAATAGGGCTCACCCCACGATGGACGCCATGGATTCCAAAGATATTTCCAACTTTGAGGACGTAACAAGACTCCGGAACCAACCTCAAAAGTCTTTCCTTCAAAAATATTTGCTGCCTCTATCAACCGAACATCAGTTGTGATTGGCAAATTTTTTTTCTGTGCGATTGGGGTTGCCGTTTGCTGAGCTCTTTCTAAAGGTGAGGCGTAGATCTGTGCGATGGGTCGATCACTTCCCCATTGTGCGATTCTTTCAGCCATTTCTAAGCCACGGGCAGAGAGTTTAAAACCCGGCATTCGACCGTAAAGGATCTTCTCAGGATTGAAGACTTCACCATGGCGAAGGAAGTGCACGACTGTCACCCGCCCTAGCCTAGTTGAGAAAGGTACGCTGTGGCCGTGGAGAGTAAACGGATTGCGTTCTTCGACGTAGATAACACCATGCTGCGTGGCTCAACGCTCTTCTTGTTGGTCCGCGGTCTCTACCACAGAGGTTTTTTTCGGCCTCGGGAACTCGCGAAATGGGCAATTGCACAAACTCGTTTTCGCTTAAGCGGAAAGGAACGATTGACCGAACTTGATCGAATCCGCGAGCGCGCGCTTGGATTTATAAAAGGTCATCGCGTCGACGAGTTAAGAGCAATTGCCGAAGAGATCTACGATGAAAGAATTCGTGAAGCGCTTTGGGATGGAACGTTGAAGTTGGTCAGCGAACATTTACAGGCTGGCGATGAAGTGTGGCTAGTTACTGCAACTCCTGTTGAAGTGGCTGAAGTAATGGTGGAACACCTCGGGCTCACAGGCGCGATAGGTACGACGGCAGAGAAGAGTGAAGGTTATTACACAGGGCGGTTAGTAGGAGATCTCCTTCATGGCCCAGCAAAAGCAATCGCAGTAAGAAAACTCGTTGAAGAGCGAGGCGCAAAACTTTCCAACTGCGTCGCATACTCTGATAGCAGTAATGATCTGCCGATGCTTTATCTCGTTGGCGAACCACATGTAATTAATCCTGATTCAAAACTTAAATCAGTTGCAAAAAAATCCCAATGGCCAGTTCATGATTTTCGCCATGGACGAAAAGTGATTCGAGTCCTAACCCCACTTCTCACAATTGCTGGAATTTTCTTTGCTTCAAGGAAGAAAAAAGATTAGCTGTGACCATCAAAAAGAGAAGTCACTGAACCGTCCTCGAATACTTC
>CAYFKL010000014.1:0-16934 GCA_964343565.1 uncultured Actinomycetes bacterium
GCGATGGTATGGGAAAGGCGACCCTCTTACCAAATCTGTGAGTAGATCCCAGTTTTAGGAAGCCATTGAGGCTCGGGCAAGCGCATCTTTCAAACGACCCAGAGCCTCGCCATATGCCTTGAAGTCACCCTTGGAGTACGCAGCCTGGCTATCTGCAAATGCTTTCTGCGCATCCTTGAGAGCGGATGAGAGAGAACTACCTGCAGGTGCCGTTGTATTGGTATTCGGCTTAGTCGTATTCGTTGTCGCAGTGGTTCCGGAATTTCCACCAAAGACTTGATCCAAAGCCCCTTGAAGTGTGTCGTCGAATCCAATTTGATCGCCAAAGGCAACTAATACTTTCTGCAAAAGTGGATAAGAGGCACTATTTGCAACTGCTCTCACATAAACAGGTTGCACATAAAGCAACCCGCCACCCACCGGTAGCGTGAGCAAGTTGCCCAAGACTACATCCGAGCCACCTTGTCGAAGCAGAGTAAGTGTTTGAGAAACCACAGGCTTAGCTTCAAAGTTGGATGCCACTTGCGAAGGTCCTGGAATATTGGTGCTTCGTGGAACTTGCAATACGTGAATCTTTCCGTAATCAGGCCCTGGCTCTGCCACTACTGATGCGAATGCAGAGAGGTTTTCACGTCCACCTCGCGGAACGAATGGTGTAGTCAGTGAGAATTTTGCAGTCTGCTCGCCTGGCATTTTCAGTGTCAAAAAGTATGGAGGTTGGTTAGCAGCGTTTTGACCAAAAGTTGAAGGATCTCGCGGAATACGCCAGAAATCTTGTCCACCATAAAAGGCAGATGCATTTGTTACGTGATATTGACTGAGCACATCACGTTGCACTCGGAACATATCTTCTGGATAACGAATATGATCGAGTAGAGCCTTAGATATTGCAGACTTTGGCTTCACGATCCCTGGATAAATCTTGCTCCAAACTTTCAAAACTGGATCTTTTTCATCCCATTGGTAAAGCGTGACCGTGCCATCGTAGGCATCAACAGTTGCTTTCACTGAGTTTCGCATGTAATTGATTGGAGTTTCAAAATTTGCAGTAGTTGCAGTATTCCCGACGGAATCGGCAACCGCATCACTGAGTAGCGTCTTCTTTGAATATGGGTAAGACGAAGAAGTGGTGTAGCCATCGACGATCCACATAATTCGTCCATCAACAATGGATGGGTATGGATCACGATCAAGGGTTAGCCAAGGCGCAACCTTGGAAACTCTGGTCACCGGATCACGATCAAAAAGGATTCGTGAGTTAGCATTAATTAAGTTGGAAAGCACGATTCGTTGTTCGCCGTACTTAATCGCGAAAACCAATTTGTTTAACAGAGAACCGACAGGTACGCCGCCCTTTCCGGTGTACGTGTAATTCTTCTGCCCATTCGGTGAAGCATCGTCTGGGTAATCCAATTCCACCGGAGAGGAACCGCCACCAACAATCGAATAATCAGGAGTATTTTCCCCGAAGTAAACCCGTGGCTCATACTTTCCTAACGAACCACTTGGTGGAATATTTCCCTCGGTAAATTCAGGTTTTCCGTCAGCATCCCGCACGTTTCCATAAGCAGCAGCCAAACCAAAGCCATGGGTATAGACCAAGTGATCGTTAATCCAGTTACGGCTTGGACTCCCTTGCAAGTCAATTTCGCGAACCGCCACGATCATGTCACGGGTTTGCGAGCCAACTTTATATCGATCGATATCAAGTGAATTTGCGAATGCGTAGTAAGGCTTGATCTGCTGCAACTGCCTAAACGTTGGAGAGAGCAAGTTTGGGTCCATGAGACGAATGCTTGCCGTGGTCTGTGCATCATTAGAAAGTTGGCCGGCAGTTGCCACAGTGGTGGCTTGGTAATCCTTAACCTCTACCCCATCGATTCCATACGCAAGTCGCGTTGCCTCAATATTTCGTTGGATATACGGCGCTTCTTTCGAGGATTCAGAAGGTTTGACTTGGAATTGCTGAATTAATGCTGGGTAAACACCATCAACAATCAGCGCGCTAACTAGCATCAGCGCAACACCCGTTGCAGGCAACAACCAAGATTTGCGAACGATATTTGCAAAGAAGAGTAACGAGCAAAGAATCGCGATCGCCATCAGAATATTTTTTGCAGGTAACGAAGCATTTACATCGGTGTAAGAGAGTCCAGTAATTAATTTGCCTTCTTTAGTGGAGAGCGCAAATCGATCGAAGTAATACGCAGCCGCTTTGAGCAGCACAATCAAGCCCAGTAACACCGAAATCTGAACACGTGCCAAAACAGAAGAACGATCGCTACCTGGTTGAATTCGTAAGCCACCATAAAGAAAATGCACGCCAGCGGTAACGATCGTCGTCAAAATCAGAGTGGAAAATCCCCAGCTCAGAATTGATTGGTACCAGGGAAGTTCAAAAGTGAAGAACGAAAGGTCTTTGCCAAACTGCGCATCCGAACTTCCAAATGGCGTTGAGTTCTTCCAAACCAAAAAAGTTTTCCATAACCCTGAACCCGATGATCCGGAAAAGAAGAAGAGGAGTAATCCACCACCAATGACGATCAACTTTCGCAACGGTTCAATTTGTTGCCGATATCGATCAGCAACTTCACCATCAAAGGAGAGCGGCGCATAAATTGGTCGCTTTCGATAGGCCAAAATTGCATTGAAGAGAACGATGGCAACCGTCAATAAACCAAAGATGAGAAATAGTGTTGCTTTGGTTAGTAATTGAACTTTCCAAACTTCAGTGGCATCAGTTGAAACGAACCATAAATAGTCTGCATAGAAGCCGCTTAGACCAGCAAAGACTGCCGCTATCGCAATCAATATCACCAATGTGAATAAAAGTGGACGACGCTTTTTCAATCCACTGAAATCGGGTTTTGGAAACTCAGGGCGAGGAAATGATTGCATGAGGCAAGGCTAGCGAATTTACCTTGCGGTAGATAATCGGAATTAGTCGGCGAACGTAAGCGCCAGAGAGTCCGCCATGCCTGGAAGCAGGTCCTTGCCCACCATCACAGAGGCGGCATTGTCATAATCTCGAAGGCGCATGGCGCACTCACGCTGACCATCGCGCAGCACCGCAACAGCGAGCCGCACTTCTTGACCATGCGATGAGAGCCAACGATCGAGGTCTGAGCCACTCAATTCTGCTGGTGGCTCTTCGGTCACGATGACTCGTTCCAGAACCAAAGCCGCTCCAAAGACTTCCGGACCCCATGCCAAGGTGGCTAGAAACTCTTCAATCGTTGACTCTAATTCAATGGGATCTTGCTCAATAGCAGTCAACGAATCCGGCGCTTTCTCCGCGAGCGCAGTTGCCATCTCTGGAGCGCTCTCCAATAAATCTGCAGTTGGTACCAGCGCATAGAGCACAACACCGCGTTGCCAACCTGCCTTGGAACATTGCTCCTCTATCTCAACCAAAGTGGCACGAAGATCAGACACGTGCGCACCTCAATTCGATTCCAGCCGCATTGTTATTACCTTTTAGAAAATTGATCGCTGCTGACAGGTTTTTTACTCCGACAATTTGAACATCAGAGTGCTTTTTTGAAATATCCGCGCAATTTGCTATCGGTGAGAGAAAAATCTTTGCCTTAGCCGATTTAGCTCCTTGAATTTTTTCATCGATTCCACCAATTTTTCCGACTTCTCCATTGGCGCTTATCGTTCCAGTCCCAGCGATGACTCTCCCTCTGGTTAAAGATTCAGGAGTTAATTTCTCAACAATTCCAAGCGCGAAGATCAATCCCGCACTTGGTCCCCCAACATCACCCGCTGAAATTGTAATGTTCTCAATCTTTGTCGATTGGTTTAAGTAATTCAGCGCTGCGAGTTTGGCTTCGCGTTGAGAGTCAACCATTTGTAATTTCTGCTCTTTCTCAACTTGAGCAACACTCTTTCTCTTTGGATAGATTACTTCCCGCGGTAAAACATTTTGATTCGGATTAATCCAGGCGGGAATCACATAGATGGCACGGAGAGCAAAATCTGGATTAGTAACGGAGATGGTAGTAAATCTCAATTCTCCATTGTCTGGATAACTTGGCATGGTTTTGATTTCGATCAAATTAAGCTTTTTCTTTGCTATCGAAATGGTTCCCAAAACGTTCTGAGTTTCACCAGCAGTAACAATCACATAGGGCAAGGGGATAACTAAAGAAATCAGGCCCCAAGCGGTTGCCACTAAGTATGTGAATCTATTCTTGAAAATGCGCACTTAGGAATTGTCTTTGTCGAATGCGCTCTTGAAGCGCTGGTAATCGCCCATTGAAGTCTCGGGCTTGGCAGGGCCACGATCTCTAGCTTTCCAAACCACATAGATTGATGCACCAATCGTTGCCACGACTGGAATCAATAACCAAACTAGCGCGGACATGTCATTAAGAATATGACACAAGCCTTAAGGCGTGCCAACCCAGTGCTCTGTGCCGTCGAGATAAAACTCATTTTTCCAGATTGGAACTTCTCGTTTTAAGGTATCAATCAACTCTTTGCACTGTGCAAATGCAACATCGCGATGTTTCGAAGTGACTATGCAAATCACAGCAATATCTCCAATTTCAAGCCGACCAGTCCGATGTACCGCTGCGACTTTTAAAACCCCAGGTTGTGAAGCAATCATCTGCGCAACTTGTCCCAGAGCGGTAATTGCCTGAGGGTGGGCTTCGTAGATGAGATGGGAAACACTCTTCTCGTCATTGAGATCTCGTACCCGACCAACAAAGAGTGAGACCCCTCCTGCGGCAGGATCTGCCACGCGGTCATAGACCTCGTCGAGTTCCAGCGCGGTAGCTCTCAGATCGACATAGACGCTTTCGGGAAGATTATCCACGTCCCCAAGGTTACGGTTATCTAGAGGGGGTTGTCAGATGGGCAGCGGTTTTGGATTCACCGGCGATCTTGGCGGATCAGGTGAGAATATGGATCTCGGTGCGTTATTCACCCAATTAGGGAAAATTTTCTCAGGTGGGCAAGCACCCGAAAATCTCATTCGTGACATTGCACGTTCAAAAATCACCTCTGGCGATTGGACACTTGGAGAACAAGAATCTGCCGACATTATTTCTGCTCTTCACTTAGCCGACTTGTGGCTCAACGAAGCCACCATGTTCCCAAGTGCACTTATCAATCCGAAAGCTTGGTCGAAAGCCGAGTGGGTGGAATCAACTCTCGCTGGCTGGAATGCCCTAATCGGTCCTATGACTAAGACTCTCTCTGAAGGGCTAAACCAATCTCTCAAACAAATGCAAAATGAATTCGGAATGGATGGAGCCAATAATCCCTTCGCCGCATTTTCAACCGGTCCGATGGCAGGGATTTTTGAACAGATGACATCCATGATGTTGGCGCAACAGGTTGGAAATACTGTTGGAGAATTAGCGAAAATAACTATTGGAAGTAGCGATGCGTGCCTGCCGCTCGCGCCTAAAGGAGTTGCTGCATTAATTCCAGCAAACGTGAAAACATGGGGCGAGGGCATGGGGATTGATGATCACCAAATCCGTACCTTCTTAGCTTTGAGAGAAGTAGCAACAACGCGCTTACTCACTCAAGTTCCATGGCTTAAAGATCATCTGGTTTCAACCATTTCAAAATATAGCCAGGGAATCCATATTGACGTGCAGGCCATTTCAGACCAAGCCATGAACGTGATGAATGCCATCGAAAATGGCGCCGACCCTCGCACTCTCTTCACTCCAGATTCGACTCCTGAACAAGAGCAGGCGCTGGCAGATTTAGAAAATCTGCTGGCATTAATTGAAGGCTGGGTCACACAAGTTGTTAGCGTTGCAATTGCTGGACGATTACCAGCACAAATTCAATTAGAAGAAATATCTCGGCGACAAAGAGCAACATCCAATGCTTCCACCGCGCTCTTTCAAGCCCTCGTGGGATTAGAGGTCTCACCTCGATTAACTCGAGAAGCTACTAATTTTTGGATGATCGTTGAACAAGCTCGCGGCATTACCGGAAGAGATGACTTATGGAGTCATGCTGGATTACTTCCAAATGCCGCCACAATTAAAGACCCGGATAAATTCATTCAAGAAATAACCATTCCCGATGATTTATCGGGTCTTGAACCGTGACCTTACGTGCAAACGCAATTCAAACACTCACCGAATTCATCCCGCCAAACGATATCCAATCTCAACTTAGGGATCGTTATTTAGAACATATCTCCACCTTCGCAGACGCGTTTAATAAGAGTTGTCCCCCAGCCCACATCACCGTAAGCGCATTGCTATTTTCAGCAGACTTAACCGAAATCGCTCTAACCCTGCATCCCAAAGTGGGAAGGTGGCTCCAACTTGGCGGCCATTGCGAACCCAATGACAGCACACTTCAATCCGCTGCACATCGTGAGTGCGCTGAAGAATCTGGATTAGTAGATCTGGAATTTGTTTCCCAATCTCCAATCCAACTTGATGCCCACACCATTAATTGCCGAGGAGATGGATTAGTGACCCATCTTGACGTGCAATTTGCATTGAAGCTTGATGCCGCGACTCCATCAAATTTGATCATTAGTAATGAGTCTCTTGATTTAAAGTGGTTTGCTATTGATGCAATTCCTCAAGGTTGCGATCAAGCACTTCATTCGCTTATCGCAGCAGCTCAAAAAACAACTTAAGTACGAAATTTAAAAGATTAAAAGGCCAAGCCCCCGGGGCGCACGTTCGGTTGTCTGCCTTCCCCTTGCAGACATCCGACCGGTTATCCGGAGGCTTGGTAAGAGCAACTTAGAAGTTCTAACCAACATCGTCAACACGAGATGAAGCGCGACGATTTTCGACCAATAAATCTGACAATCACAATTGTGGAATCACTTGGGGAAAAGTTGTGGGTAATTCAGAAAAGAACGTGCACATTGAGTGGAAATCTCCATCCACACCTGTGCAAAATCAAAATTTTCGCTCTCCACGATCTCTCAACTACAAGTTCACAGTTGACAACTAGATAATCTCTTCCATGTGACCAACATTGAGTCAGAGAATTTTGGCGATGATCTGACTACTCCTACCATTCCCGGCCTAAGTCGGATGGTAGAAGTTCGACGCAGTAAACGAAGAAAACGAAGCATTGGTGCCCATCTCGAGGGCGAGACCGTCGTGGTCTCGATTCCATATTGGCTCTCAAAACGGGAAGAGCGAGAAGCAGTTGCCGAGATGTTGGAGAAGATGAAGAAGCACGATCTAAAGAACCGGATAAACGATGAAGGTTTGGTAGAAAAGGCGCGAGTACTCGCAAAGACCTATCTTGATGACCGAGCAGTACCGGATTCAATCCGCTGGGTAAGCAATATGAAGGAGCGCTGGGGATCCTGCACTGACGTTGACCGATCGATCAGGATTTCAGATCGACTGCGCCACATGCCGGAGTACGTACTCGACTATGTCATCCTTCACGAGTTGGCACACCTGATTGAAATTGGCCACACCAAGGCCTTCTATCAACTCGAAGCCCGCTATCCAGAAGTGGAGCGAGCGAGCGCCTATCTCGAGGGTTGGCAGGCGGGATCGACCTACGATCGGGGTTAAATCCGACATTTCGGATGGTTTTCCCGGCATTTTCAGGCTGTCGCAGCGGAAAACTCCAATTCCTACCGCGTGTGGCGGGTATGGTGATACCCACGAACGGGAGGAATACACATGGCTGAGACATACAAGGGCGAGGCTTACTGCGTTAAGTGCAAGGCGAAGCGGGATTTCGAAGGAAACGTTGTCGTCTCTGAATCTGGTCGCAGAATGGCCAAGGGCAAGTGCGGAGTCTGCGGAACCACGCTAAACCGCATCTTGGGCAAAGCTTAATCAACGCACACCTGTACGGTTTTAGTTGAGGGCGCTGAGTAATCTCAGCGCCCTCACTCTTTTATATTGTGGATGAGTTCGTCGAGGCCAGCACCGCATGACGTTTGCTGCGAACATGAAAAAAATATCGACAGGTGCGCTTCGAGCCGGACTCTTCTCAATCTCAAGTCAATTGCCCACCCCAATTTCCTATGTTGGTGACGGACGAGTTGGCATCGAAATACCGGATGTGCTTACTGGTATCGGACCATTCGATGAAATTCCTGATTCATGGCCAAATGAAATTTCTGTTGCATTGGATGAACTCGGGTTAACATCCCCATTTCAATCGCCAACCATTAGTGTTTCGATTCTTGGCGAACGAATCAGCATCGAATCCTGTATTCATGCACTTTGGCAAAGTGGAATCTCAAATTTCTATATCAACGATCCCACTCCAGTAAACCTGGATCAACTTCGTGGTGGACTACTTCAACTTGGTGATGTCTCCTATCCATTTGACCAAAGTTTGATCAATCAACTGAAGAAAATCCCTGTAACATCACACCGAAAGATTGAACGTGTGATTGATCCCATGAAGTCAAAATTGATTCTTGCATTCGGGCAACTTCCGCCCGAAATTGAAATTGCAGCGATGAAGAACAAGGTGCCAATTCTTTACTCTCGAAGCTATTCGAATTCGATCACTTTTGGTCCACTCGTAATTCCTGGTGAAACTTTATGTATCGCGTGTATCAGGTTATATGAAGGTCAATCCCTGATCGATGTCGGTTATCAACTCACCACGAATCTCACTAACTCTCCAATGATGAATCAATTTGCCGGCGTATGGGCTGCAACATTGGGGTTAGCATTCCTGGATCAGGGAACCTCTCCACTGATAAATCAACTGCTAACCGTTAAGGCGGCCGGAGAGATTTTTGCTCGAGCGCTGCCACCTCATCCAAGGTGCGGGTGCACTCAAGTCGCGTAACCGTGCTACACCCGAAAGAATGTCTCTATGGCTGAGATTCCCAAGAGTGGCATCGCCCGCGGTGCCAAGTTGGCCTCCATCCCGCTGGGGGTTGCTGGCCGTAGTGCGCTTGGGATCGGTAAGCGAGTAATTGGTCAATCTGCGGAATTGGTGGTCTCCCAAATCCAGGCTCGGACCGCCGAACAAGTCTTCAAGGTACTGGGTGAACTTAAGGGCGGTGCCATGAAGTTTGGTCAGGCACTCTCCGTTTTTGAAGCCGCGCTTCCTGAGGAATTGGCGGCTCCGTATCGAACAACTCTCACCAAATTGCAAGAGGCTGCGCCTCCACTGCCTGCCGCCACTGTTCATCAAGTTCTCAAGGAACAGTTGGGAGTTCAGTGGCGAAGAAAATTTCTTGAATTTGATGATAAGCCGGCCGCGAGCGCATCTATAGGCCAAGTCCATAAAGCTATTTGGAAAGACGGCCGAGAAGTTGCGGTGAAAATCCAATACCCCGGTGCTGCGGAGGCTTTAATTTCAGATTTAAGACAAATACAAAGATTTAGCAAAATTTTTGCTCTCTTCATGCCAGGTCTTGAAATGAAACCCTTGCTTGAAGAATTGAAATTGCGAATTATTGAAGAAGTTGATTACGAGTACGAAGCTCAAGCTCAACGAAAGTACTTTGAAGTTTTTCAAAATGATCCAGATATTGCTATTCCAGAAGTCCTGTTTGCCACACCTCGAGTTCTGGTATCAACTTGGCTTGAAGGAAAACCACTTTCAAGCATCATCGCGAAAGGCAGTACAAAAGATCGTAATCGAGCCGGAATTCTGATCGCCCGCTTTCACTTCTCTTCACCGGAGCGAGCCGGTTTGCTGCACGCCGATCCACATCCTGGAAATTTTCGACTGCTTCCCGATGGCAGACTCGGGGTACTCGATTTCGGTGCAGTGAATCGATTACCAGCCGGATTCCCAGAGCCAATGAAGCGCTTACTCGGTAGAGCACTCGATGGAGATGCAATCGCACTGTACGAAGGTTTACAAGCAGATGGATTTATCAAGCCTGGTATCGAGATCGATCCGAATGCAGTCTTGGATTTCTTACTTCCGCTGGTAGAGCCAATACGAGTGGATCACTTCCACTACACCCGAGAGTGGCTGCGAATCCAAAGTGTGAGGGTAGGAGATCCACGAAATCCAACCGCGAAAATTGGTTTAGCGCTCAACCTGCCTCCGGAGTATCTGCTCATCCATCGGGTTACTCTTGGCACCACTGGAATCCTCTGTCAATTAAGCGCTGCCGGTGCTTTCAGGGCCGAGGCGGCACCCTTTCTTCCGGTGGGATCTCTGAGAATCGCTTAATTCATTTGATCCAAGTCACTTCCTCGGGTTAGCCTTGCCTCAGGAGGAATCATGGCGATGTTCCATTACGCCACCACTAGCCACACGGCCAAGTGGGCGTTTTGGTATGCCCTGATTCCGCCGACTGAGTAAGAAACTTTCCCAACTCGGGCCGCGGATCACAAAGATCCGGGGCCCTTTTTTATTGAAGAAGAGAGGCGACATGAGCATCCTGCTTAACCCACTGCTAATTCCCGGCTGGGCTTTTGGTGAAAGCGCACTTCCAGCACCAGTTAGTGCCACCTATAAGCAATTGCCCTGCCACACCACCGATCCAGAGCTCTTCTTTAGCGAAACTCAACGAGAACTGGATTTGGCTAAGCGAATATGTGGACCCTGCCCGTTGAAGGCAGAGTGCTTAGCTGGCGCAATCGCTCGTTCGGAACCATGTGGAGTCTGGGGTGGCGAAATATTTGATCGAGGTGTTGTCGTTCCGGCGAAACGTATGCCTGGACGTCCTCGAAAAAATTCACCGGCTGCTGCGTGATTTCACCAACTGGAGAATGTCAGCGCCATAATCATTGAGCTTGCGTGCACCAATGCCACTAATGGCTAATAGCTGTTGGTCATTCATGGGTAGGTGATGCGCAATCGCCTCCAATGTGGCATCCGTGAAGATCACGAATGCCGGCACGTCGAGTTCTTGTGCCTTGCGATATCTCCAACTTCGAAGATCCTCAAACAATTGTTCATCGTATTCCGACGGACAATCAGAACAACGACCACGCTTCTTTTCGCCACCACTTTTTAGAGGCTTACCGCAGACGATGCAGGTTAACGTGCTTGGTAATGAAGCTGATGCAGATGCAAGTGCGCCAGAAACCTTGAGAAATTGAGAAGGTTGTCGAGTCCAGGAAATCGCTAATTTATCTTTTGCTCTCGTTACACCAACATAAAATAGTCGACGTTCTTCTTCGATTGCAGCGGAATCTTTCGCTAACGTGTAAGGAATAGTTCCTTCATTGACACCAATAATGTAGACCTGAGGCCACTCCATCCCCTTTACAGAGTGCAACGATGCAAGAGTGACAACATTGCGAGAGGGAGCATGGGAATGTTGTGATCTATCTTCTAATTCCTGAATCAATTCATCATAATTTTCGAATTCCTGACTTAATTTGTGCAGAGCATTAAGCATTTCCCACTCATCACGAGAGGCACCTTCCGCTGATGGAGATGATTCGGGGTGCCAATTTAAAACCCGTAGTACCTCCAAAACTCGATCACCAACTGTTATCTGAACCTCTGAACTTAAAGCTTCCGCACGCAGCAGCCTTAATGCTTCACGCACTTTAGGATGCTGAAAAAAGCCTTCTCCGTTACGCACCGCGTAGCCAACTCGTTCCTGGTTCAAGGCGTTCTCAAGTGCTGCAGATTGTGAATTTGTTCTGTAGAGAATCGACACCTGATCTAAATCCGTGCGGCCTCGAAGTTCCCGAGCAATTTGAGCAGCCTCATCGGCTTCAGCTTCAAACGCGTTGAAAGAGATTTCAGCTCCACTTGGCCTTATCGGATGAAGATCAAGTGCAGAACTTGAGTTTTTATTAATTTGGTTCGCGAAATTTACGATATTTGAAGTTGAACGATAGTTAGTCGTTAAGCGCAAAATCGTAGCCTCTGGAAAACGCTGTGGAAGATTCATAAAAATCTTAGGATCAGCCCCAGCGAATGAGTAAATTGTTTGATTCACATCCCCAACCGCACACAATTGATTGCGGTCACCGAGCCATAATTCCAAAAGTCGTTGTTGAATGGGTGAAATATCTTGATACTCATCGACTACAAAGGATCGATACTGCGCTTGAATTTCCGCTAAATGAATGGGAGATTCTGCCAATAGTGCTGCAGTTAGTAATAAGACATCCTCAAAATCAATCGCTCCATCTAAATTCTTAATTTCGTCGTAGTCTCTATATATCTGTTCCATCTGCTCTAGCGATAAATCACCACGAAGCACTCTACTTGTCGCTTGCTGTTGATAATCATCATGATCTATCTGATTAACTTTTGCCCACTCAATTTCGCTACCGACGTCAGCTAATAAAGTGTTGCTTTCTATTAGACCATTTTGACGAATTGCCATTCCAATATATTTCGCCTTACTCGGAACCAATCTTGGAATCTGTGTTTTGGTGATTTTGGGCCAAAAGTAATTCAGTTGACGAAGAGCCGCTGCGTGAAATGTTCGAGCAACCGTATTACCTACTCCTAATTCACGAAGGCGAGAGCGCATTTCGCCTGCCGCTCGAGTTGTAAAAGTTAACGCCAATGTGTGTTGAGCAGTGCTTAGCCCAGCCAATTCACGATAAGCAATTCGGTGCGTTATCGCTCGAGTTTTACCCGATCCGGCTCCGGCGAAAACCACAATAGGCCCGTCAGTTAACGCTACCTGACGCTGCTGCTCATCAAGCCTTGCCAAAATTTCATCTGGACTGGACACGCACTAATCCTAGGCTTTGCGCTTCACTGGTAAATGCATGAGACTAAACCCATGATCATGTACTCCACTCCATGGTGCGGCTACTGCCGAAGGTTAAAGGGTGATCTTGAACGAGCAGGAATTCAATATTCGGAAATCAATATTGAGGAACACCCCGAAGCAGCCGCTCTCGTTGAACAGATTAACGGTGGCAATCAAACGGTACCAACTGTGGTCTTCCCTGATGGATCAAGTGCAACTAATCCATCTATATCGGAAGTAAAAAAGCGACTCGGGGTGGCTTAACGCCAAGCCTCTCCACCCAACAATCTTGCGCCATACCAATTTTCAATCATTCTGCGAGCAATACTTATCCCCGGTGGAAGCAATATTTCTCCGCTAGAAACAGCATCGAGTAATTCTTTTCGGGTAAACCAGGCAACTTGCTCTATCTCGATTCCGTCTGCTCGTGCAACATCTGGATTCTCTGCCTCGATTTCAAAGGCCACCATTATCGAAGCCGGAAATGGCCACGGTTGTGATCCTAAATAGTGAATCTCTTGAGAGCGAACTCCGCACTCTTCGAATACTTCTCTTTCGACCGCGCTCTCAAAGGATTCTCCGGCTTCAACAAATCCAGCAAATGTAGAGAATCTTCCCTTGGGCCAACTTGATTGACGTCCGAGCAGAATTCGATCCTTCTTATCCTTAACTAAAACAATAACTGCAGCATCAGTGCGTGGATAGAATTCTTTATCATCACTCGCGCAATACCGAGCATTTCCCAACGACGACATTCTCGTTGATTGACCGCATCGCGGACAGTGTGGATGTGATTCATGCCAATTCATAAGTGCTACCGCATGAGCTGCGAGTAAACGATGTTCAATAGAGAGTTCACTAGCCAAATTACGAAGCGAAATCGCCTCTGAATTTTCAGCATCAAACGCCTGAACAAAGTAGGCAATCCCGTCGCCATCTAAACCTAAAAAAATTGATTGATCTAAATCAACTGGTTCATGAGCGATATCAAGAGCATTTCCATTTACTTTAAGTTGGCCATTTTGCACTCGAAGCAGTCGATGAGGCCGCTGTGCAAGCGAATCAGGCTCTGAGCGCAGATGTGCCGCTCGATCCAGTCCTGGATTGGCAGCAGATGCCGACAACATGAGATCTTCCCTGCGAATTTGCGGCATATGTGCAACCCTAGTTCAGTGTCCGACGATCTCGCATCTTTAGCATCAACCGTGGGCTTATCCCCACCTTTTGAATTCGGAGGAGATGGATGGGATTACGACACCGTCATCGGATTTGATGAATTTGGTCGGCGATGGATCGTGAGAGTTGCCCGCAGACCAGATGTGGCACCCTTGTTAATTAAAGAGAATGCCATACTCAACGTTTTAGATAGAGAAAGAATTCATTTACTGATACCAAATCCGGAAATTCATGGGGTGCTCAATGGTTTGCCCGCTACCGGTTATCAATTTATTGATGCCTTTCCGAGCACAGAAGAAGATATTTTTAATAATGCAACTGGCTTAGCTCGAGCTCTCGTGGCCATCCATTCAACGCCAATTGAAAAGTTTGAAGAACATCTCGACACAACAACATGGAAAGCTCGAACTCTTGAGCAACTTAGTGTCACGGAAAGCGTCGTGACCTGGCCTGAGCGAGTATTGAAGCAATGGAAAATACTCCTCTCGATGGATGAACTATGGAGCGATCCACATGTGCTCTGTCATGGAGACCTTGGTCCACCCCACCTACTCAGTCGCGAAGGCATTTTGGTAGGTATTATCGATTTCAGCGACTTGCAGTTTGCCCCAGCAGCCATTGAATTCGGCAATCTACTTACAGCATTCGGTGCCAAAGTACTTAATCGGGTATTGATGGAATATTGCGCGCAAAGTAATGCAAATTTTGACATTGTTTGGGCGGGCGCATACGCCTACCAATCTCTCGGACCACTCTTCACTGCTTACCATGGGATTACCAGTGATCAATCAGAATTCGTTGAATCGGCATTAAGAAGCCTTAATGAAAATAGCTAATTGGAATATTCTGCATGGACTCAAAATTCCAGATGGAATCTATGATCAAGAAATTTTTTGTCAAGATCTCTCTTCCTTCAATGATATTGATATTCTCTCTGTTCAAGAAGTTGATCTTCAACAACCACGAACAAATCTTGATAATCAGTTATCGCTAATTTCTAGCACCCTTAATCTTCCTTATTCGATCTTTGCTCCCGCGTTGAGTGGAACTCCAGGCGAGAGTTTCACTGACAAAATTGTCCCTGGACCACAATTTGGAGTCGGCATCGCAAGTCGTATTCCATTCACATCTACTGAAACAATTGCTTTGAAACCTGCTCCGTTCGGCGCACCAATTTTCATTCCGAAACAGGGCTGGATTTACATCAAGGACGAGCCCAGAGTTGCACTGGCAATGCATTTTTCGCAATTCACACTCATCACTACACACCTTTCATTCATTCCAGGCTTTAATATCCACCAACTCCGACAAATTCAAAAATGGGCACAAACTTTTCCGAATCCAACACTTTTAACTGGTGACTTAAATCTCCCACCAAGAATTTTAAACCAAGTAACAAAATGGAATTCGCTCATATCCTTGCAAACATACCCAAGTTGGGGACCAAAGATGCAACTCGACTACTTACTATCGCGGGAAGAATCCTGGAAGATCAACGATACTAAAAGAATTAAAATGCAAACTAGTGACCACTTTGCTATTCAGGGTGAGATTGAAATTCCCGAATCAGCTTGATTAGTTCAGATTCGCTCATGAGATCAACGGGAGTGACGGTCTGTTTGTCTAAGACATAATGAAAGGCAGCAGAGACTTCAGTCAACTCACATTGCATGAGAGCGGCCCAGGCTAATCGGTAGATAGCAAGTTGAACTGAGGCTTCACGTAATTCTTCACCTTGCTTTGACTTACCCGTTTTCCAATCAACAACAAGCCATTGATTGTTCTCTCTATAAATCGCGTCGATCCTGCCCACAACAACAATCCCTCCAAGATTTAATTCAAAGGGAACTTCTACTTCGTGCACACTCTTGGTTGACCATTCGCTTGCTAACCACGCATCTTGAAGCAACTTTAGGTCTGCGGCAGGCAAAGGTGTGATCAGATTTTCGGAATCATCATCATCGAGATCAAGAAGTGCTGGGCGTTGAAGATGTTCCTCCAACCAAAGGTGAAACGCCGTACCCCTTCGTGATTCATAAAGCGGTGCTGAGGGCATTGGGCGTCGAAGCGATGTACGAACAGACTCAGCATCTGAGGCAAGTGATACCAAAGCGGACACCGAGAAGCGTTGTGGAAACAATTCTCTAGGAGGTTCGGTTCTGTTGAGCGCCTTCACTGCTCGAAGCAAATCGGGTGATTGCTCCAACATGGTTTCAATCTGCAAGGCGGTAAGTGCTCTCCCCTTCTCAAAACTTTGGCGTATGTTTTCTGACAATACCTTTTTAGGTGCTGGCCAAAATGCACTTCGCTCGGCAAGCGCATGTTCATACTCCTCAATCTGCAACTCGCTTACTGGTATGCCGGCAACCAATGCAATCAATGAAGATTCTGTGAGGGCTTTCTCCCCATCTCCAGAAGTGACGATTAAGAGATGCTTAGCTCGAGTAAATGCCACATATGCCAACCTCATCTCTTCTGCTGAAACCACTTTTCGGCATTGTTCGATAAATTCTGAAACCACCAAGCCAGCACTCTTAAAATCAGTCATCCCAGCGAAACCAGCGAATTTTGGAAGAACTTCTCGATCTAATCGCAACGGGTATGGCAATCGCGCGTGATTATGAATCCAAGCAGTCGTAGATTTTCCCGACTTTGAACCCTCAGCATTATTCAATCCAGGTACTGCTACCAAGTCCCATTCCAAACCCTTTGCCCCGTGAACGGTCATAATTTGTATGGCTCCCCGCACGACCTCTTCACCAGCAACGCTAAGGCCTCGCTCCTGCTCAGCTGCCACGTTTAAATAATTCAAGAATGCTCTAATACCAGCACTCCCAGACCCAAAATTGATTGCTTCTTCAACTAGCCTCATTACATTTCTCAAACGATTATTGCTGCTGTCGATGGCTAGTTCGCTACCGAGATTCTGTACTTCATAAATGAGAAAAATTAACTCAGGAATTGATAGATGTATCTCTCGCCTCAACGAATTCAATTCACTCTTTAAATCTTTAAATCGAACCACTGAATCCGGAGACAAATCTGGAATATTCTCAATCTCATCTAAAGCCTCTATGAGAGTAATGCGCTCTTCGTCTTCACTTCTGTTACGTTTGCGCAAGAATCTTCCAAT